>NZ_JBEIAB010000004.1:0-454331 GCF_040240345.1 Brenneria sp. g21c3 | reverse complement strand
GCAGCCGCGCGTAGAAATTGCCCCCTTCCGCCGTCTCGCCTGACGAATCCTCGCCGCTTTCCCCGTCCAGCGTCAGGTAGTGGTCGCCGTAACGGTACACCTGACCGTAAGCGCCCTCCCCGCCGCCGGTCACGTCCGCCTCGGTCTGCAAGCCCTCTCCCGCCTGCCGGTAGTTGTAATCCTTCACCCGCACCGACTGGCTGACCACCTGGTGCGTCGAGTTCAGCCCCCATACCGACTCCACCCCGTTGTCGTTCATCCCCGACGGGCTGCGCAGCGGCAATCGCACGTCAAACTGGTAGAACTGCTGGTCGTCGGCGAACACCACCACCTCCCGCTTCAGCCGCGCGTCCATCTCGAAGCGATACCAGATGCCCACCTCCGCCAGCAGCCGCTCGATAAACGCCCGGTCGCTCTCCTGCCACTGCATCACCTGCTCGCGTTGCGGGTAGCGGTTGCGCAGGCGGAACTCGAACTGCCAGCCTTCGAACTGATGCTGTTGGCGCAATATCTGCTCGACTATCTCCGGCACCGACTGATGCTGGTATATCGCCGGGCGGCCGGCATTGCCCAGCAGCGCCAGATGCGGCTCCAGCGTCAGCCGGTAACGCACTTCGTCCGCCGAGGCCGACAGCCGCTGAAACTGCGTCACCACCCCATGCACCGCACGCGGCGGCGTGGCGTCAGGCAGCGTGATGCCGCCCAACTGCCTGCCCGGCGGATTGAAGGTAAAGCTGGCGTCCTGCAACAGCATCTCGCCGGGGGCGATATCGCGGCCGCTGGTAAAGGTTATCTGGTAGCAGTAGGTCTGGCTCAGCCCCTCGGTGGCGGTAAAGGACTCCACGTCCAGGTCGGCGCAGCCAAAGACGGACAGTTGATAACGGGCGAGCGTGGCGGTTAACGAAGAAAAAGACGAGGGTATGGCGTAATTGCGCTCCATGCGGTTTCCTTTTTATGTCCATTGAGAAATTTTATGGCGCGCATTATGCAGAAAATATGATCAGATCGGCAAGACATTTTCGGCAGGAAAGTTTAAAAAAATTAACTTAAAATCATATTGTTATAATTAAAATAATATCATTTATCATTATTTCAAAATAAAGAATTAAATAGCGCGCCGCGTTTCCCCGTTTTAATTGCAACGCATAGCGGTATTACGATTAAACGACCGATCGGCAAAGGGGCGTCGCGAGTGGGATTCCCCATCGCGATCCGCCCGGTCGTCGAAGGTAAAAGAGATAAATCAGGCTTGATGCGACAGGGCCGGCAAATAATCAGCGGTTTCTTCGGCACGGAAGCAATGCGCCGTGAGATTCGGCAGCGGCGATCGAGGCGTTATAGCGTTCGAGGCGTTTTATTGAGAGGGCGTCGCTGGAAAGGCGTGTGGGGCGAATTCACCGGTCATGATGCCGGCGATCGCAGCATGCCGATGATTATTTTTTCGCGTCTTTGCGCGCCAACGCGCCGCTGAGAAACAGTTGGACGCCATTGTTGACCATCTGCTTGATTTTCGCGCGCGTGAAACGCGGCAGCTCGCGCTGATAGAGCAGCGCATCGGTTTCGGCTTTAACCAGCGCGGTAAACTGCATGGCCAGCAGCATCGGATCGCCGTCAATCAACTCTCCTTTTTGCACCGCCTCGGCCATCGTCTGGGCCAGCTGTTCCATACTTTGCCGAATGCCGGATTCGCGAAACAGGATCCCGATGTCCGAATGGCCGGCCTCGCCCACCACCACGCGGTAAATTTGCAGCGCCTGATTATCGCCGGTCAGAACCTGGAGCATGCGCTCGCCGAATCGGGTGAGTTTTTGTTCGATGGAAAGATCTTCACTGCCCGGTTTGGTCAGTTCGGCGGCGGCGTCCGCCAGAAAGCTGGCGCTGTAAGTACGCACCACTGTTTCAAATAATTCTTCTTTCGAGCTGAAATAGTTGTAAAGCGTCGCCTTGGAGCCGCCGACCCGCTTCGCCACTTCGTTCATTGACGCGCGCTCATACCCTATTTCCTGGAAAAGCTGCGAGGCCGCGGTAATGATGGCCTGTCGCCGTTCTTCTGTTAATGTTCTCATGCCGCCTCTTCGGGGTTGCCAAAATTCCTGTAGCGCAGAAAAATGGAATGTTAATAACTAAACAGTATGGTTTCCTGACCAAGTATGCCACAGTTGCCCTGCCAAGGCTAAGACGC
The DNA here is from genome assembly GCF_040240345.1 of Brenneria sp. g21c3. Lineage (NCBI taxonomy): Bacteria > Pseudomonadati > Pseudomonadota > Gammaproteobacteria > Enterobacterales > Pectobacteriaceae > Brenneria > Brenneria sp. g21c3. The sequence goes on along the minus strand of NZ_JBEIAB010000004.1, from coordinate 452,149 downwards.
CCTTCACACTACGGCGCGGCCGGCCCGCCGGCATTGTCGCCAAGGCGCTTCTCCCCGGCTGATGAATCGCATGCGCAATACGATAGTCTGGAAAAATACCCAGCAGCGTCTACACTAAATTGCAATGGTGTTCACAGTCAGGTTGAGGTTATTGGGTTATACATGCTCGTTTGCAGAGCGAATTATCAACGATTTTAGTTAACAAAAACGGTGTTACCCCGCTCATTCGCCGCCTGTTTTGTTATGCGGCGAATTTCCTCCTCTACCGTGGCATCAGACACTCCTCGCGCGATTGCGATTCATGAACTTTACGGGTGACGCGCCCACCGCGGCGGCGTGACGACAGCTCACGCAGATCATGCGGTTTGCGCGCCCGTGCAGTGAGAACACTAAGCAGACAGGAGAACGCGTTTGACCACCATTGCAACGGACAACACGACGCCGCACGCACGCCCTCTGCCCGTTCCCGACGGCAGACGCTGCGCTTTCTTTTTCGATGTCGACGGCACGCTGGCGGAAATCCGGCCGCAGCCGGACGCCGTTACACTTCTTTCCTCGGTTCGCGCCGATTTGCAGGCGCTCTCCGCAGTCTGCCGCGGCGCGCTGGCGCTGGTATCGGGCCGCCCCATCGAACAGCTCGACAAACTGACCGCGCCGCTCAAACTGCCGCTGGCCGGCGTACATGGCGCCGAACGACGCGACGGCGCGGGCAACCTGCACCGCGTCGCGCTGCCGCTGGACGTGGCGGTTCCCCTGCGACACATGCTGGAGCATGGAATGCGCGCGATGCCGGGCGCCTTGCTGGAAGCCAAAGGCATGGCTTTCGCCCTGCACTATCGCCAGGCGATGCCGTATCGGCAACGGATATTAGCGCTGGCGGAATCCGCCGTGGCGCGCTTTCCTCTACTTACGCTGCAACCCGGCAAATGCGTGGTGGAGATAAAACCGCGCGGCGCGGATAAAGGCGCGGCGATTCACGCTTTTATGCGGGAAGCGCCCTTCAGCGGCCGCATGCCGGTTTTTGTCGGCGACGACCTGACGGATGAGCAAGGATTTCAGGCGGTAAACGCCATGCAGGGCATTTCCGTCAAGGTCGGAGACGGTTCAGGCCATGCCCGCTACCGTCTCGCACAGGTAGCGGACGTTCACCGCTGGCTTGAACAGATCCTATTACAACGACAGCAAGATAACGTCGGTAAGGAGTTAAGGTGATGAGTCGTCTGATTGTCGTATCTAACCGTATCGCTAATCCCGATAAATCGAAGTCCAGCGCCGGCGGGTTGGCCGTAGGCATTCTGGATGCGCTGAAAACCACCGGGGGATTGTGGTTTGGCTGGAATGGAGAAATAAGTGAAATATCCGGCGAAGATGAGGATGATCTGAATTTGCAGGAAATGGACGGCATCACTTATGCCTCGGTTCCGCTTAATCAAAACGATTACGATCTTTATTACTGTCAGTTTTCCAACGCCGTCATCTGGCCGGCATTCCATTATCGTATCGATCTGGTGCAATTTCAGCGTGAAGCCTGGGAGGGTTACTGTCGGGTCAATGCGCTGCTGGCGAAGCGGCTACAGCCGTTGATTAAGCCAGACGATACTCTGTGGATCCATGACTATCATTTACTGCCGTTCGCCGCCGCGCTGCGCAAACTCGGCGTGAATAACCGCATCGGCTTCTTCCTGCATATCCCTTTTCCTACCCCGGAAATTTTCAATGCGCTGCCCACCCATCAGGATCTGCTGAAAATGTTGTGCGCATACGATCTGCTCGGATTCCAAACGGAAAACGACCGGATGGCGTTCCTCGACAACCTCGGCCAGTTGACGGCATTGCAGCCGATCGGGGCAAAGACCCATCGCGCTTTCGACCATACGTTTATGACGGAAGTCTATCCGATAGGCATCGCGCCGGACAGCATTCAGGAAATGGCGGCCGGCCCGCTGCCGCCTAAAATCGCCGTGATGAAAAACGAGCTGGGCGATGCGCAAAACATCATTTCCTGCGAACGGCTGGATTACACCAAAGGCCTGCCGGAACGTTTCCTGGCGTATGAAGCCTTGCTGGAGCACTACCCGCAGCATCGCGGCAAGGTTCGCTATTCGCAAATCGCCCCGACCTCGCGCGGGGATGTGCCGGCCTATCAGGATCTCCGCCATCAGTTGGAGATGGAGGTCGGCAGAATCAACGGCAAATACGGCTCGCTGAACAGCACGCCGCTCTATTACCTCAACCAGCATTTCGATCGCCGGCTGCTGATGAAAATATTTCGTCTGGCGGATGTCGGGCTGGTCACGCCGCTGCGCGACGGCATGAACCTGGTGGCGAAAGAGTATGTGGCAGCGCAGGACCCGGACGATCCCGGCGTGCTGGTGCTGTCGCGCTTTGCCGGCGCGGCCAATGAGATGACCGCCGCGTTCATCGTCAACCCGTACGATCGCGACGACGTCGCGGCGGCGCTGAATAAGGCGCTGACCATGCCGCGCGCCGAGCGGATCTCCCGTTACAACGACCTGATGGCGCTGCTGCGCAAAAACGATATCGCGAATTGGTGCGAAAGTTATCTGAAAGATCTGCGCGCCATCGCGCCGCATAGCGCCGGGTCCGACGCTATCGCCAATGAGACGACGTTATAACGACGACCTGGTGTCAGCCGGCGTCATAGATAATCTATGCTGAGGTTTGTCGCACATGTTCAACTCGAAATCACAGGCTGCCGAACCCGTGGAATCCGGCAGCGACGAAAATCGCATCTCAGAAATCGAACCTTTTGAATTAATACTGGATAAAATGCTCGAGGCGGAGCCGGAACCGGAAATGATCGAAGGCTTGCCGCCTTCCGATGCGTTAACGCCCGCCGATCGTTATCTGGAGTTGTTCGCACACGTTCAGTCTTCGCGTATTTTCGCGGACAGCAAAACCTTTCCCGACTGCGCGCCCAAAATCGATCCGCTGGATATTCTCATCCGCTATCGCCGGGTGAGAAAGCACCCCGCCTTCGACCTGAAGCAGTTCATCAAGGCGCATTTCTGGCTGCCGGAAAGCCAGGGCAACGACTACATCTCCGATCCGCGGCACTCTCTCAAAGAGCATATCGATAATCTGTGGAGCGTGTTGACGCGCGAACCGCAGGACCACATTCCCTGGTCGTCGTTGTTGCCGCTGCCGCAGGCCTATATCGTGCCGGGCGGACGCTTCGGCGAGACCTACTACTGGGACTCCTATTTCACCATGCTGGGGTTGGCGGAGAGCGGACGCAACGATCTGCTGCGTTGTATGGCGGATAATTTCGCCTGGATGATTGAAACCTACGGACACATCCCCAACGGCAACCGCACTTATTATCTCAGCCGCTCGCAACCGCCGGTATTCGCGCTGATGGTGGAACTGTTCGAAGAAGACGGCGTGCGCGGCGCTCGCCGTTATCTGACGCACCTGTTGCAGGAGTACGCTTTCTGGATGGACGGCGCCGAATCGCTGGCGCTGAATCAGGCCTATCGCCACGTAGTGCGGATGCCGGACGGCACGCTGCTGAACCGCTATTGGGACGACAGAGACACCCCGCGCGACGAATCCTGGCTGGAGGATGTGGAAACCGCGCGACATTCCGGCCGTCCGGCGAATGAGGTTTACCGGGATCTGCGGGCAGGCGCCGCCTCCGGGTGGGACTACTCCTCGCGCTGGCTGCGTGATGCGCATCGTCTCGCCAGTATTCGCACCACCCAGTTTATCCCGGTGGATCTCAACGCGTTTCTTTACAAGCTGGAGAGCGTCATCGCCAATATCTCCGTTCTGCAAGGAGACAAAGAGACGGAGGCGCTATTTCGCCGGAAAGCGGAAGCGCGGCGCGCGGCCGTGACCCGCTACCTGTGGGATGAAGAAGCCGGCGGTTTTCGCGATTACGACTGGCATCGCCAGCAGATGGCGCTCTTTTCCGCCGCCAGCATCGTGCCGCTTTATGTGGGGCTCGCCACCCATGAACAGGCCGCCAGGCTGGCGGAGACGGTGCGCGCGCGGCTGCTCACGCCGGGCGGGCTGATGACCACCGAGTACGAAACCAATGAACAGTGGGATAAACCCAACGGCTGGGCGCCGCTGCAATGGATGGCCATTCAAGGTTTTAAAATGTACGGCCATGACGCGCTGGGCGATGAAATCGCCCGTAACTGGCTAAAAACGGTGAATATCTTTTACCGGCAGCACCACAAGCTGATTGAAAAATATCATATCGCCGACGGCACGCCGCTCGAAGGCCGCGGGGGCGAATACCCGCTTCAGGATGGCTTCGGCTGGACCAACGGCGTGGTGCGTCGGCTGATCGGCCTGTACGGCGAGACGTTCGAATAACGCGGCGCGTCGCCTGGCGCGGCTTTCGCGCCGGGCTAAATTCCGCCGGGCTTCCCTGCGCGGCATGGGTGACATAAAATACCCCTTCGTCGCTGGTTCCACGCCCATATCGTACACCCCTGAAACCGCTTTTCCGGCCGGATGGATGTTTCGCTAATGGAGAAACCGGCAAGAAGCGCAAAAGCGTTAAGGTGAAAATGGTATGAGGGGAACATGGTAAAATCGCTTTTCGCCGTGATTATCGGCGGCTCCGCAGGGTGCGTTATCCGCTGGCTACTGTCCGTTCGCTTAAACAGCCTGTTTCCGAACCTGCCGCCCGGGACGCTGATCGTCAATCTGCTGGGCGGTTTGATCATCGGCGCCGCGCTGGCCTATTTCCTGCGGCAACCGCAACTCGATCCCGCCTGGAAACTGCTGATCACCACGGGACTGTGCGGCGGAATGACCACCTTTTCCACCTTCTCCGCCGAGCTATTTTCCCTGCTGCAATCCGGCAACTATGCGTGGGCCGTGACCTCGGTTTTAGTGCATGTTCTGGGCTCGCTGCTGATGACCGCCGTCGGTTTCTTTCTCGTCACGCTGCTTTAGCGGCGCCGACGCCAAAGCGCATAAATTTGGCGCAGCGCCTGACATAGGCTGATGGTGCGAAAAATATCGCGCATCATTGACACATCGGCGCGCAGGCCGCGCAGCCATCCCATTTTCGTCGCTTTATAGGGACTGCTGACGCGGGGCCACCTCACCACCTTCAGCCGGATATCCTCGTCGATCCAAAGAGTATTGAGCCAGACCTCAAGCCCGAAATGCGGCAAATCCCGTAATGCCTGTAAACGGGTCTCGACCAGCGCACGGGCGAAAACGCGCTCGCCGGAAATGTAATCCAGGCCGATCGCCCGCCAGACCAGCGGACTGTTGCCGCGTAAACTGAGGGTGGCGTCGGCCTGCCCCAATTTAACCGGTTGTATCAGCGCGGTGATATCGTGAGCCGTCAGCCCGACAAGGTCGGCGTCGAGCAACAGCAAATGGCTGCCGGCGGCGGCGGCCACGCCTTCGGCGACGGCGCGGCTTTTGCCCTGATTATGCGGCAGCCGGATGACTTGCACGCCGTCACGCTGCGCCACGCCGGCGGTATCGTCGCCGGAGTGATCGTCGACGACGATAATTTCGGCCAGCAACGGATGCCCGGCGACCGCATCAAGCACGGCGCCGATACGCCGGGCCTCGTTATAGGCGGGGATGATGCAACTGAACGTCGCCGCTATTTGCTCCGCTTCAGCCACACCATCCCTCCGGCAAGCAGCAACACCAGCAAGACTAACGAGGTCACGGCGATCCAGTCGTCCACCTGCGCGGCGAAATGGCCGAAAGCGTAGCCGATGGCGACAAAGAAAAGGCTTTTCGGAATGGTGGCCAGCGTGTTGTAAAACAGGAACGGGCGCAGGCGCATGCGGGCCATCCCGGCCGCCAGCAGGACGGCGGCGCCGGCGGAATGGGTGAGCTTGCCGAACGCCAGTATTTTCCCGCCCCGGGTTTCAAAATTGCTGCCCATTTTCTGCAATCTGGCCTGACTAAGTCCGAAGCGGCTTAACCAGCGCGGCGGGACGCCATCCGCCTTGATGGCCCAGCGTCCCAGCGCATAAAACCCGAGATCGCCCACCAGATCGGCCAGGATGACGACGATGCAGACCGCCGTCAGATTAAAATAGTCAAGACGCGCCAGATAAGCGGCGATCACCGTGACGATCGGCCCCTCCAGCACGGCCAGCGGCGTCAGCAACAGCAGGCCGTGTTGGGCTATCAACCCTTCGATAGTTTGCAACTCAAACATCAGATTACCGTCTCTTTACTTATCACGCGGCTGCTGCTCCACTCACGATTGCCCGCTGCTTACCACGTTGCCTCGCCAGACGATACTGCGCCCGAACCAGCACCCTAACCACAGCGCGGGCAACAGGATATCGCGAATCAACATCGCCAGCACATCGCGCGGCCGATGCGGCCAGCCCAGCAAACGCGCCATGCCCCACTCCGCGCCGTACCACAACACTAGCAGAACAGGCGGCCAAATCCAGGATATTATCCCCGCGGCGGCCAGCCAGAGGGCGCAGCCTAACGCCGGCAGCGAGCCCAGCACTATCTCCGGAATAAATAACGCCAAAAAGCCGAAACGCCGGATACGCGCCCAGCGCAACTGCCGGTCCCAAACCGCGGCGAAGCTGCGCCGGCCAATCGGTTGAGGATAAGGCCGGGGCGGCAGGCGAACCTTCAGCCCCGCGCCGCGCACCAGTTTGGTTGATGCCACATCCTCGGCCAGTTCGTTCCCCAGCGCGATCAAACCGCCGCCTTTTTCCAGCACATCGCGCCGCCAGAATAACGTCTTGCCCTGAGCGAAGCCCTGTCCGGCGATGTCGGCCAGGAACTGCCAGCGCGCCTGATGCGTATTCAGCATGGCCGCCTCGACCGCCCCCCACAGGTTTTCCGGCCGGATCCCGACCGCGGGCGAGCTGACGAGCCCGGTTCGGTCGTCGGCGGAGGAAATCAGCGAACGCAGATAATCGGCGGGCAGCAACAGATTGCTGTCCGACATCGCCACCCAACTGGCGCTGCTGGCCTGCCAGGCCTTGTACAGATTGTTAATCTTCGGATTGCCGCTCACTTTGTCATCGCCGATGAGCAATCGCGCCGACCGTTCGGGGTATTCGCCGATCAGTTTTTCCACCAGCGGGATCACCGGGTCTTGCCGGGAAGCCACGCAAAAGAGGATTTCGTAATCGGGGTAATCTTGCAGAAAACAAGAGCGCAGCGTCTCTTCTTCAAACCGATCCTGTCCGCACAGCGGACGGGCCAGCGTAATAAACGGATAGGCGCGGACGGATGTTTTCACCGGACGCCGCAATCGCCACAGCGCCAGACAGAGGGAGATAAACTGAATGGCCGTCAGAATGGAGCAAATTGCGACAAGCGTAACGTTTATCACTGTCATGCAAGGCTATTCCCACTCAGTTTGGCGCCGAACGGCCGACGGTATCGCAGCCGCGGGAAAAGGTGCGAGAGCACAAAACCTCGGTATCGCCGATCAATTTCTAGACAAACACAGGGTGACATAGCGTCCTCCGGAAAATAGCGCCAATTTACAGGCAGTAACCTTTGTGCCGATAACAACCGTGTGGCTTGCCGGGCATAATTGCCGATTCAGGTCTGTCTTTAAGCTTAGCCGCTCTACAGCCTTTACACGTTATATACCCGACATCTTTCAATTTTTTGACTTAATTGGCCGCCGATCGCCGCCATCCGTCGGCGATTTATTCTGGAGAATTTTTCTTAACAGAATCTTAAGACGCTGAGCGGGCCGAGGTTCCTCGTAGTGCGGAGGTCGACGTCCGCAATCAAGGCGCAAGCGGATGTTCAGGGAAGCATCACTTTAATTTGAACTGACGCTCTTTCGCCCACTTCCTTAATCTGCCGCAGGCATTGGCGTAAGGCGACGAGGTATTAAATGAAATCATTCGGCCCATGGTCCACTTGCCGTACCATGATTTTCCATACAGCTCTTCATCGCTACGCGCCGCGATAAGTTCGACGATGCGGTTTTTTTCCGCTTTCAGGGCTTCGATGCGCTGCGCGTAATCTGATTTTTCGAAGTCCGCATAAAACTTTTGCGCCAGCAGACCGAGCTGATTCCACTTGTAGCCTGTTTCGGGGAAGTCTACCGGTTGGCCGCTTTCGTCTCGCGTAATCCACTTTACAACCAGTTTATTCCAGCCCAGTAAATAGGAAACGAGATCGCCGACGCTCATTATGGTGTCTTTAGCGTGTCCCGGCATTGACTTACCCTCCGCGAGCGCCGGCGGAATAATATCGAGATAGCCGATTAATTTATTGAAAGTTTTATCAATTTCAGAAAGCAATTCAGTTTTGGTTTGCGGTACGGCCACAAGAACTCCCTCTCAGTTGATGAAAAGAGGCGCCTGACCGGCACCCCCAAGGTTATTATAATGAGAAACCATTATATACCCGCCGGAAAGTCTCGGCGTCGCATCGCGACGGCAAGCGTCATTAAAACGGTCAGACAGGCCGCAGCGAGAAAACAGGCGGCATAGCCAAACTGCTGAGCTATCATGCCGCCGACGCTCCCCGCCAGGATGGCGATACCGGCATCCGCACACTGAAACAACGTGAAATCCACGCCGGCCTGCAAAGAGGAAGATAAACGCATCAACACGGAATAAACGCAAACCAGCGCGCATGCGGTGACCATAAACTGCGCCACCGTCAACCCCATTAACAGACCCAGCGTTATATCAGACGGCGCGAGCCATAAGCTAAGCGCGACAAGCGACAGCATCACGCCTTGCAACGTATAAGCGATCCACAGCGCCCGCCACAGCCCCCAGTAGTGAATCAAGAGGCCGCCGCCCAGCGTTCCCGCCGCCCCAGCGGCGATACTGCCGCCTCCCAGCAGCCAGCCCAGAGAAGTCATACTCAGGCCGTGATCGAGCAGCAACGGCGCGGACAGCGGCATCACCACGCGCAATCCGGCATTGAGGCATACGATCAGCAGCAGGCCGAAGCGGGTGGCGTCGCGCGTCAGGGCATAACGCAAGCTGGGACGATGGCAAGCGTTATCGGGACGATCCGGTTCGCGCACACGCCAAAGCGGCGCGGTCAACGCCAGGATCATCAGCGCCAGCAGCATCGCGGCCGCCGGCCAGCCGTAACGCCCGGTCAGCAGCAAGAACACGCCGCCGCCCAGCATCATTCCCACGTAACTGCCGCCGACCTGCGCCACATTTCCCCAACCATATCCGCTGCCGGCCAGTTGATCCACGCAGAAACCGTCACAGGCGATATCAATGGTCGCCGCCACCAGCCCGGCCATCATAAACAGCGCAAAGAGCCAGATAATCTCCGTCGTCTGAAAAGGATGCGAACGATTCAAATAACCAGACAACGCGGCAAGCAGCAACAGTAATACCAGCGCGGTTTGTCCGCCGAGAATAAGCGAACGGGAACGGCGTCGCGCAAGCCCGATCGGCAAACGCCGGCGCTCGATTAACGGCGCCCAGATAAACTTTAGCGCCCACGGCAACATAAACAGCGTAGAGGCGCCGATTAACGTGAGGGAACCGCCAGTTGAACGCACCAATGCGGGAATGGATTGCATCGCCAGCGTCGAAACCAGCGTTTGCGTGACGTAAATGCCGACGATGGCAAACACGACGCCGCCAGTCGTTAACCTATTTTCTTTGAGATCGTGACGTTGTCCGACACGCATATTACCGGCTCCTTATTTCTTCTTCACGCTGAGCCATTCCTGGCGCACGCCGGTTTGCGACGCGGCGGCATGCCGGAAATAAACTCGACGCTGACATGGATGGGTGTTAATAATAATTATTCTCAACATCATCTCTACCCAATTTGGTTTGCTTTCTGCCCGCATTGGTGCGCGCTAAAGGAAATAACGTCATGCACAATTCGATAAACCTCCCTGTCGCGCCGGAAATATCGGTACGCAACCTATTGGCCGGGCCGCCAGAGCCGCAGTTCACCACGGCAGCGGAATACGATCTATTGCGCTACCCGCTCCATGAAGGCATCGACATCTTGCTCTGGCGGGTGAATTTTTCACGTCCGCTCTCCATGAGGCTGCACGACGATTTGGGCAGAATCGACTTCTCCTGCGTACTTAAGGGAACATCACGCTATTTACTGAGCGACGCTCGCGCGGAAAGCGAATATCTGCTGCGACAGGGCAGTAATTGCATCAGTCATCTTCCTGATTGCCATGGAATATCTTCGTACATGGATAAATTCGAAAGCGTCAGTATTTCCTTTCAACCCGATGTACTGGCGAATTGGGTGCCGGAGATGGATCGCGCTTTGCGGCGGCAAATCGATACTCAGCGTTGTTGCCAGCGGCGTGCTTGCAATGCGGAAATGCAGGCCACAGCGCACATGTTGGCGGAAGCGCTGAACCGAATGCGATCCTCGCCCGCCGGCGACAACGCGCGCGCCCCGCTCTGGCTGCTGGGGCAAAGCATGGTGTTGCTCAGTTTGATCCTGGATGCACATCGCGAAAAAGGGCGAAATGACTGCCGATTGAGCCATTGCGACCGCCAGAAACTGATGCGGGCGAAAGATCTGTTGCTCGCCGACTTAGCCCAGGCGCCGACCATCGCCGAACTGGCGCGCGAAACCGGACTTAGCCTCTTAAAAATCAAGCGGGGTTTTCGATTACTGTTCAACAACAGCGTTTACGGCCTCTTCCAGGCCGAACGCATGCAGGAGGCCAAACGTCGCCTGTCTGCCGGCGATATACCGGTAATGATCGTGGCGGCCGATCTGGGCTACACCAACGCCAGCCATTTCACCGCCGCCTTTCAAAAACAATTCGGCGTCAACCCTTCCGCCTTTAAACGCCGTTTTTAAGCGCGTCATACCCTGATGGAAACCGAAGCGGGTTGAAATAAACCCGTTTCGGGTAGCGGCTCACTTGCAAATAATTATCATTTAAAGCCCGGCTTAAGCCCCGTTTTCCGCGGGCTTTTCTTATTTCTCGCGCTTTCAGGGATATACCATGCAAATCAAACGACTCTATCCACTTGCTCTCGGCGGATTGTTGATCGCCCCCTGGGCGCTGGCGCAAACGGCGTCCGATGGCGACGATATTCTGGTCGTCGCCGCCAGCAAGCAGTCGCCCTATTCCGCTTCGGCGCGGAATGTCTCTTCCACGGCGGCGACGGCCGCGGAATTAAAAGACGCCAACGTCACCGGCACCAGGAAACTCGGTCGAGTGCTGCCCGGCCTGAACGTGGAAAACAGCGGCACGCTGTTGTTTCCTATTATTACCTTGCGCGGCGTATCCTCGGCGCAGGACTTTTATAACCCGGCGGTAACGCTGTACGTGGACGGCATTCCGCAACTCGCCACCAATACCATACAGGCGTTGACCGATGTGCAGAATGTTGAAATGCTGCGCGGCCCGCAGGGTACGTTGTACGGCAAAAGCGCGCAAGGCGGGATCGTCAATATCGTCACCCAGCAACCCGATAGTACGCCTCGCGGCTATATCGAAGGCGGCATCGGCAGCCGGGATAGCTACCGCGGCAAGATCAATCTCAGCGGCCCGATTCAGGACGGCTTGTTGTACGGCGGCGTTACGCTGCTGCGGCAGGCGGACAACGGCGCGCTCATTAATCCGTCAACCGGCAGCGACGATTTAGGCGGCGCGCGCACCCGCGCAGGCAACGTTCGTCTGCGGCTCGCCCCGGACGGCCAGCCGTGGGAAGCGGGCGTCTCAGTGACGGAAGACTGTACGCGCGCCACGCAGGATAGCTACCTGTCGTTCAACGACGTGAAAGGACGTACGTTGAATATCGCCGACGGCATGCCCGACCCTTATTTGCGCCGCTGTACCCACAGTCAGGCGCTGAGCGGCAAATACGCCGCCGATAACTGGCTATTCAGCCTGGTTGGCGCCTGGCAACAGCAAAACTATGACCGGACGTTTCCCAACGGCACGCTCATCGCCAATATGCCGGAGCGCTGGAATCAAGATGTGCAGGAACTCAGGGCCGCTACGCAAGGCGACGAACGCGCCGTAGACATGGTGTTCGGTCTCTACCGCCAGAATACCCGGCAGAAAATCGACCTGGCATACGACATGCCGACCACGAACTATATGCGGACCCATTCCTACACGGCATCCGAAACGCTGGCGGCGTACGGCGATTTGACCTGGCATATGACCGAGCGCGTCGATCTGGGCGGCGGACTGCGCGTTTCCCACGACAAATCCAGCACCCGATACCACGGCGTGGTGATGGGTTCCGCCTTCGGCGACGGCAATGACGCAGATGACGACCGGGTACTGGGGCAGATCTCCGCCGGTTATCTGCTGGCCGACGGCTGGCGCGTCTATACCCGCATCGCGCAGGGCTATAAGCCGACAGGCTTCAATATCATTCCAACGGCCAAGCTGGCGGCGCAGCCCTATGCGGCGGAAAAATCCATCAACTATGAGCTCGGATCCCGCTATGAAACGGGCGACCTTCAGCTACAAGGCGCGGTGTTTTATACGCGTACCCGGAATATGCAACTCTATTCCGGCGCTATAGGTATGCAGACGATCGACAACGCCGGCAGCGCCGATGCCGGCGGCATCGAACTGAGCGCCAAATGGCGGTTTATTCCGGGATGGTCATGGGATATCGACGGCAACTTGATTCGCTCCGAATTCACCGGCGATAGCGAACTCTATCAGGATAAGAAAGTGCCGTTCGTACCGCGTTACGGCGCCGGAACCAGCATCAACGGCATTATCGATACCCAATACGGCGCGCTGATGCCACGCCTCGCCGTCAAGCTGACCGGGCCGCATTACTTCGACGGCGATAATCTTCTGCGTCAAGGCGCCTACGCCACCACGGATTTGCGGCTGGGTTGGCAGGCCACCGATCGGCTGAACATCGCCATGTATGTCGATAACCTCTTCGATCGCCGTTATCGCACCTACGCCTACGCCAGCAGCGGCACAGGCTTTGCGCAGGTGAATGAAGGCCGCACCGTCGGCGTGGACGTACGCGTCGATCTATTCTGACAGGCGAAAACAGGGAGTGATTAAATCTTCGCTCAATGGGTTGGTCGGTTTATAAACGGCTGTGCAAACGCGCGCCGATGTCGCCGACCTGACGTCCGGCCGTTTATGTTGAGAACACAATATAGTAGCGAAAAATGTTATTAGCCTGCCTGTCATCACGATGTTATTACTCAGAAATAGGAGTACGAACTCATTGATACAGGAGAAATACCATGTCACACGCAGAAGACGGCGCCATCGGATTACCCGCGCTCGAAGCCCGACTAAAACAAGATCTTGAATGGCTGGAGCAACCGGGGAAACGCTGGCTGCCGGCGAAGGAACACGCCGGAAAGCCGGTAAAGGATGTGGTGATTATCGGCGCCGGGATGTCGGGGCTGGCCGCGGCATTCGCACTGCGGTTGCAAGGCATTGATGCGGTGCTGTACGACAAAGCGCCGGAAGATTACGAAGGGCCGTGGGCGACCACCGCCCGCATGGAAACGCTGCGTTCACCCAAACATTTGACCGGGCCGGCGCTGGATCTGCCGGCGCTGACGTTCCGCGCCTGGTATGAAGCGCAATTCGGCCTGCGCGCCTGGAATGAACTGGACAAAATTCCGCGTCTGCAATGGGCGGACTACCTGCGCTGGTATCGCCGCGTGCTGGCGTTGGACGTGCGCAATGATCATACGCTGACGGACCTGAACCTGCAAAACGGCCGCCAGGTTGAACTCACCTTTCAACATCAGGGACAGCAGGATACGGTCGCCGCGCGTAAAGTCATTCTGGCCACCGGCATGGATGCGTTCGGCGGCCCGTCTATCCCTGATTTTGTCGCTGAGTTGCCCAAACGTTATTGGGCGCACTCGGAGGAACCCATCGATTTCGCCGCGCTGGCCGGACGCCGGGTTGCGGTGGTCGGCGGCAGCGCGACAGCCATGGACGTCTCCGCCACCGCGTTGGAAGCGGGCGCCGCCGGCGTGGAGATCTTGATTCGCCGTCCCGACTTTCCGCGCTACAACCGTTCAAAAGCGTTGGGCAATCCCGGCCTGGAAAACGGCTACTTCAACCTGCCGGATGCCTGGAAGTGGCGGGTAGCGCACGCTATCGCCAGTGAGCAGATCGCGCCGCCGCACGGCAGCACGCTGCGCGTGTCGCGCCATCCCAACGCCTGGTTCAATTTCAACTCGCCGGTACAACGCGTCGAGCCGCAAGGCGACGGGATCGTGGTTCACACGCCGCAAGGCGAAGTGCCGGCGGATTTTCTCATCCTGGCGACGGGCTACCGGCTGGACTGGGGCGCGCGTCCCGAATTCCACTCATTAGTCGGTCAGATAAAAACCTGGCGGGATGTCTGGCAGCCGCCGGCCGATCAGCAAAACGAGCAATTGGCCGGCTATCCCTATTTAAGCGCCGACCTCGCCTTTCAGCCGAAGCATGCCGATGCGCCGCCGGCGCTGACGCGCCTGCACTGCTTCAGTTATCCGGCCCACTTGAGCCACGGGCATGTGGTCGGGCTGATCCCCGGCATCAGCCGCGGCGCTCAGATACTGGCGCGGGAGATTGCCGGACAACTGTACGCTGAAGATAGCGAATACCATTATCAGGCCATCCTCGACTACAACGATCCCGAACTGCTTGGCGATGAATGGCAGCCCGCCATTCCCTATGCCTGGCGCCAACGCTGACGGAGGGTAGGATGGCGAAAGAGCAAGGCCGGCGGCCGATCGCCCTGGTCACCGGCGGCACCAGCGGCATCGGGCTGGCGATCGTCGGCGATCTGGCGCGCGATCATCAGGTTTACGCAATAGGCCGCCGCCGGGCGGAAACGGCGCCGCTGGCCGGCCACCCGAACGTAATTTCGGTCAGTCTGGATTTACGCGACGGCGCGGCGGTCGCCGCCTGGGTCGCCACCCTGCCCCGGCTGGATACGCTGGTGCATTCCGCCGCCGTTGCACGACCATTTTCCGTCGCGACGGCCACGCCGGAGATCTGGCGCCAGCATTTCGATATCAATCTGTTCGGCCCGGCCGAGCTGACGCGCCTGACCCTGCCCGCGCTGCGCGCCAGTCAGGGGCGCATCATCTTTATCAACTCCGGTTCCGGCACGCGCCCGCAGGCCGGAAACAGCGTCTATTCCGCCAGCAAATTCGCGCTGCATGCGCTGGCGGAAGCGCTGCGCAACGAGGAGCGCGCCCATGGGGTCAGGGTCGCGACCCTGTATCCGGGGCCGACGGACACGCCGATGAACCGCCCCGAAGACGGCGACGACCCGCTGGCGCGAAGTTCGCCGCATTCCGTCGCCAAAGCGGTGCGTCTGGTTATCGATACCGATGAAGATTCGCAAATCACCGAAATCGTGGTGCGCCCGCGCCGCGATCCGGCCGGTCGTTAAATCAAAAGGGGCGACGCCCGGCCGTTGCCCCTGATCACACCGATGTGTTGCGGTTCGATCCGTTCGTCAACATTTGGTTATCTCGTTGATTGAAATCGCATAACCTAACCTGTTTTTATTATTTCCGCCTCGCAAACGGTACGCCGACAATCATGGTCATCCCAACAGGCGCTTAACAGAAAGGAGCCCACAGATGACCGCAGCATCACGCATCAAAGCCCTGCTGGCGGGAGAACGATTGGCGCGCCCCGCCATATCCGGCTGGCGGCATCTGCCGCTGGTCGATCGCGATCCCGCCGCGTTTATCCGCAAAACAATTTCCCTTACCGACGAAAACCGCTGGGATTTCATCAAGGTGATGTCGAACGGCCACTATCTGGCCGAGGCTTACGGCGCCGATATCCTTTTCCCCGACGACCCCACCCAGTGGTCCGGCGTATTTCGCCGCTATCCGATAGCGCACGCCGACGACCTGGCGACGCTGCCGGTGCTGGATCGGCATAACCCGGTATTGGCGCGGGAAGTCGATATCGTCCGTGGTCTGGCCCGACACTATCAGGGCAGCGTTCCGCTGCTGCCCACCCTGTTCACGCCGCTGACCTGGATACAGGAAATGACGCAATCCACGCAGCCTGGCCCCACCCTGGCGTTTATCCGCCGCCACCCGGCGGCCTTGCGCCGGGCGCTGGACGCCTTGCTGCAAACCAACCTGAACTTTCTTGACGCGCTGTTGCAAGTCGGCATCGACGGTGTTTTTCTCGCCACCCAGTACGCCCGCGCCGATCTGCTGTCCGAGGCGGAATACCAGACGTTCTGCCGCTCCTACGACGAAGCCATCCTTAAGCATATCAAGGGCAAAACCTGGTTCAACATCCTGCATATCCACGGCGAAAGCCAGCTGTTGTTCGAGCCGTGCCTCGACTACGACGTCCAGGCGTTCAACTGGGAGAACGTGCCGGAATCCGTGGAGCCTGCCGGGCGCGTCGGCGTGGCGCAGATACGCGCCTTGACCGATAAAATCCTGATCGCCGGCATCGATCAACATCGGGATTTTCATTACGGCAACGGCGAGCGGCCGGCCGTCAAAGCGCGTTTGCAGCAGCGCCTGCGCCAGATCCGCGCAGAGAGCGGCGATCGCGGTTTCATTTTCGCGCCCGGCTGCGCACTGCCGCTTGACGTAGACGACAGTCTGTTCACTCTGCTCGCCGAGATCGGCCGGGAGCAGGAGGCGCGCTGAAATATCGCGCCCGCGCTTCCGCCGGCAGGCATCGTATTGCCAGCGCCGGCGCAGGCGCCCTGTTTTCTAACAAAAATTTCGCATAATCAATATCACTATTGTTCTTTGCTGTTTACGTTCTCCTGTGAAAATATCACCGATAGGTTTTGGACGGCTAGCCGTCCGCCTGATTACGCCTTTCATATGCTGACCGCATGATTCGCCAACAATAACGACAGGAAAAAATACCGATGCTGATTTCTTATCCCAGGCAGACGATACGCACCCTGGTCTCACTGGCATTACTGGGACTCAGCGGCGCCGCGCTTGCCGCCGACGGTACGCCGAAAACCGGCGGTACATTGATTTATCTTGAACAACAGGCTCACACCAATCTTTATCCGCCCGCCGGGGGATTCTATCCCAACGGGGGGATACTGAACCAAATCACCGACAAGCTGACATGGCAGAATCCCGAGACGCTACAGATAGAGCCCTGGATTGCGCAATCCTGGACCGTCAACGACGATAACACCGAATACACCTTCAAAATTCGTCCCGGCGTCACCTTCTCCGACGGTACGCCGCTGGACGCCAATGCGGTGGCGAAAAACTTCGATACCTACGGACTCGGCAATAAAACGCTTAACCATCCGATTTCGGAAGTCATCAATAACTACCTGAAAAGCGAGGTTATCGATCCGCTGACGGTCAAGTTTTACTTTAAAAAACCGTCGCCCGGCTTCCTGCAAGGCACGTCCGCCATCGGCTCCGGGCTGGTCTCGCTCAGTACGCTGGAACACAACTTCAATCAGCTTGGCAACGGGCGCAACATTATCGGCTCCGGCCCGTTCGTGGTGGCCAGCGACCGCCCGGGCCGCGAAGTCAAACTGACGGCGCGCAAAGATTACAACTGGGCGCCGCCGAGTTTCGCCCATCAGGGACGTCCCTATCTGGACGGCATCAATATCCTGGTGACGCCGGAAGACAGCGTGCGCATCGGCGCGTTGCTTTCCGGTCAGGCCGACGCCATTCGCCAAATTCAGGCTTATGATGAGAAACGCGTGCAGGATCAGGGATTCCCGGTTTACGCGTCCGCCACGCGCGGCGTCAACAACAGCATCAACTTCCGCCCGGATAACCCGCTGGTCGCCGACCTGAAGGTTCGTCAGGCGTTGCTGCACGCCACCAACGCCAAAGAGATTGTGCAAACCCTGTTCTCGGACAACTATCCGCAGGCCACCTCCGTGCTGGCGAAAACGGCGGCGGGCTATGTGGATTTATCCGACAAACTGGCTTTCGATCCGGAAAAATCCGCGCGTCTGCTGGATGAAGCCGGCTGGAAAACCGGCGCGCAGGGCGTACGGCAAAAGGACGGACAAACATTAACGCTGACCGCCTATGAATCCCCGCCGCAGCCGCAGAACAAGGAGACGCTGCAACTGGTGGCGCAGCAGTGGGCGAAACTCGGCGTCAAGCTGAATATTCAGGCCGGCGACGCGGGCAGCAAGACCGTGGACAACCTCGATCCGGCCAAAACCGGCGTCTATCCCACGATGGTCGGCCGCGCCGATCCGGACGTGCTGAAAAGTCAGTATTACCCGACGCTGCGCAACGTTCTGCTGCAAAAAGGCGGCGCCAGCGACAAGGTGAAAAACTTTGAAGATACCCGGCTAAACGCCCTGCTGGACAATATCGCTTCCGAAACCGATCGTGAAAAACGCCTGGCGCTGGTCGGCGACGTACAGCGTTATCTGATCGATCAGGCCTATGTGATCCCTATCTTTGAAGAGCCTCAGGTCTATGCCGGCGCGCCCACGACAAAAGGCATCGGCTTCGAGGCCGTCGGCCGCCCCAGCTTCTATAACACCTGGTTGGACAAATAATCGAATCCCCTTGTCTCGCGGCGGCAAGGGGGCGAGATAAAAGAGGAACGATCATGAACAGATATCTGACGGTGCGTTTGGGCCAGGCGCTGATTGTACTGTGGGCCGCCTTTACGCTCTCCTTCATTCTGTTGCAGGCATTGCCCGGCGACTCGGTGCTGATCAAATTCCAGAACCCGGAATTGGGTCTCAGCGCGGACCAGATCGCGCAGTTGCGTCTGGCCTACGGCAGCGATGTTCCGGTGCTGACGCAGTACTTTCACGCCATCAACAGCCTGCTGCACGGCGATTTCGGCATTTCTCTCCAGTCCGGCGTGCCGGTAGGGGAATTATTGGCGGAAAATGTGCCGTCCACGCTGCTGCTGGCGTCCCTGGGGCTGCTCGCGGCCATCCTATTGGCCTTCCTGATTGCCGGACTCAGTTTTCTCAGTCCGTTTCAACGCCTGCGCGCGACGCTGCAATCGCTGCCGTCGCTGTTTATTTCCGTTCCGACATTCTGGCTCGGTATCGTGCTGATTCAGGTCTTTTCCTTCAAGCTGGGACTGATTCCGGTCATCAATCCCGGCGAATGGGAAGGCTTGATTCTGCCGACGCTGACGCTGGCCTTGCCGATTTCCGCGCCGCTGGCGCAGATCCTGATGCGCAGCATCGAGCACGTGCAAACGCAGCCGTTCGTCGCCGTGGCGCGCGCCAAAGGCGCCAGCCGCCTGGGCGTGCTGTGGCGACATGTGATCGGCAACGCGCTGCTGCCGACCATTACCGTCGCCGGTCTGCTGCTGGGAGAACTGCTCGCCGGCGCGCTCGTCACGGAAACCGTCTTCGGTCGCAGCGGCCTGGGGCAACTCACCCAGGAAGCGGTCAATACCCAGGACAGCAGCGTCTTGCAGGCGATCGTGGTGATTTCCGCCGCCGCGTTCGTCATCATCAATCTGCTGATTGATCTGTTGTATCCCCTGCTTGACCCGCGGCTGAAAAACACCACAGGAGCCGTATCATGACGATGGTTCATCAGGGAAAAATCGCTTTCCCGCTACGACAAAAATATCCCGGCCTTTTCCGCTATCGCCTGCAACCGGGGCTGATCGCCGCCTGGCTGGTGCTGCTCACCGTCGTCCTGTGGGCGCTCTTTCCGGGCTGGTTTACCGCGTATAGCCCGATAGACGGCGTCGCGGGCGCGCAGCGCCTGCCGCCGGGCGGAGAATACAGTCTGGGGACCGATCAACTGGGGCGCGACCTCTATACCCGTATTGTCTATGGTTCCGTACACTCGCTGTCCGGCGCGGCGATCGCCGTCGGGCTGGGATTGGTGCTGGGTACCCTGCTCGGTCTGCTGGCCGGCGCGGTCGGCGGCTGGGCGGATAGCGTGATCATGCGCTTCATCGATATCCTGCTCGCGATCCCCAGCCTACTGCTGGCGCTGAGCATCATCATTCTGCTGGGATTCGGGACGATCAATGCCGCCATTGCCGTCGGCATCACCTCCATCGCCAGCTTCACCCGACTGGTGAGAGCCGAAACGCTGCGCGTACGGCGCAGCGACTACGTCGAAGCGGCTTACGGCAGCGGCGGTTCGTTCTTCAGCGTGCTGCGGCGGCATATTTTGCCGAACACCTTGCATACCGTGTTCGCCTTCGCCGCCTTGCAGTTCGGCAGCGCTATTCTGGCGATTTCCACCTTAAGTTTTCTGGGTTACGGCGCGCCGCCGCCTACCCCTGAATGGGGCTTGCTGATCGCCGAAGGGCGCAACTATCTCTCGACCGCCTGGTGGCTGACCACCTTCCCCGGCCTGGTCGTCGTTCTGGTGGTGCTGTCCGCCAACCGCATCAGCCAATCACTGCGCAAGGAACCGTCATGAGTCTATCGATAAGTCTGCAACAAGCCGGCATCGCGCCGCCGGTGCTGGAATTAGCCGACGTGACCATCGGCTACCGCGCGCGCGGCGCGGAGCGCACGGTGGTGGAAGGCGTTTCTTTTCACATCAATCCCGGCGAAGTCGTGGCGCTGGTCGGCGAATCCGGCTCGGGAAAAACCACCACCGCGCAGGCGGTGATCGGGCTTCTGGCCGAGAACGGCCGCCTGATACGCGGCGCAATCCGCCTTAACGGCACCGACATCAGCCGCTGGTCGCAAAAGCAGTTGGACGGCATTCGCGGCGCCCGCATCAGTTTGATCCCGCAGGATCCGACCTGTTCGCTCAATCCGGTCAAAACCATCGGCGAACAGGTGGATGAAATTCTGCGTTTACATCAGCGCGCCTCAAAACGCGTCATACGGGAAAAGACGCTGTCCCTGCTGGCGCGCGTCGGGTTAACGCGGCCGGAACTGCGGGTAAAACAGTATCCGCACGAACTGTCCGGCGGCATGAAGCAGCGGGTGCTGATCGCCATCGCCATCGCGCTGAAACCGGCGCTGATTATCGCCGACGAGCCGACCAGCGCGCTGGACGTCACGGTACAAAAACGCGTCCTCGATCTGCTGGATGAGCTGCGGCGGGAAAACGGCACGGCGGTGCTGTTCGTGACCCATGATTTGGGCGTAGCGGCGGAACGCGCCGATCGTCTGCTGGTTTTCCAGAAGGGCTACATTCAGGAGCAAGGCCCGACGCATGAGGTTCTCAATGCGCCGCGCAGCCAATATGCGCGGGCGCTGCTGGCCGATGTGCCGTCGCTCAATCGGTCGCCGCGCCCTTCCCGCGCGGGAACCGGCGAGGCGGCGATCCGCGTCGAGAATCTGGTGCAGGAATACCGGCTGGCGGGACGGCATGCCGCGCCTTTCCGCGCCGTCGACGACCTGTCGTTCACCGTGGAACGCGGCACCACGCACGCCATCGTCGGCGAATCCGGTTCGGGGAAAACCACCACGGCGCGCAGCCTGCTTGGTTTTCATCGCCCGACCGCCGGCCGCATTCTGATCGGCGATACGGACATCACCCGCCTGAAAGGCGAAGCGCTGCGCCAGTTCCGGCAAAAAATTCAGTTGGTTTACCAGAACCCGTACAGCTCGCTCGACCCTTCGCAGAGCCTGTTCGATATCGTCGAAGAGCCGTTACGCAATTTTAATCGCTATAGCCGGGCGCAGCGCAGCGGCAAAGTCCACGAGATATTCGAACGGGTCGCGCTGCCGAATACGCTGCTGGGCAGAAAACCGCACGAACTCTCCGGCGGACAGCGTCAGCGGGTCGCCATTGCGCGCGCGTTGGTGCTGGAGCCGCAGGTGCTGGTGCTGGACGAAGCCGTATCGGCGCTGGATGTCACCGTTCAGGCGCAAATTCTGCGCCTGCTGGAGGAACTTCAGCGCTCGCTCGGCTTGACCTACGTATTTATTTCCCACGATCTGGCCGTCGTACGCCAAATCGCCGATACCGTGACCGTATTGCATCACGGCAAACAGGTGGAGTCCGGGCCGGTTGAGCACATCTTCACGCATGCGGCCCACAGCTATACGCGCGAACTGATTGAGGCCATTCCCGGCCGGTTGCCGCCGCCATCATTTACGTTACAGGAGACTGTATGACCCGTTATGACCATGACATTCTGAACACGCTGGCGGAAATTTCCCCGGACAGCGAGCTGGCGCAGGCGCGCCTCACTCGCGATGCCGCCACCCAATACACGGAAGGCAGCTATCGGGCGCTGTTCGCCGATGTCGACGAGAACGCGACGCTGTCGCCGTCGCTGCGTTTATGGTTGGCGGAGAACATCAGCGCCTGGCATCAGGACAGCCTGCTGCAACAGTTCTACGCCCAACAGAGAAAAGGCCGGCCCGAGCCGCCGCAAACGCCGGCAATCACGGCGGCGTTGCGGCACGCCGAGCGCCTGACGCGCGAACCGATCGCCAGCGGCCCCGATGATTTACAGGCGCTGCTCTCGGTCGGATGGACGCCCGACGACATTGTTACCTTGTCACAAATAGCCGCCTTCGTCAGTTTTCAAAGCCGATTGCTGCGCAGCTATCGGCTGCTGGCGGGACACGATGTCGATACGCCGCCGCCGCGGGACGCCACGGCCGGACGCTGGCATACGCAGTCGCACACGCGCAGCGGCCGACGCGCGCCGCAGGCGTTCACGCAGGAAGAGCTCGACTGGGAACCCTGGATAGCGGCCAAACCGCTCAATGAATTTAACGCTGATGAACAGGCGATCCTTAAGCGTTTCGGCCACACCGACTCCGACTATTTCCGTCTGCTGGGCCGCAATCTGCCGGTGCTGGAACAGCGCACGCTGACGGATAAAGGGATTTTTTATACTTCCGGCGGCCTGCCGCGCGCGGAACGCGAACTGGCGGCGGCGGTCGCCAGCAAGGTCAACGGTTGCATTTACTGCGCGTCGGTTCATGCGCGCAAGGCCGGTCAGCTATCCAAACAGCCCGATGCGCTGCAACATCTGCTGGATGTGCCGCCGGGCGGCGATCTGGCGCAGGATCAGCCCGCGCGCTGGCAGGCGATCATCACTTTCGCCGCCAGACTTTCCGCCACGCCGGCGCAGCTCGACGCGCAAGATCTGAAACGCCTGCGCGAACATGGGCTGAATACGCTGGAAATTCTGGATTTGGCGCAGTCGGCGGCGTTCTTTGCCTGGGCCAACCGACTGATGCTGACGCTGGGAGAACCCTTCTGGCCTGAAGCGTAAGGGGGAACGTTTGCCGTTCTATTGCTCGCTTCTCGGTACAGAACCGTACTGGCTCTATCAACCAAAGCTGCGCTGCAACCGACCGATCGCCTCGGCCAGTTGCCGGCGCGGCAAGGCAAAATTCAAGCGCATAAAACCGGCCCCCGCCGCGCCGAAGTGCAGGCCGCTCTCCAGCAATAATCCCGCGTCATGCCGCAATCGCTGCTCCAGCGCCGGTTGAGAGAGTCCGGTTTTTCTGAAATCCAGCCAGGCGAGATGGCTGCCCTGCGTGTCGAACATATCGATATCGGCAATCCGGTCTACCCCTGCGCGCAACAGCGCATGGTTGTGCTTTAAATAGTCGATCAGGGCATCCAGCCACTCCGCCGCATGGCGATAAGCCGCATCCGCCGCGTAAAGCGCGAACAGATTGGGTTTATGTATGCTGAGTTGACGAAAAGCCGCGCTGATTTTTTCCCTGATCGCCGCATTGCGGATAACCAGGTTGCCGATTTGTATGCCTTCGATATTGAAGGTTTTTCCCGGCGAGGTGAAGGTCACGGTGAAATCGGCGACTTGATCGTCGAGAGCGGCCACCGGCGTGTAGGGAACATCGCCGATGATCAGATCATGATGCACATCGTCCGACAGCAGCAGCAAATGATGCCGCCGGCAGAACCGAGCGATTTCCCGCAGTTCATCCGCCCGCCAGACCTTGCCGATGGGATTATGCGGGTTACACAAAATCAGGAGGCGGGTTTTATCGGTGAGCTGGCGCTCAAGCCGGGAAATATCCAGCCAGTAACCGCTATCGCCCGTCTCCAGAATCACTTCGCGGGTATGCCGCCCGGTCTGGTCGATGACGCGGGCAAAGGCGCCGAACCCCGGCGAGAGGATCACGATATCGTCCTGCGGTTCGGTCAAGGCGCGCACCGCCACATCCATCGCGGTTTCCACCGAATTAACCGGCACCACCCACTCCGGTTGAATGCGCCAGCCGTGTCTCGACGCCAGCCAGTTTCGCAGCGGTTCGATAAGCAGACCGGCGTAGTCGGTATAGCCGAAAACGCCGTGCTCGAGCACATCATGCAGCGCTTGCAAGACCGCCGGCGGCGCGGCGAAATCCATATCGGCGATCCATAACGGGATCGCCGGCTCCCCGGCCGCATTGACCCGGTTTGCCGCCGCGCGCCATTTGGTGGAATTTCTGTTACGCCGGTCAATGATGCGATCGAAGTCATAATGCACGGTTTCGTCCTCCTCAATCATCGCGTTTCACGGCGGGAATAAGCGCCGGCCCTGCGCTGGCCTTATCAATCCCGCCGCGGCAGGCTAGCGGGACACATCCTCGCCAAAATATTGCTGAGAAATTTTCAGATAGGTGCCATCGGCCTTGATATCCGTTAACGCCTGGTTGATCGCCGCCTGCAACGCCGGATTGTTTTTTCTAATCAGGACGCCCAACTGCTCCGCATCAGAAAGGGTATAGACGATTTTTACCGGCGCGGTCGGTCGGTGTTTTTTAAAGTCCAGAAACGACAGATTGTCGTTAATCGTGGCGTCGGCGCGCCCGGTCGCCACCAGATCGACGGACTGATTAAAGCCGTCCGTGCCGACGATTTCCGCGCCGTGCTTGCGGGCCAGTTGCGCATAGCTGCTGGTCAGCGTATGCGCCGATTTTTTCCCCTGCAAATCATCGAACGTCTTGATGGTGTTGTTGCTGTCGTTCACGATCAGCACGGCCTTGGAGACGATATAGGGATCGGAAAAATCATATTTCGCTTTCCGTTCCGGCGTGATGGAGACCTGATTGATCACCGCGTCATAGCGCCTGACATCCAGCCCGGCAATCAGTCCGTCCCATTTACCTTCGATGAATTCGGCTTTTACATTGAGGCGTTTAGCGATTTCACGCCCGATATCGACGTCAAAACCGACTAACGCCCCGGAGGCGTCGTGGTAGGTGAAGGGAGGAAAGGTTCCTTCCGTGCCGATTTTAAAAACGCCCGCCGACTGGATTTGCGCCAGATCGGACGCGGCGAAAGCGGCGTGCGTCGCGCCGAACTGAACGATACCGGCCAATAATACCGTGGCGATAAGTTTCATACCTGTTCTCCTGCATAGCGGTGGCTAACGTTAAAGGAATTGTCGTCAAATTTCCCATGAGTCGGGAAACAGTTCGGTCAGCGTCGAGACATACTCGGCTGTCCTGGTCTTTTTGGGTCGGGTGAAAATATTTTGCGAGGTATCCGTCTCGATGATTTTTCCTGATTCCAGGAACGCCACGTTGTTGGCGATATTGGAAGCCAGCCGCAGATCGTGCGTCGCCATCAGCATCGTCATCCCTTCTTTCGCCAGTTGTTTCAATACCGCGACCACTTCAAGGGATAATTCGGGATCCAGCGCCGAAGTGGGTTCATCGCACAATAACACCTTGGGCGACGGCGCCAGGGCGCGCGCAATCGCGACCCGCTGCTGCTGTCCGCCCGACAGGGTCGCCGGCCAGGCGTCGCTTTTATGCAGCATCCCCACTTTCTTCAGCAATTCGTTGGCGCGCGCCCTGGCCCGGTCGCGCGGCCAGCGATGCACCGTGATTAAACTTTCCATGATATTTTCGATCGCCGTGAGGTGGGGAAATAACTGAAAATTCTGGAAGACCATGCCGGTTTGCTGGCAAATACGCCGAATATCGTTTCTGCCGGGACGCGATTTCTCCGTAAATGAAACGCGCTCGTTACCGATGCGCAATTGTC
The DNA here is from genome assembly GCF_040240345.1 of Brenneria sp. g21c3. Lineage (NCBI taxonomy): Bacteria > Pseudomonadati > Pseudomonadota > Gammaproteobacteria > Enterobacterales > Pectobacteriaceae > Brenneria > Brenneria sp. g21c3. The sequence goes on along the minus strand of NZ_JBEIAB010000004.1, from coordinate 426,364 downwards.
CCGACTGCGGGATTTCCAGCAGGTTAATGCAGCGCAGCAGCGTGCTCTTGCCGCTGCCGGAAGGCCCGATTAACGCGGTGACGCTATTTTCGTTTATTTTAAGATCGATGTTCTTTAATACCTCATGACCGTCAAAACGCTTATATATCCTGGATAGCTCAATCATTGGCGCCTTCCTTCACAACGGTGTTTCCGGCCAGTTTCTTTTCCAGGCGCGCCTGTAGCGAAGATAAAAAAGAACTGAATATCAAATAAACCACGGCGGCTTCGGTATAAAGAATCAATGGCTGATAAGTCACCGCGGCAATACGTTGAGCGGCCAGAAATAATTCAGGTACGGTAATCACGGACGCCAGCGAGGTATCTTTCACCAGCGAGATAAAGGTGTTCGACAACGGCGGGATGGCGATACGCGCGGCCTGCGGCAATATAATCTTACGTAACGACTGCGCCCAACTCATGCTGATGGAGTGCGCCGCCTCCCACTGCCCTTTAGGCACCGCCAGCAGCGCGGCGCGGATCGTTTCTGAGGTATAAGCGCCGACATTGAGCGTAAAGCCGATAACCGCCGCCGGGAATGCGTCAATCGTCACGCCGGCATTCGGTAAGGCGTAGAAGATAATAAACAGTTGCACCAGAAGCGGCGTGCCGCGAATAAACCACACATAAAATCTTACCAGGTTGCGTAAATACCCCGGGCCATATAAACGAACCAATGCAATGACAAAACCTAAGGTTAAACCCAGCGCAAAAGAAATTAATGTTAACGGAATAGTAAATATTAATCCTGCATGCAACATCGGCCAAAAAGAATCCACCGCCAAATCAAACCATGCCGGCATCCAGCACCTTCCTGTTAAATTGAATAATTAATGTTTTCTAATCAAGCCATTATCAGCCTAACATAGCCTTGATGCCGCCGATATATATCTTAATCTCACATAATATGTCTTTTAACTCATTGCGCATATTGACTATCAAAAGCACTTATCCGCATAAATAACGACGAATAATAAAAACCTTATCCCTTTCTGCTAAATAGCCATAGGTATATGCCTTGATCGCGGCTTAAGATAAATAACGGTTATCCTCAGCGAGGATTGTTATTTGACTGTCATAGTCGTTAGTCGATTTAGTATTAGCACGCAAACTAAATGACGGTAAGAAAGATGACGCAGATTTTGCATGAACCTGATGGCGCTAAAGCCAAACGCAATAAAGTGGCTTTTGCAGCTTTTATCGGCACCACCGTGGAATGGTACGATTTTTACATTTATAGCACCGCCGCGGCGCTGATTTTCAGCCATACCTTTTTCCCGCCGTCAACCAATCCGCTGGCCGGCCTGTTGGGCGCCTTCGCCGCCTATGGGGTGGGATTTTTCGCCCGTCCGCTGGGCGGCATTATTGCCGGACATTTCGGCGATCGCATCGGCCGCAAGCGGGTGCTGGTCTCCTCGCTGATATTGATGGGCGTCGCGACCCTGCTGACCGGTCTGCTGCCGACCTATGCCGTCGCGGGTCTGTGGGCGACCGTGCTGCTGGTATTCCCGCGTCTGTTGCAAGGCATCGCGACGGGCGCGGAATGGGGCGGCGCCTCCCTGCTCTCCGTCGAGCACGCCACGCCCAAAAACCGGGGCTTCCTGGGCTCTTTTACCCAAATCGGCTCAGCGGCCGGCATGCTGCTGGCGTCGGCGACGTTCCTGATTGTCAGAGCGTCGATGAGCGCCGAGGCTTTCGACGACTGGGGCTGGCGGCTGCCGTTTTTATTCAGCATCGTACTGATTGGCATCGGTATTTTTGTCCGATTGCGCATTGATGAGCCGGAGGCTTTTTTACGGGCCAAAGCCGAAGGCAAGATCCAGCGTTTTCCGGTGGCGCAGGTCATTCGCCATCATCCGCGCGGATTGCTGGTCACTATCGGACTCAGGCTGGCGCAGCCGGCGATGTACGCCATCCTGACCACCTACGCGCTGAGTTACCTGGTATTAAAGCGCGGCGACGCAACCATGGCGCTGACCGCCGTGCTGGTAGGCTCCGCGGTGGCGATCGTCACCACCCCTTTGTGGGCGCTGCTTTCGGATAAAATCGGCCGCCGCGCGCCGGCGGTGTTCGGCATTCTGGGCATTGGTATCCTGGTGTGGCCGTTCTTCCTGTTTCTGGACTATGGCGATCTGGCGTACCTGCCGCTGGTGGTGGCCGTGGCGCTGGGTGTGTTCGACGCCTCGGTGTATGGACCGGGCGCGGCCTGGTTCTCCGAGCAATTTCCCATTGAGGTGCGCTACAGCGGGGTCTCCATCGGCTACCAGGTCGGCACGTTGATATCCGGCGGCCTGACGCCGTTTATCGCCACCTGGCTGTTTTCGGTGGGCGACGGATCGCCGTGGCTGATCTGCGCCTATATCTCTTTCTATGCCGTATTGAGTCTGATCGCCGCTTATGCCGCGAAAGACCCGGTGCGGGAAAGCCGCGCCGCCGCTTTCGCCCCGTTAAATGCCAGGGATCCCGCATGAGCCATCAGCACGATGTCGATATTTTAACCGCGCTGGAGGCCGGCAGTCCCCATGCCGCCGCCTTCAGGAACCTGTCCCGCCGCCATTGGAACAACGGGGCGCTAAGCAGCCGCGACAAACATCTGCTGGCGGTGGCGGCCGCGCAGGTGACGCGCTGCACGTACTGTATCGAACACCACGCGCAGATAGCTCGCCAGTTAGGCGCGACGCGTAATGAGGTGCTGGCCGCCGCCTATATCACCGCGGCGCTGGAAACCCTGCTGAACGACGCTATCGATATCGGCGCGGACGGCGCGATTGCCGTACGCGCGTCGGCGCTGGAGGGATTGCCGGTGGAGAATGACCGCGACCGCTTCGTCAATACCCTCCTCGGCGAGCCGACCCTGCCCTTGCCTCTGCGTTACGTGATAGCGGCGGCGGTCGGGCTGGCGAAAGAGCGGGAAGGATTGCGGCTGGCGTTTCATCAGGCGGCGCTGCGGGCCGGGACGTCGCCGCAGGCGCTGGAGGAAGGGTATGCGGTGGCGCTGATTATCCGGGCGGGCGCGGTATACGCGCATACGCTTGGCATCGCCAGGGCGTTTGCATAATCTCGCCTGTGCGATGCCACTGAACCGCTCTGCCCGACGCTCCTGCGGCGCGGCGATATTGCGGCGACTAGCGCTATCCCGCGGTTATCAATCAGCCAGAATTGAGGCGGTAAAGGCGCGGATTTTTTGATACTGCTCAGCGCTATAGCCGCAGTCGCCGGGTTCGATTTCCGGTTTATTTTTACCATGAAAATCGCTGCCGCAGGTGACGAAGACATCCTTAGCACAGGCGTAGTCATATAACAGGCCGGATAATGCCGGCGCGTGATAGCTGGAAAACGCTTCTACCCCCAGCACGCCCACGGATAACATCTGATCGAGCGCTTGCGCATAGCCGCTGTTAATATTGGCGCCGAGATGAGCAATGATCGGTATGCCGTTATTTGACCTGATGATTTCCACAATCCGTTGCAGCGGCGGGTAATTCGCGTTGACGTAACAAGGCCTGCCGTGACCGAAAAAATCCCAATAAAAATTTATCAAGGGCATATTGGCCCGCTCGCCGCCGTCCCGGTAGGGCGTAAGCAGGGCATTATTTTTATTTCTTTCATCCTGAAGAATCAGTTCGGCCATCTGTTCTTCCTGAGGAATTCTCCCGTCGGCCAACCGATAAAGCGCGTCCTGGTCGAGGAAAAATCCAAGCGTTTTCAACTTTTCAAGTTTTACCGGCACTAAATCAAGCTGTAGCTTAATAAAGTTTTTTTCAATCAGTTCAAAATCAGAAAAGTCATCATCAAACCCATAGCCGAGCAAATGGAAGTTTTTATCCTGAAAAGCGCAGTCGACTTCAATTCCCGGTATCGCCGTGATTCGTTTGTCGGCGAGTTTATTCACATCATTAACCGAGTGGATCGAGTTGTGATCGGTAATGGAGATAATATCGATATTTTTCGCGACGCAGCGTTCGATTAAATCCTTAACAGAAAAATCCGCGTCATCGCTGTAATGTGAATGCATATGCAAATCTACTTTTTCCATGGTCACATCCGGTTATCGTTTAATCTGCCCGCATAACGTCAAGCCGCCTCGGCATGGCCTGCCATCACCCATAAAATTGTTTTTTTTAATGAGATAGAATCATAAAGAGAAGATTGATTTATGCTGATTTAACCCTATGCCATACTGCCTGTATAATGAAAAAAAGTTTTTTGGTGATAGGAGATTGGAATGGAGTTCAGGCAACTACGCGCTTTTGTGACGCTGGCCGAATGTCTCAGCTACCGGGAAGCCGCCGATAAGCTGTGGCTGACTCAACCAACGCTCACGAAACAGATCAAGCTGTTTGAACAAGAATTAGCGCTAACGCTCTTTATTCGGGATAACCATGGGACGCAGCTTAGCCCACAAGGACAGGCGTTGTATGACCGCGCCAAAAATTTACTGATGGAAATCGATAAATTTAAAGCGCACTGTAAAAACATAAAACTCGGCCAGGAAGGCAACCTGTCGATTGGATTTATTAATGCCGTATCAAAACTGATGCCGGGCATTATTTCCTCTTTCCTCGAAAGCCACCCCAGCGTTAACATTCAACTCACCGACAACTCCTCTCCCCTGCAAAAGGAATTAATCATCGCAGGGAAAATGCACGCCGGCTTTATGCGCTTGCCCGTTGAACCGCCGCTGGAATACAAAAAAATAAGCGAAGATGGTCTGGCCCTCATCTACAGTAAACAACTAGATTCGGCTTATCAGGATATGAAAAGCCTTGTTAAAAAATATCCGTTGTTACTGGTGGACACAAAAACATGCCCCGGCTCCGCCCATCAAATACACAACTTCATATTACATAATCAACTCAATAAGATACCCACTTACATCGTCAACAACGCCAGTAGCCTGCTGGCTATGGCGGAAGCGAAAATAGGTTTAGGCATCTTGCCCCAAAGCAGCATACCGCCAGAAAACCCCGACCTTGTCTGCGAAAGACTGACCGGCGATTACGCTAACTGGGATATCGGTCTGGTCTGGAACCCTGACATCAATGACCCGGTGCGGGACAGCTTCATTCACAAGACTATTGAGGAATTCAGTTTAAGCAATCAGCGCTAACGAATCCGCGGCAACCGCACCGCGCAGTCCTCCCTTTTCGTCGGTCATGGTTACGGGCAACCCGCAGGGGTTAATAGCCCGCAAGACAATTAATTATTACGACAACCAGCCTAAAAACAGTTCAAACGGCAAAGTTTTTTACCTGTTCTGGTATATTCGACGCGAATACTTTAGCTTTACTTATCATCTGCATGGGGAAGAATTAGGCTTTTCTGTTCTCTACAAGGATCGTCAGGTAATCAACTTGAGCAAACGTGAAGATATACTGGACTCTTCGAAGTACTGGTCTGAATCAGGAATCAGGGGTGGCCTTTTGTACTCTGAAGTCTTGGGTTGGCTTGATATGGGGGACGGCTCCCTCGGTTTATGACGCAGGTTACGCCATACAAACTGACCTTAAGTGATGATATCGTACGGCCTATCAGCCGTAAGGCGTTCATCCTGAGCGCAATAGAGTAACTAACGAATGAAAAAGCTGAAAAAGATAGCAGTGGTCATTCCGATCGCCATCATCGGCTTTATGCTGATTGATTGCAGTATGCAAAAGGTTGCTGAGCGCCATGAAGGCTATATCCACTCAAATCTCTGGGCATACTATCTTTACACAGATAGAGAGATACGGAATGCACCGAAACTCTCAGAGAATTATCACTTTACCTTTACTGCACAGGATGGCTCTCAGCCTCAGGATAGCAGTATTGTTTACGGCTCCGGCGCTAACATTACGGCGCTCAGGGATTACCTATCCTCCCTGGAATATGTCAGCGTTAAACGGGAGGGGCTGACTGAGAGGTGGCAACGTGCGGAAAAACTCACGCCGTATTACTTAATCTCCAGGGATCCGGAACGAGGCACTCTGACGCTCACTCGTTCAAGTTTCAACTAAGTGACCTCAGCAACCAGGTGTCGCTGGGGATTACAGAATGCGAATTAAACGTCTAAATTGAAATAAAAGGATTTTAACCCACAAGAAGCCTGCTCACTAACCGCCAGTCAATCCCCCTTTTCCCAGAGAAACATACCCGCTTTCGCTAACGGACGGGCCTGCCGACGGTTATTTGCAAATTTCAAATATCAACAGTTATAAATCATATTTCTTCTGTTATTCGTCAGGTAATAGAGTAATTATCCATCTGTGAACCGCACTAAGCAGGATATTATTTCAGGAGACAACATGAACGTTATTACCCTGGCCGGTAGTCCGCGTTTTCCATCCCGCTCCACCGCGATCCTCATCTTTGCCCAACGCTGGCTTGAACAAAAAGGGATTAATGTTCTTCCCTGGAACTTATTTAATTTTAATCCGGAGGATTTGTTTTATGCCAAATTCGACAGCCCCGGCCTGCGAGTTTTCATCGATCAGTTGGCCGATGCAGACGGACTGGTGGTCGGTACGCCGATCTATAAGGCCTCCTTTACCGGCGCATTGAAAACCCTGCTCGATCTGCTGCCGGAGCGCGCGTTCGCCAATAAGGTTATTTTGCCGGTGGCCAGCGGCGGTTCTTCCTGTCATATGCTGGCGCTGGATTATGCGCTTAAACCAGTGCTGAATGCATTGAAAGCGCAGGAGATTTTACACGGCGTTTTCGCCGAAGACAGTCAGATTACCCACTACGATCACACGCCGGTATTCAGCGCTGCGCTGGAAGCGCGCCTGATCGCTTCGCTCAAGGACTTTACCCGCGCGCTGGAACGACAAAGCAACGTTAGCGCACTGCCTTTTGCCTAGCTGGCCGACGCGTCGCCAGCAGCGCGGCGGCCAGATGTTCCTCGTCCACGGCGAAGGGCAAACGCGCCTTCACCTCCGGCTTGATGTTAACGCCGGCGGCAATCTGTTGCAGCAGCGCCGCATCGTCGCCGATGCCCAAATCCTGCGGCGAAAGCGGCATATCCAGCCGTTCCAGCCAGCCCAACAGCGGTAAACTTTCAGCGGCGGCATCGTGTTGCAATATCGCCTGTACGCCAAGCGCATAGCCGACTTTTTCGCCGTGCAGCCAGCCATGCAGCGCCGGATGATGGGTCATACTGTTATGAATGGCATGGGCCACGCCAATGCGCTGGCTATCGTCGCGTACGCTATTCGCCAACCCGGCCAGGGCGATCACGCCGTCAATGGTTCGGGCCAGCGCGGGGCTGGCGACGTTGCGCCGGTTATCCGACAACGCTTGTCCGGCATCGCGCTCGAAGGTGTCCAGCGCCATTTTCGCCGCCTGAATTTGCAGGGATAACCCCAGATCCGGTTCTCCCTGACTGAGATAAGGAGTAAATTCAAACCACTTGGCCAGCGCGTCGACAATCCCTGCCTTAAGAAAACGCACGGGCGTTGCAGCGATCACCTCGGTATCGACCAGAATCCAGACCGGATAGCGATGCAGCGGCAGGCTGCCGCTATGCGCCCCCTGTGAATCATATAGCACGCTAAATGGCGACCAGGCGGCGCAGGTGGCGGCCACGGTCGGCACCTGAATCAGCGGCAGACGTCCCGCCAGTTCACCAACGCCTTTAGCCGTATCCATCACCACCCCGCCGCCAATGCCGATAATCCCCTCCGCGCGGCCCTCCCCGGCTTGCCGCGCCAACTGCCGGATAGACGCCAGCGTACACTTGTCCTGCTGGTACGCCACGTCGAAGCGCACGTCATGGCGCTGCAAACTTTGCGCTATCGCCTCTCCCGTCTCACGCCAGGCGGTGTGACCGGTAATAATCAGGATGCGGCTCGCCAACGGCGCGACATACTCGCCCACCCGGCGCGCCACGCCGACCTGCTGTAAATAATTTTCCGGGGTTTTAATCGCTATCACCAATCTGGCACTCCATAAATAGCATGTCATTCAGGGGGGAAATGATGTTCAGCCGCTATGAAAAAGCATTTTTCGAGTGTAAACAGCCCCGATAACCTGTCAAAAGGCATTTTTATCTTTGCTTAGCCACTAAGGTTATTAAGATCGGGCATAGCAATTTATTGGCTATAGAAAGTTAATTTATGTCGTTATATTAAAAAAACGCCGGCGGTATAGTTTTCGGGCTTAAATTTGCTATTTCTGGTCTGGAGAATAAGGGAATGCCGGTATTCAGCCACATCTATCTGCGCAGTTATCTGCGCCAACACCTGACCGCCGTGGGCGTGGACGAGCCGGTGGCGGGCGAGGTAGCCGATAATCTGGTGGAGTCGTCGTTAAAGGGTCACGATTCGCACGGCGTGACGTTACTGCCGCGCTACGTGCAGGCTATCGCCGCCGGCGATCTCAATCCGCGCGCCGAATTGCGGCAGGTACGCGATGCGGGCGCGATGCTGTCGTTTCATGGCGGCAACGGTTTTGGTCAGGTCATGGGCCGGCTGGCGATGGAACAGGCCATCGAACGGGCGCAACAATTCGGCGTCGCGGTCATCGGGCTGGCTCACACTCATCATTTAGGCCGCATCGGCGCCTGGGCTGAACAGGCCGCGGCCGCCGGTCTGGTATCGCTGAGTTTCGCCAATGTGGGCTCGCGTTCCAACGTTATGCCGTTTCAGGGACAACGTCCCCGTTTCGGCACCAATCCGTTTTGCGTCGGCATTCCGGTCGCCGACAATCCGCCGCTGGTGCTGGATTTCGCCACCAGCATGATCGCCGGCAATAAGGCGCGTATCGCCTGGAACGAGGGACGCGATCTGCCGCCGGGCTGCGCCGTGGATAACCAGGGGCAGCCCACCATCGATCCGCGCTGGCTGATGGAAGCGCCGTTCGGCGCGCTGCTGGCGTTCGGCGGACATAAAGGCTCCGGGCTGGCGCTGGTATGCAGCCTGCTGGGCGCGGCGTTGACCGGCGGCGATACCGAAAGCGCGCCGCCGCCGACCGGCCCCGGCATCATCAACAATATGTTATCGGTGGTGTTCGACCCCGCCCGTTTGGGAGCGGGCGACGATTACGCGCAGGCGGTGACGGAGATGCTGGACTGGACCCGCGCCTCCCGCGACGATCACGAACTTCTGCTGCCCGGCGACGCCGAGCTGCGCCACTATCAGACACGACTGCGAGAGGGCATCGCGATTGACGACGTTAGCTGGCGTCAGTTCCAGGCCCTGGAGAAAGCCCCCCTGTCCGCCCCCCTATTGACCTAAAGAGGCATTTGTTATGCATTTATCCCGTTTTCCCCGATTACACTTCGGCCATTTTCCTACGCCGCTGGAACCGTTGGATAACCTGAGCCGTTATCTGGGCGGCCCGCGGTTGTGGATCAAGCGCGACGACTGCACGGGATTGGCGACCGGCGGCAACAAGACCCGTAAGCTGGAATTCCTGCTGGCCGACGCCCAGCGCCAAAACGCGGACGTCATCATTACACAGGGCGCGACCCAGTCGAATCATGTGCGTCAGACCATTGCCGCGGCGGCCAAAATCGGCCTGCCTACGCGGGCGTTTCTCGAACGACGCGTAACGGATTTCGGCGAAGACTATCAGCGTTCCGGCAACATATTGCTCGATGAACTACTGGGGGGCGAGATTGAAGCCCATCTGCCGGCCGGGGCCGATATGCAGGCGGCGATGGAACAACTGGCCGAACAGCTGCGCGCCGAGGGCCGCACGCCCTATGTGATCCCGGGCGGCGGTTCAAATGAGATAGGCGCGCTCGGCTATGTGGCCTGCGCCGAAGAGTTGTTATGGCAATCCAGCCAGCAGCGGCTACGCATCGATCTGGTGGTACACGCCACCGGCAGCACCGGCACGCAGGCCGGTTTGCTGGCGGGACTGAATGCCACCAACAGCGGCATTCCGGTGCTCGGCATCAGCGTCCGGGCGCCGCGGGAACGCCAGATAGAGAACGTTTATCAGTTGGCGAATCGTACCTGGCGACTGCTTGAGGCAAACGGCGAGCTGCCGCGCGACAAAGTGCAGGTCAATAGCGACTATGTCGGCGACGGCTACGGCCTCCCCACCGCCGGCACGCTGGAGGCGCTGCGCCTGCTGGCGCGTCTGGAGGGCATCCTGCTGGATCCGGTTTATTCCGGCAAAGGCATGGCCGGACTGATCGATCTGATTCGCCAGGGTCAGTACGCCCCCGATCAGAATATCGTGTTTATCCATACCGGCGGCGCGGCCGGGCTGTTCGGCTACCGCCAGTTGCTGGAGCAGAGCGTTGAGTGAGTCGTGGCGTTTAGGCATTCTGGGCGGCATGGGGCCGCTGGCGACGCTGGATCTACAGCAGAAAATCCTGTCCGCCACCCCGGCTCAGCGCGATCAGGATCATGTGCCTACGGTGGTATGGAATGTGCCGCAAATCGCCGATCGTCAGCGGGCGCTGGCGGGCGACGGCCCGTCGCCCCTGCCGCAGCTATTAAGCGCGGTGGCGGGACTGAACCGGGCCGGCGTGGATCATATCGTCATCCCCTGCAATACCGCCCACCATTGGTATGATGAATTGGCGGCCGCCAGCCAGGCGCCGCTGCTGCATATCGCCGATATCACCGCGCAGGCGGTGGCCGAACTGCCGTCACGCCCGGCGACAGTAGGACTTATCGCCACGCGCGGCACGCTGGACGCGGGCTGGTTTCAGGCCCGCTTCGCCGCGCTCGGCATTGAAACCGTGACGCCGACCGAGGACGAACTGCAAAAGTGGTTCGTACCGGGTTGCTATGCGGTCAAACGCGGCGAATTACAAGGCGGCGGCGCGCTGTTGCACCAGTTGGCCGATCGGCTGACGGCGCGCGGCGCCGACCGGCTGGTACTGGCCTGCACCGAGGTGCCGCCGGCGCTGGCCGCGGCGGCGTCGGCGCATTTATCCCTCGCCGTCGATCCTACCGACGCGCTGGCCCAGGCCTGCGTCAGGCTATGGCGGCGCGCTCGCGCCTGACGCGCGTTCAAATCGTTATTTCTCCCCGGCCGCAAGACAACCCGCGCTTTGCGGCCGCTATTATGTGTGAATAAAAAAACGGCCCCGCTGATTTAAACCTGTTTCCTATATTAACTTATCCAAAATAAGCCTTTGACCGGTAATAGGGCGATTGTTAATTTAACTTTCTTGTTTTATTAATAAAAAATCGCTATATGACCGATATTCTGGCTGAAAAACTCATCGCATGGCGCCGGGAATTGCACCAATATCCGGAGCTTTCCAATCATGAATTCCGCACTACCGAAAAAATTACCGCCTGGTTACGCGCCGCCGGCATCGATATCCTGCCGCTGCCGCTGAAAACCGGCGTCGTGGCGCAAATCGGCCGTCATGACGGCCCCACCATCGCGCTACGGGCGGATATTGATGCCCTGCCGATAGATGAACAGACCACGCAGCCGTTTATTTCGCGCCATAAAGGCGTGATGCATGCCTGCGGACACGATACCCATACGTCGATTATGCTGGGGGCCGCCCTGCTGCTGAAAGCGCGCGAAGCGCAGTTGGCGGGCAACGTCCGCATTCTGTTCCAGCCGGCGGAAGAGACCTTCAATGGCGCAAGCCAGCTGATTGCCGCCGGCGCGCTGCAAGACGTCAGCGTGATATTCGGCGCGCATAACGCCCCCGCGCTGCCGGTGGGTACCTTTTCCACCCGCAGCGGGCCGATGCATGCCAATGTCGATCGTTTCGAAATTCTGGTGAATGGCAAGGGGGCGCACGCCGCTTATCCCGAACAGGGCGTGGATAGCATCGTGGTGGCCGCGCATATCATCACCGCGCTGCAAACGCTGCCAAGCCGCAGCTTCAGGGCGCTGGACTCGGTGTTGATCAGCGTGACGCGCATCGGCGGCGGCAACACCTGGAACGTACTGCCGGAACGGGTGGAGCTGGAAGGCACCGTGCGTACCCACAGCGCGGAAATCAGGGAGGCCGTCCCGCAAAAGCTGCGCGCGTTGATCGAAAACGTCGCCGCCGGATTTGGCGCGCGGGCGGAGCTGCGCTGGTATGCCGGCCCGCCCACGCTTATCAATAGCGCGGAATGGGCGGATTTCACTCAGGCGGTGGCGCGCGAAGCGGGCTATCGGGTACAGGATCAACCGCAGCAAATGGGCGGCGAGGATTTTGCTTTTTATCTGCACCATGTCCCCGGCGCTTTTGTCAATATCGGCTCCGCCAGCGAATTCGGCTTGCACCATCCGCGCTTTAATCCCGACGAAGAGGCCATCCTGCCGGCGGCGCGTTATTTCGACCTGCTGGCCGGCAAAACATTGCAAAAGCTGACTGAACAGTAGCCGCTGCGGGGGATCCGTCCCCCACCGACCCACACTATCCTGTCGCCGTTAATCTCCCCCGGCCGTTGCGCCGGGGGGCATTACCCGCCGATCAGGCCGCGCGGAAAAGCAGCGCGACGTCAAAGCCTTCCTGCGCCGTGACCAAAAAGCTGTCGGGCGAACGCGCCTGAGGCGCAATCCCCTGCTGTTGCAGGTAGCGGGCGCTATTAGCCGGCGACGCGACGGCGAACTCCAGCGCCACCATGCGCTCGGTGCCGTTTTCACCCACCGCGACCTCGCCGTACAAGGCGCGGGCGCGTTGCGGCGTGATAAACGACACCGTGGTTTGCCCCGCCGGCAGCCGGTAGCCGCCCTCGCCGTCCGACTCGATAAGCGCGGGATCAAATAATCTGCCGTACAGATCGGCGACGGCGCGCGGATCGTCGGCCGCGATCACAAAGCCGATAATATCGGTCACGCCGTTGGGATGAGATTGCCATTCCGGCCGCCAGACCAGCTCCGGGGTTTCATGCTGGCAAAAGAAACTGCGTCCATTGCGTACCCGCTCCGCCGCCAGACGAACGGTACGAAAACGGGCCTCTGGACGGCTGCCGTCGGGCAACTCGACCGGACGATAAAACGAGGCGGGCGGATCGCCGGCCAGTCCGGTCGCCACCAGATGTTGGAAAACCGCATCGCTATCCTGAGTTTTCCACACCAGCCCGGCAAGACCTAACGGCGTATCCTTCAAATCCATGCGATTATTCGCGTTATGCGGCTCATAGCCCAAAAGTTCGAGATAGTTTTGTTTAAAAATCGCCAAATGATTGCTGGAACCGAGGGAATGATGCCCCCGCGGCGTTAACTGAAACCCCAGACGTTGAAACTGGGTGCGCGCCTCATCAAGATGTTGCGCGACGTTGATCACTACATGATCGACTACCGGACTTAAACTACTCATCATATTATCTCTTATTCATCGCCCTTAGACAGACGACTAACCTAACGAACATCCCGCATAATCCCAAACGATAATTAGTAAATAGTTTGTGCGTCAATCGCATATCTCTGTGTGAGAGATCAAAGAGAAAGCGGAGGACGGCGGGTCGCCCGTCCCGTTATTGCGCATGGCCGAGCGTATGCATCAGGCGATTGGCCCAGCCGAAAATCGCCGCCGAATGCAGCAGATCGACGATCTCCGCCTTGCTGAACCCCTGCGCCAGCAACGCCTGAACGTGGTGCGCCGCCACGGCGATCGGCGTTTGCGACAGCGCCCGGCAAAAATCGACGATCGCCTGCGTGCGCTCGTCAAACTTAACGTTCACGCCCTGCGTGTAGATCGTGCTGACCACATCATTGCGCTCGGAAAGCGCCTCATAGCGCCGGGCATGCACCGAGCCGCAGTAGGCGCAGCCGTTGACCGCCGACGCCACCAGCGCGCCCAGTTCCCGCTCCGCGCGACCCAGCCCGCCGCGGCTGTACATAATGGCGTTAAACAGCGTGGTGCGGGCGACGTAAGAGTCGGGGTCGTGCGCCAGCGTCCTCACATAGGGGGAGATTTTGCCGCTGGAAGGCGTCACCTGCATGGCCGTCAGTTGCGCCGGCGTGGCCTCATGGAGCTCGACCGGCGCCAGATACGGCGACCAGGTCAACGCCCGGACTTTAACTTTCACCGGAGCGCGGATCATGGCATGGCTTCCAGCAACGTCAACCCGGCCGCCACCCGCGCTTCAAAATTGACAAAGGCGATCAGCTCCGAGAGCGCCACAATCTGCGGCGTGGTCAATCCGGCGGCCAGCAGGCGTTCAATGTCCTGGCGTCGGCTTTGCGCCGGCGAACAGGTGACCCTGTCACAATGTTCGACCACGGCCTGAATCCAGCCCGCCGCGCCGACCGGCGCGTTCCCCGCCGCGATATCCCGCAGCCAGGATCCGGGGTCATAGCTCGCCAGCCGCTGCTGATAATGCGTTTGCAGGGACAGCGCGCCCGACGCGCGCGCCATTCTGACCGCCAGCGCCGTTCTGAGCGCGGCGGGAAGCCGCCGCTCATCATGCGGCGTCAACACGCTGTCGCGGCACTGTTCAATGCCGGCGACATACTCAGGCCGCTCGCGGCGTATGGCGAAGAGTTCGCCCCGCTCATCCAGCCCGGCCACCCGGTCCAACGTATCCATCGCACTCGCGTTCATAACAAGTTTCCTTCAATATCTGACTGTTGCTGACAACGGCGTAACGCCACCAGGCAGGAGTTCGGCGCCGCCGCCTGGGAAAATGAAGAGGTCGGCAGGATGGCGGTCAGCGTATTCGGATTGCCGCCCACGTCGCACCCCTGACTATCAAGCCGAAAACCGGATCCTGTCGGCAATACCGCCACGCCGGCCAGCAGTCGGCGATCGATCCGCGCGCAGACCCGCACGCGCCCGCGGGCGTTATACAGTTCGACGATATCCCCGTCGGCTACGCCCTCCCGCGCGGCGTCCGCCGGGGAGAGGCTGACCACCTCATAGCCGCGGCGCTTGCCCTGCGCGCTTTCTCCCACCGCGTCCAGTTGGCCGTGCAGACGGGTCGCCGGCTGGGGCGAAAGCAAATGCAGCGGATAGCGCGCCGCCAACGGCGCCAGCAGCCACTCTTCCGGCGCGCGCCAGTGCGGAAAGGATCCCAGATCGTCATGGCCGAACGCCTGTAGCCGCCGGGAACTAATCTCGATTTTCCCGGACGGCGTACTTAACGGATGCGCCTGCGGATCGGCGGCGAAACGCATAAAATGGTTGGCCGGATGCGGCGCCTCGTCCCCCTCGTCCAGCGCCGCGAAACCGCGCCGGCGGAAGGTTCGCCAGTCGGGCAACTCGGCAAAACGCTGCCGATAGCCCTGATACAGCCGTTCCAGCCACTGCGCTTCGCTTAATCCCTCGGTGAATGCCTCCGCCACGCCCAGGTGCCGCGCGACGCGGGTTAACGCCTGATGGTCGGTCAACACCTGCGGCGGCGGCGCGCACACTTTACGGCTGTAGATCAGCCAGTTATCCCGTGACGACGCCGCCACGTCGTCGCGCTCGAACGGCAAGGCGGCGGGCAACACAATGTCGGCCATGCGGGCGGTTGCCGTCCATGTCTGTTCCGAGACGATGATGGTTTCCGGTCGTCGGAACGCCTGAGCCAGCCGGTGCAAATCCTGATGGTGATGGAAAGGGTTGCCCCCCGCCCACCAAATCAGGCGGATATCGGGCAACGGCAGCGTCGTGCCGTTATAACGCAGCGTGCCGCCGGGGTTTTCCAGCAGTTCGGTAATGCGCGCCACGGGGATAAAGCGTTTCACCGGATTTTCGCCCTGCGCCAGCGCCGGCGCGCGCAAGCGGCGTACCGGCTGGCCGACGGAATTCACCGCGCCAAGGCCAAAGGCGAAACCGCAGCCGGGACGCCCGACGCCGCCGGTCATACAGGCCAGCGCGATCGCGGCCCAGTAGGGCTGCTCGCCGAAACGCGCCCGTTGCAGCGACCAGGCCACGTTAATCAGGCTGGGTTGTTCGGTCAGCTCATGGGCCAGACGATGCAATCTGGCGCGCGGGATGCCGGAAATGGCTTCGCCCCAGGCGAGATCTTTCACGCTGCCGTCGCGCCGCCCGTCAAGATAGGCTTCGAACTCGGCGAATCCTTCGCAGCAGCGGGCGACGAATGTGCGATCGACCCGTTCTTCCGCCAACAGCGTATGCGCCAGCGCCAGCATAACGGCGGTATCGGTATTCGGCCGCACGGCAATGTGTTCCACGTTGCGGCCCGCGGGCGCGTCGCGCCCGGATGGACTCAGGATCGCCAGCCGCATGCCGTTCGCCTGCGCGCGCTCAAGCCATTGCTCAACCCGATGCGCGCCGGTGCCGCCCGCCTCAACCTGCGCATTGCTCAGGCGCAGTCCGCCGAAACTCACCAGCAGACGGCAATGGCCGGCGATGTCGTTCCATGAGGGCGCGGTGTCGCAGGCGTCCTGATATTCCTTGCCCAGAACGTGAGGCAGCAGCACCGCGGCGGCGCCGTAGGAATAGGTATTGACCGATGAGGTAAAGCCGCCGGCCAGATTCAGCAAGCGCTTAAGCTGGCTTTGCGCATGGTGGAAACGGCCGGCGCTGGCCCAGCCGTAAGATCCGCCGAAAATGGCTTCATTGCCGTAGCGCTCCCTGACGCGGATGATCTCATCGGCGATACGCCGGCTGATCGTTTGCCAGTCGACCGCGACGAACGCCTCCTTGCCGCGCTGCGACCGGTCGGACGCCAGCGCGCCCTGCTCCAGCCAACTGCGCCGCGCCATCGGCGCCGTGATGCGCGCCTTGCTGCGCGCCAGCGCCAGATAATGCAACCCCACGGGCGATGGCCGCGGATCGTGACGAAACGGCCGTAAAACCGGCTGGCCCTGCGCGTCCCGTTCAACCTCATAGGTGCCGAAATGGCTGGCGAAAAGATGCATCGCGCGCCCTTATTCCGCCGTCGGCGTCATGTCAAAAGCGCGTACCCAGTCATCGCCGCGCGGCTGCCAGTGTACCGACTTGGCGACGCCATAGGTGGCCGGCTGGGTATACAGGAAAATAGCCGGCGCCTCGTCGCACATAATCTGCGTCGCCTTACGGTATGCCGCCAGCCGAACCGCCGGGTCGACGCTGGCGCGGCCTTCCGTCAGCGCCTGTCCGAACGCCGGGTTATTCCAGTAAGCGTAATTGTTGCCGGGAGCGAACAGGGTCAACAGTCCGTCCGCATCCAGCGTCGGCCAGGCCTGCGCCAACAGCGACGTCTGCGCCAGGTCGTGGGTTTTGAGATACTTGTTCATATAGTTGCTGAACTCCATCTCATTAATCGACACCTTCAACCCCACCTCGGACAGTTGGGCCGCCACCACCTGCGCCACCTCGTTGCCTTGCAGATAGGTGCCGGTCGGCACATCCAGCGCGATCGATTTGCTCAGATCGGCGCCGGAGCTTTTCAACAGTTGCCGCGCTTTCTCAGGGTCATAGGCATACCCTTTCAGCTCAGGGTTATAGCCAAAATAGGACGGCGTTAGCACCTGGCACTGCGAGACCGCCGCCTGACCGTTGAACAGCGCCTGCGAAATGCCTTCTTTATCAATGGCGTAATTGAGCGCCTGTCGCACGGCTTTATTATCCAGCGGCGCTTTTTCGGTATTGAATTTAATCATCACGCTGCGCATCGAGGGTACCGAACCGGCTTCGGCTTTACCGCTCTTGTTCACCCGCGCCAGTTCGGACGGCGGTATCGAGGTGATCAGCGAGGCCTCGCCGGCCAACAGCGCGGCGATCCGGCTGGCGGACTCCGGAATAATGCGGAACACCACGGTGTCAAAGGCCGGTTTGCGGCCGAAATAAGCGGGGTTTTCCTGTAGCGTGATATGATCGCCCGGCACATTTTCCTTCAGGATATAGCGGCCGCCGGACAGGGTTTCCGTGGCGGGATTGTGACTGCCGGCCCACTTGGGCGGCAACAGCAGAAACATCGATATCTGATCGACCAGGCTGGGGTAAGGCGACGAGGTGATTATCTCCAGCTCGGTGGGCGAAATCACCTTCACGTCGGCAATCTGGGCAAACCAGGCTTTGATGCGCGCGTTCACTTTAGGGTCCCGCACCCGATCCAGATTCCACTTCACCGCTTCGGCGTCCAGCGGCTCGCCGTTGCTAAAGGCGGCGCCCGACACCAGTTTGAAGCGCCAGGTGTTTTCGTCGACCGCCTGCCAGGAGGTCGCCAGTTCGGGATGCAGTTTCAGGTCGGGGCCGCGCAGCACCAGCGCAGGATAGATATGGCTGAGTACGCTCAGATCGCTGCCGACGGAAGCGGTCATATGCGGATCGAAAGTGTTTACCGTGGTGTTTAAAACAATATTGGCGGTCGCCGCATAGCTCAATCCCGGCGCGGCCAACGCGGCGCTGACCACGGAGGCCAGCAGTAAGCGAGTCAATTTTTTAGTCATAATTACTCCACAACGTGGTTTTCATGATTGGCCCAGAACGAAATGTTGCGGACCGACGGCCTGTAATACCGCCTGCTCCGACGGTAAATGGCTATTTACATCAAATGTCAGCGGACGACGGTGACGTTCAATCCGCGGATCCGGCACCGGGATCGCCGACAGCAGCGCCTGGGTATAAGGGTGGCGGGGATGATTGAAAATCGCTTCCGTCGGGCCGATCTCCACAATACGGCCGCGCAGCATCACCGCGACCCGATGACACAGATAGCGCACCATCGACAGATCGTGGGCGATGAACAGATAAGTCAGCCCCAGTTGTTGCTGCAAATCCTGAAACAGGTTGACGATTTGCGCCTGAATAGACACATCCAGCGCGGTAATGGGTTCATCCGCCACGATAAAGCGCGGGTTGAGCGCCAGCGCGCGGGCAATACTCACCCGCTGCCGCTGTCCGCCGGAAAACTGGTGCGGGAAACGCCGCATCATGGCCGGCTCAAGACCGACCTGCCGGAACAGTTGCGCCACCCGCTCTTCGCGCTGTCGTTTCGACGGCAGCAACCGATGCACAATCAACGGCTCCGCGACAAAATCGCCGACCGTCATGCGCGGGTTAAGCGAGGAATAGGGATCCTGAAAAATAATCTGCATCTCGCGCCGGTAGGGTTTGAGCTGACGCGGCGACAGACCGGCAAGGTTGACGCCCTGAAAAAAGATATCGCCGCGCGTCGGCGACTCCAGTTGCAGCAGCGTGCGCCCGGTGGTGCTTTTCCCCGACCCCGATTCGCCCACCAGCCCCAGCGTCTCGCCCTCATCAATGGCGAAACTGACGTTATTGACCGCCTTCAGCGGTACGCCGCCGCGCCCCAGCAGCCGGCGCTCGTCGCCGTAGGTTTTGCATAAGTTGTCGACCTGAATCAGCGGGGTTTTGTCCACGACGGCGCTCATACCCTATCCTCCCGCCGCGCCAACAGCGCGGGCAAATCATACCAGGCGGCCACCTGATGGCCGGGCGCGCTATCCGCCACCGCGCGCAGCGGCGGCGCCTGCTCGAAACAGCGCGGCGTGGCGAAGGGATTACGCGGCGCAAAAGGGTCGCCGACCGGCGGCTCGGTGGGATCGGGCGGGTTGCCGGGAATTTGATACAGGCGTCCGGCGCCTTGCCGCGCATGGGTCGGCAGCGATTTAAGCAGTCCCCAGGTGTAGGCGCTGCGCGGCGAGCTGAAAATCGCTTCCACCGGGCCGCGCTCCATAATGCGGCCGCCGTACATCACCTGCACGCTATCCGCCAGCCCGGCGACCACGCCCATGTCATGGGTGATCCAGATAACGGTGGTGCCGATCTGTTTTTTCAGGTTGCGCACCATATCCAGGATTTGCGCCTGAATGGTCACATCCAGCGCGGTGGTCGCCTCGTCGGCGATCAACAGTTTGGGATTACAGGCGACGCCGATGGCGATCATCACGCGCTGGCGCATACCGCCGGAGAATTCGTGCGGATAATGGTCAAGGCGCTTGTGCGGCTCGACGATGCCGACCAAATCCAGCAGTTCGACCACCCGATTGCGCGCCTGCCTTGCCGACAAGCCTAAGTGACGCCGTAACGGCTCGGCGATCTGCCGTTCAACGGTCAGTACCGGATTCAGCGAAGTCATCGGATCCTGAAACACAAAGCCGATTTCCTTGCCGCGCAAATCCAGCATTTGCCGCTTCGACAGCGTCAGCAGGTTGCGGCCGTCAAACCACACCTCGCCGCTCACCACCCGTCCGGGCGGCGAGGCGATAAGGCCGGTCATCGCCAGCGCATGCACGCTTTTGCCTGAACCGGACTCGCCGACGATGCCCAGCGTTTCGCCGGCTTGCAGCGCGTAGGACACCTCATTCACCGCGTGTACCGGCCCGGCGGGGGTATCGAACACCACGGTCAGGTTTTTCACTTCCAGTAGCGTCGCCACGGTTTACACCTCGATATAGCCGCCGGTGGATTGCGTCAGGTACTCGCGCCCGGTGTCGGTGATCAGAATGGTGTCGGAGATCTGGGTGCCGCCCACGCCGGGGATACGCAGATTGGGTTCAAACGTAAAGATCATCCCCGGCTCCAGCGTCAGCGGCGAACGGGCATCCAGCGACGAATGTTCATGCGCCCCCAGACCGATGCCGTGACCGATGCGGCCGGGAATGTATTTCCCATAACCGCGCGCTTCAAGCTTGGCCTTCACCTGATTGAACAACTCGGCGTAAGGCGTGCCGGGGCGGATCAGCGCGTCCACTTCCTCGCGGATAGCCAGAATGGCGTCGAGGGCGCGCCGGCGCTCGGCGGACAGCGGCCCGTAGGCGATGGTGCGCTCATTCTCCGCATGAATGCCGTTGGCGATGCTCCAGATAAATACCGCCACCGTTTCCCCGCGCAGCGGCTTGCGCGCCGTCGGGTTATCGCAGTTATAAAACAGGCGTTCGCCCGCCAGCGCCCAGGTCCAGAGGCCGTTCTGCACGCCCCCTTCCAGCGAACCGAAATCGCACACTTCCACCTGCGGATAACGCTGCGCCCAGAACTGGTTCATCGCCGCCATCGAGGCGATGCTGATCTCGCGTTCGCTGCCGCCGCCGGCAATCGCGTCAATCGCGGCCTCCATTCCCCGATCGGCGATACGCGCGGCGATGCGCGCGTGCGCGATTTCATCGGCGTCTTTAATCAGCCGCGCCCGCTCAAGCAGCGCCGAAACGTCGGTAAACGCGGCCTGCGGCAACGCCTTTTGCAACTGGGCGAAACGCCGCAACGGCAGGAAATCCTCTTCGATGCCGACGCGGCCCGCCGCCACGCCCAGTTCCTGCAATATCGACGCCAGCGCCGCCAGCCAGTCCGGCCCCATGGTGACTTTGGTCGACCAGGCGCCGTACAGGCGGATATCCGTCACCCAGGCGCTGGCCCGGCCGTGATCGTCGCGCAGCGCATGCACCAGCATGATGGGATCCCGTCCGGCGGCCACAATGCTGATAACCGGATGCGAATAGATAATCGGATTGAATCCGCTGAGATAAAAACTGTTTTCCGGTTTAAAACACACCGCCACGTCAATCTGCCGCTCCGCCAGCATGCGTTTGACGCGGCTCAGCCGGGCGGGCGGCGCGGAAGATGTTCCTGAAGGGTTTAGCGCTGAACTCATCGTTGCGTCCTCAATTTCGGGTCAAAGTAGTCACGCAGCCAGTCTCCCAGGAGATTGACGCTCAAGACGGTAAACAGAATGGCCAGACCGGGAAAGGTGACGATCCACCAGGCGGAAGAGATATACACCCGCCCGTCGGCCAGCATGCGTCCCCAGCTCGGATTGGGGGGTTGAACGCCCAGCCCCAGAAACGACAGCGCCGCGTCCATGATAATCAGGCGCGCCAGTTCCAGCGTCGCCACCACCAGCGCCGGCGTCAGCACGTTGGGTAAAATATGCCGCCACATGATGCGCCAGCCGCTGGCGCCGATGGCGTGGGCGGACAGAATAAATTCCTGCTCGCGCAGCGATAGCACCTGACCGCGAATAATGCGCGCATAGCGGATCCAACTGGTCAGCGCCAGCACCAGAATCAGGTTCTGGATCGAGGGGCCGAACGCGGCGACGATCAGTAACGCCAGCAGCATCAGCGGCAGCGCCAGTTGGATATCGACCACCCGCATCAACAGCCGGTCCACCATGCCGCCGCGATAGCCCGCCACAATGCCGAACAGCACGCCCACCATGCCCCCCAGCACCACGGCGATAAAAGCGATCGTCAGGGTGATGCGGCTGCCATAGATAATGCGCGACAGCACGTCGCGCCCCAGTTCGTCGGTGCCGAACGGATGAGGGCCGGGAGAAAACAGCCCGCTCCAGGTCGGCGGCTGCATCCGCATCAGCAAATTGGATTTGGTCGGCGGCATCAGGCCGAGCCAGGGGCCGAACAGCGCCAGCAGCAGCAGGACAACCAGCAGAATAAAACCCGCCATCCCGCTACGGTTTCGGCTCAGCGCGCAGAAAAAAGATCGCATCACAAGGTTTCCTTAGCGTCGCCGGGAAATACGGGGATCGAGCACGCCGTAGAGCAAATCCACGATGAAATTGATCGCCACAAAAATGACCGCCACCAGCACCACGCCGGCCTGAATCACCGGAAAATCGTGTACCTGTATGGCCTGCACAATCAGCCGCCCCACGCCCGGCCAGGCAAAGACCGTCTCCGTCACCACCGAGCCGCCCAGCAGTTCGCCGGCGATAATGCCGATCATCGTCACCACCGGGATCAACGCATTGCGCGCGACATGCCAGATGAACACCGTATGGGGCAACAGCCCTTTGGCGCGCGCCGTGCGCACATAGTCTTCGCGCAGGATGTCCAGTAAGGAAGAGCGCAGCAGACGCGCAATCGACGCGGTGACGAACACCGCCAGCGTCGCGCCCGGCAGCACCAGATGCGCCAGTCCGCCGGACCCGCCGGTGGGAAACCAGCCGAGATTGACGGCGAAAAACAGGATAAGCATGATGCCGAGCCAGAATACCGGCGTCGCCTGCCCCAGCAGCGCGGCGACCATCACGATGAATTCCGCCAGCGTGCCGCGCATCAGCGCGGCGATCGCGCCGGCGACGGCGCCGAACGCCACGCCGAAAAACAGCGCCGTTCCCGCCAATGTCATGGTGGCGGGCATATGCCGCCACACCACCGACAGCGCGGGCTGCATATATTGAAAAGAGGTGCCGAAATCGCCGTGCAGCATCGCCCAGAGCGTATGGAAGTACTGTTCCAGCAACGGACGGTCCAGTCCCAGACTGTGGCGCATGGCGTCCAGTTCAGCCTGACCGGCGCCCACCGGCAGCAATAGCACGGTAGGATCGCCCAGTACGCGCGTGACAAAGAAAACCAGGGTGACCACGCCCCAAATCGCCACCAGCGCCTCCGTCAGCCGGGCCAGAATATAGCGAAACATCAATCAGCGCCTCCCGCGAGGAACGCCCTGATTTCCGCCAGCACCCGCTGATTGGCCTCAATGTGTACCGGATGATTGGCGCCGGCGATCTCCAGGTAGCGCGCCGCCGGAATGGCATCGGCAATCAGGCGCGACTGCGACGGCGGGCAAATCCAGTCATTGCCGCCGACGATAACCAGCGTCGGCGTCTTGATATCCGCCAGCCGCGCGCGCAGGTCGTAAGCCTTGTCGGCAAACAGCGCATTGTGGGTCTGCGCATGCAACGCCAGGGTGCGCGTGCGCTCCAGCGCCGCGTCGGCGTCGAACTGTTCGTAATAGAGCGGTTGCAACGCCAGCCATATCAGCCGCAGTTCCGTGTCGTCCACCACCCGATCGGAAAACAGCTTGTCGATCATCCCCAGCGATGCGCAAGGCGCTTTATGCAGGCGCGCCTTGAAATTGGCGATGGCTTCCGCCTCGTGATGATGGCTGGGCGCGGTGCCGCGCAGAATCAGATGATTCAGGCCGTGCGGGTATTTCACCGCATAGCTCAGGGCGATCATGCCGCCAAAAGAGCCGCCGATCAGCGTGATTTTGCCGCCGCCGGCCAGACGCTGCCGGAAGGCTTCAAGATCGTCGACCAACTGATCGAAGGTAAACGGCGGCGTCAGGCTGGATTGCCCGCAGCCGCGCTGATCGTAAGCCAACAGGCGATAACGGTCCGCCAGCGGCAGGAAAGCATTAAAATCGCCGCGATGATCGCCGATGCCGCGGCCGCCGTGCAGCACCACCACCGTTTCCGAATGCTCATCGCCCGCCAGCGCGTAAGTGAAGGCGGCGCCGTTGAGCGTAATACGTTGTGTCGCGTGGTTAGTCATGATCCCGTTCTTCCGCGTTGCGCCATTCATCGCCCTGCAACTCCGGCGTATCGAACGCCAGCAGGTCGTCGTAATGTTTCTGCCGATCTTCGACAAACAGGCTGCGGGCGATGCCCTGCGCCAGCCGCCGTCCGCCCTCGCTGACCGCCGGGATATCGCCGGACAACTTGCCGTGCGTCAGGGTCGAGGGATAGTTAAAACTGTGGATGCGCGTCAGCCACCGACATCGGCCGGGGATTTTCGGCTGGAATTCGAACGCCGGCCCCAGATAGGGCGACGTCGCCAGTTCGCCATTCTCCTCGCCGGATTCAGGCGTAAAACGGTCCTGCCAGAAGGCGATCTGGTCGGCGAAAAGACGCAGCTCGGGCCGATGGGATAAATCGACGCGAAATCCGGTGGCGAAAATAATGAAATCCAGCGGGAAACTGCCTGCCGGCGTGGTCAGCTCTACGCCCAGCGCCGTTTCCCGCAGCGCCGTGACCGGGCTGTTGAGATGAAAGAAGGCATTGGCATGGCGCGACACGCGCAGCGTGGAGTCGCGCGGCGGCGGGGTCTGCGCCGCCAGCGTGGTGGAGAGAAATTTCCATTTCCACGCATCGCTCAGGCCAAGAAATCCCTGCACCACGCCCTGACTGGCGATGCCGGTGAACTTGTTGATGCGCGGCAGATCCTGACGGCGAATAAACAAATCGACCTGACCCGCCCCGTATTCAAGCGCGGTGGCGGCGTTATCCATCGCCGAGGCGCCCGCGCCGATCACGCCCACTCGCTTGCCCGCCAGCGCGGCGAAGTCGATATCGTCGGCCGAGTGCGCCCAATATTTTCTCGCCAGCGCCTGCGCGAAATCCGGCACGTAGGGGCCGCCCAGACCGTCGCGGCCGCTGGCCAGCACCACGCGGCGAGCCAGATAACGCCGCGTTTCCTGCGTAACCCGATTATAGGTTTCCACCTCGATCAGATCGTCTTCCGCCGGTTGCAACAGCGTTACTTCCGTCTCGTTTAACACCGGAATATTCAGCGCCTGGCGATACCAGATCAGATAATCCATCCACTGGGTACGCGGGATCTTATCCAGCGCCGCCCACGCCTCTGCGCCGAACTGCGCCTGATACCAGGCCTGGAAGGTCAGCGCCGGCAACCCCAGCGCCGGCCCCGCCAATTGCTTGGGGGAACGCAGGGTTTCCATGCGGGCGAAGGTTTTCCACGGCCCTTCGCGTCCGGCGGGCGCCTTGTCGAAACA
Organism: Brenneria sp. g21c3; assembly: GCF_040240345.1. Classification (NCBI taxonomy): domain Bacteria; kingdom Pseudomonadati; phylum Pseudomonadota; class Gammaproteobacteria; order Enterobacterales; family Pectobacteriaceae; genus Brenneria; species Brenneria sp. g21c3. The sequence continues at coordinate 401,058 of NZ_JBEIAB010000004.1, read as the reverse complement.
CAGCACATTATCGATACCGAGCAGCTTGAGCGAGGCCGCCGCCACCAGTCCGCACATGCCCGCGCCTAAAATAGCGACGTCAACGACATACCGTCCTGCCGTATTGCGCGCATGAACCCAGGGCTTGGCCGGCAGTTCCAGCAGTTGCAAGTCTTCCCGCAGACGCGCTTCCAGATACGCTAATCCTTTCCCATCCAACGTGGTCATGTGTACAGCTCTCCCCTAACCATTATCCCCGCCATGTCCCTCTACGGGGGTAGCGATAAGACAAACCAATGATGCTTAAAACGCATTATTAACCGCTCTGTATGTCAATTCTTAATAATAAATTTGTCTGTGCTTATGCGTAAAATTGCGTGTACAAGTCAAAAAAGTTTCCGCATGCTTTAAAAAAATGGTCGACGGGTGAACGCGGCGTCAGTCGCGGCAACGTCGACGCGATGGACAAGAGAAAAGGAATGGACGGCATGTCGAAAACGGCGATTTTAGAAGATTTGGATTTACGTCAGCTTGAGGCGTTCTCAGCGGTGATTTCTTCCGGCAGCATCACCGCCGCGGCGAAAAACCTCCGCCGCTCGCAGCCCGCGGTCAGCCGGCTGATTCAGGAGTTCGAAAATAAAATCGGCTACCCGCTGTTTTTGCGCAACGGCCCGCGCATCACCGCCACCGAGCAGGCTTACCAGTTGCACGAGTCCGTCGAGCACGCCTTGATTTCGCTGCGGCAGGTTCAACTACGGGCGAAGGAAATCGCCGGAGAAGAAGAAAAACCGCTGATCATCGCCGCCACGCCCGCGATGGCGGCGGGCTTATTGCCGACGGCCCTGGCCAAAGTGGAACTTAGCACGCCGTTGCAAATTCTGAGTTATTCGGCGGAGCAAACGCTGCACGCGGTGATCGACGGACGCGCCGATCTCGCCATCAGCAGCCTGCCGCTGGATCATAAAAACGTTCATCGGCACTGGATTGGACAATCAAGGTGCGTGGTGGTGCTCAGTGAAGACGATGAGCTGGCGCGGCAGAGTGAAATTCGTTTGCAGGATCTGGCGTCCCGCAAAATGATTACCCTCTACAACCCCTATCGCCTGCGCCACCGTTTTGAAGACGCGATGAAAAAAGCCCGCATCCAGCCGCGCTACGTGATAGAGACCAACTCGTCGGCCAATGTACTGGCCTGCGTGCGGGCCGGGTTGGGCGTGGCCATCACCGAGCCGGTGACCGCCTACGGCCTGCCGCTGCAAGGCATGACGATCCGCGAGCTGGATATCGAAATTCCGTACCATTTCGGCGTGATTACCCCGCAGGCGAAAACGCCGCGAACCGTGGTATTGCAGATTGTCGACGCGCTGGAGAATACGGCCAGAGAATTATTGCCGAATTTCGCGTTATTTCATTCCGACGATCACCATAAAATCATGCTTTCGTTAAGTCACTAAAATGAAGGAAAAGCCCGGTGTAGGACAGCGATACATTCGCCGGCGGAAACCCCGCCCGCTCATCGGTTCGCTGTCCCCATGATCAGACGCGAACGGTCGCCGTAACGGATTATATTCAATCTCCGTTTCTGCGATTTTAAAATAAACGACAAAAATAAATTTTATTTTTATTCCAACCGGAAGGCATCCGCACGTCGTAATAACGCCGTGGCGGGCGGAGGACTTTCATTAAATAACCGCAGCACCATTAAAATAAAGATATTTATTGCGAGGGTAATAATGAAAATAAAACATCAATACCTTAATAAAGCCGTAATTGGACTGGTTGTATCCGGCGCATTATTTTCCGGCGGCGCGCTGGCCGAATATCCGGAGAAACCGATACAAATGCTGGTGGCCTTTGCGCCCGGCGGCGGTACGGATATCGCCGCCCGCTCGGTCGCCCACTATCTCGAAAAGCATCTGGCGAAAAACGCCAGCGTCGCGGTCATTAATAAACCCGGCGCCGGCGGGGAAATCGGCTGGACGGCGCTGGCGCGCGCCAAACCGGACGGCTACACCATCGGCATGATCAATCCCCCGGCGACCAATGCGCTGGTCGTGGAAGGCAAGGCGAAATACACCATGGATGATTTTCAGCCTATCGCCAATCTGGTTTATGACCCCGGCATTCTGGTCGTCAACCAGCAAAGCCCCTATCAAACCCTGGCGCAATTGATTGATGCGGCCCGACAGACGCCGGATAAGCTGGTTATCGGCACCTCCGGCGCGGCGGGTTCGTCGGAACATGTCGCCATTCTCAACCTCAACCGGCAGGCCGGCATACGGTTTAAAACCGCGTTCTTCGGCAGCACCGCGCCCGTGCGACAGGCGGTGCTGGGCAACCACGTTCCGGCGGCGACCATGAATCTCAGCGAAGCTCTGCCGCTGGTCAGGGAAGGCCAAATACGCATTCTGGGCGTCATGGCCGAGCAGCGCTCGCCGTGGTTAAAAGACGCGCCGACCTTCCGCGAACAACATATCGATCTGGTGGCCGGGGCGTCGCGCGGCATCGCCGCGCCCAAAGGCACGCCGCCGGAAATCGTCGCCCGGCTGGAAAAAGCCCTGCACGACGTCATCAACGATCCTGAGTATCTGGCCGCCGCGCAGAAAGCCGAAATCCCGTTGAATTATCTGGACGCTCAGGGCTACGGCAAACTGATTCAGCGTGTTAACGGCGATTTGGCCGAAACCTGGAAAATCACGCCATGGCGCTGAAATTGAACCCATCCCGCTGGCATACCGAGTTTTTTTTCGCCCTGCTGTGGATAGCGATCGCCGCGGGCATCTACGTCGGCGCGGCGGCATACAGCCCGAGCAGCGCGATCTTCCCGCGCGCGCTGGCGATGCTGCTGGCGCTCGGCGGTCTGGCTCAGACGATCCGGCTCTATCGGCGACGGACGCATGAAAACGGCGCGCCGCGGCGACTGCTGGACGCGCCGCTCAGGGTGGCGATCGGCTTCCTGATGGTCGCCGCCTATATTCTGCTGATGAATGCGATCGGTTATATCGCCGCCAGCCTGCTGTTTGGCGTCACGCTGCCGCTGCTGGCGGGGTATCGACGCCTGTGGCCGATTTTCGCCAGCGTAACGGGCTCGCTGCTGTTGATTGTGACGGTGTTTCGCATCCTGCTGGATCGGCCGCTGCCGCCGGGTATTGTCGAATCCCTGCTGGAGCGCGCGTTATGATCGAGGCCCTGCTCAGCGCCCTGCCGCATGTGCTGGCGCCGTCCAATCTGCTGGCGGTTCTGCTGGGAACCGTCTCGGGACTGGTGGTCGGCGCGCTGCCGGGACTGACCGTCACCACCGGTATCGCCGTTCTCATTCCCCTGACGTTCGGCGTCGATCCCCTCTTCGCGCTGGGCATGATGGCCGGTATGTATAACGGCGGCAGCTACGGCGGCGCCATTCCGGCGATTCTGCTGCGTATTCCGGGAACGCCCGCGTCGGTCGCCACCGTACTGGACGGCTATGCCCTGACGCGTCAGGGCAAGGCCGCCTATGCATTACAGGTGGCGGTTATTTCCGGCGTGATCGGCAGCGTGCTGTCCGCCATCGCCCTGATCCTGTTTGCGCCGGGACTGGCGAAGATCGGTCTGTTTTTCTCGCCGGCGGACTACTTCTGGGTCTCTCTGCTCGGTCTGGCCACCGTCACCTCGCTGCTGGGCGACGACTTTCTCAAGGGCGCGATCGCCGCCCTGCTGGGACTGGCGATCGGCACCATCGGGCAGGATATCTCCACCGGCGACGAGCGCTTTACCTTCGGCCTGCTGGAGTTGGCCGAAGGGCTGGATCTGGTGGTGTTGCTGACCGCGCTGTTCGCCTTCCCGCCGGTCATCCATATGTTTGAACACGCCTCCGCCGCCGGTCTCTCCGGCCATCTGTTAAAGCTGAAGCGTCAGGGCTCCGTGCTGGCGCAATGGCGACAGTTTATGCCGGTCTGGCTGCGCAGTTCGTTTATCGGCATTGTGATCGGCATCCTGCCCGGCGCGGGCGGCAGCATGTCCTGCTACCTCGCCTATAACGACGCCAAACGGCGCGACGACGATCCCGACAGCTTCGGGAAAGGGAATCCGAAAGGGGTGGCGGCCTCGGAAGCGGGAAACGGCGCCGATAACGCTTCATCGCTGATTCCCGCCTTAACGCTGGGCATTCCCGGTTCCGGCGTCGCGGCGGTCATTCTGGGCGGCTTGCTGGTGCAGGGATTACGCCCCGGCCCGCAGCTATTTCAGGAACACCCGGACGTGGTTTACGGCTTTATGCTGCAAATGCTGCTGTCCGCCCTGTTGCTGGCCGTGGTCGGCGGGTTGACCGCCACGCGGATTTTCGGTCAGGCGCTGCGGCTGCCGGCGGTTCTGCTGGCGCCGATCGTTATGCTGTTTATTACCGTCGGCATTTATGCGGTCAACAACGCCCAATTCGATCTTTACCTGTTTTTCGGCATCGGCATCGTCGCTTACTTCATGGAAAAGCTCGACTACCCGAGCGCGCCGATCATTCTCGGCGTGATGCTGGGGCCGATAGCGGAAACCCAGCTCAATCTGGCGTTAACGCTGGGCAACGGCAATCCGGCGACGCTGGCCGACTCCCCCTTGTCCCTGCTGTTGATCCTGTTAACGGCTTTCATCCTGTTCACGCCCTTCTGGCGCTACCGTCGAAAAAAATAACGCTGCCGGCCGGTTAACGCCGCCGGCAGAAAAAACAAAGGAATCATCATGAATGTAGCCATTCTGGGTGGCGGCAATATCGGCTTTGCCACCACCGCCTGGATATCCGGCGCCGGGCATCGGCCGATTCTCTGGTCGCCCGTCGCGCAAGATCTTGCTCCATTGCAGGCCAACGATAACCGGCTCTCTTTTACCGGCGTCATCAGCGGCGAGTGTCGGCCGGACGTCACGACGGATATCGCCTATGCGGTGAACCACGCGGACGTCATTTTCATCTGCGTGCCGGGATACGCGCACAAAACGGTGATTGACGCCCTGACGCCCCATATGCGCGACGAACTGCCGATTATCATCAACAGCGCCTGCTCGCTGAGCGCGCTGTACCTGTCAAAACGGCTGACCGCACGCCATATTGCTGCGCCGATCATCACCTGGGGCACCACCGCGCTCACCGCCCGCCGTCAGGCGAACGGCTATGAAGTCGCCATCATGGCGGCAAGAAAATTCGTCCATGTCGCCACGCTGCCGATGCAGGACAATGCGCGCGCCATCGCCCTGTGTACGGCGCTGTTCGGCCGCCGCTTTCTGGCTCAGCGCAATACGTTGGCGACGTCGCTGATCAATATCAATCCCATCGCCCATCTGGGGCTGGCGCTGTGCAACATCACGCGCATTGAAAGACAGGAAAGCTGGCCGCAATATCATTATCTGACGCCGGGAGTCGCCAATTTGATTTCCTCGCTGGAGCAGGAACGTCAGACGCTGGCGCGCCGGTTCGGCCTACAGTTGCACAGTATCGAAGAACATTTTCAGCAGTCGTTCAATGTTCCGCAAAACGAGCTGGCGGATATTGCGGCCGAACTGCACCGTCGACGCGGCGGCCCGGCCGGGCCGGTCAGCATGGATACGCGTTTCATTCTGGAAGATACGCCCTATGGACTGGCGTTTGCCGAAGCGATCGCGCAGAAAGCGGGAATCAATCTGACCCTGCACTCCTCGGTAATTAACGTGGCGGCCGCGATATGGAAAAGAGATTTACGTCATGAGAATAATATCCTGCCGGAGCTGGGATTGGAGGCGATGTCGCTGAACGAGTTTGATCAGGTTATTTGTTCCGGCTATCGGTGAAGAATCAGCTATCCGGACAGCACCGTACCCGGTGGGTAGGCGTTAACCAGTAATACTGATCCGGATGGCGGTTGCAGGTTTTACCGCCGTGGAACTCGCATCCCGAGGGCTGCGCGGCGCGCGGTAATGCCCGCGTCTGGTTTTTCAGCCGCGGGTGCGCCGGCGGGATCGCCTGTAGCAGATAGCGGGTATAGGGATGCTGCGGCGCGGCGAACAGTTCCGCGACGGCGCCCTCCTCTACGATCAGGCCGCGCGACATCACGCCCACGCGGTCGGCGATATGATGCACCACGCTGAGATCGTGGGCGATAAACAGATATGCCAGCCCCTGCTCGCGCTGCAAGCGCATCAGCAAATTCAGGATCTGCGACTGGATGGAGACATCCAGCGCCGATACCGGTTCATCGCAAACGATCAGTTTCGGCGCCAGTATCAGCGCGCGGGCGATACCGATACGCTGGCGCTGCCCGCCGGAAAACTCGTGGGGATAGCGCCGGCCATCCGCCGGACTGAAACCGACGCGAGTCAATATCTGCTCCACCTGTTGCCTGCGCCTGCCGGCATCGCGCTCGCCGTGAATAATCAGCGGCTCTTCAATGCTGTAGCCGATGGCGCGTTTTGGGTCGAGCGACGATAGCGGATCCTGAAAAATCATCTGCATATCTTTGCGCACCTCACGCCACTGACGGCTGTTTAAGCTCAACAGTTGCCGGCCGTCGAAGATAACCTCGCCGCCGGAAGCCGCGGTCAGGCCGAGCAGGCTGCGTCCGGTGGTGCTTTTGCCGCTGCCTGATTCCCCCACCAGCGCATAGGTTTCGCCGGGCGAAATATGAAAGCTGACATCCTCCAGCGCGGTGAATGGCTTAGCGCGCCATCCCTTGCCGGCAAAGGTTTTACTTAAATGACGCACGGTCAATAACGGTTCGCTCATACCAGCCCGCCTATCTCTTCCGCCCGCCAGCAGCGCACGCGATGGGTTTTATCCGATAAGGCGCGCAATGCGGGATGCTGCTCGCGGCAACGCGCCTGCGCATAAGGACAGCGATCGGCAAAGCCGCAGCCGGGGATGGCGACGGACAGCGCCGGCACCGTGCCGAGGATCTCCGGCAGATCGACTTTGCGCTCGCCGTCCAGTCTCGGCACCGCCTGCAACAGCGCGCGGGTATAGGGATGCAGCGGATTATCGAACAGGCTGACGACGTCCGCCTCTTCCACCACTTCGCCGAGATACATCACCAGCACGCGCTGACACAATTGCGCCACCACCGACAGATCGTGGGTAATCAGGATGATGCCCATGCCGCTATCGGCTTTGACCTTTTCCAGCAGGGCCAGAATCTGCGCCTGAATGGTGACGTCCAGCGCGGTGGTCGGCTCATCGGCGATCAGCAGCGCGGGACGGCTGGCGATCGCCATCGCAATCATCACGCGCTGGCGCATGCCGCCGGAAATTTCATGCGGATACGCCGCCGCGCAGCGGGGCGCATCGTCAATACCGACCTGATGCAGCAACGAAATCACCTCCGCCCGACGCTGCCGGCGCGTCAGCGCGCGGTGCAGGATCAGGCTCTCCTCAATTTGGCATCCCACGGTAAAAACCGGATTCAGGCTGGATAGCGGATCCTGGAAAATCATCGCCATCCGGCTGCCGCGCCAGCGCTGCAATGCGGCGGGCGACAGATCGTCCAACCGTTCGCCGTCAAAGATCATTTCGCCGGCGACGCGGCTGGAACGCGCCGGCAGCAGCCCCATCAGCGCCTGCGCCGTCACGCTTTTGCCGCAACCGGACTCGCCGATGACGCCCAGCGTTTCATGACGGTCGACGGCTAACGACAGATCGCGCACCGGCGCCACCACGCCCTCGCGGGTGGCGAACCTGACCTGTAATCCGTTCACCGAGAGTAAAGTTTGCGACTGACTGTGGTTCATCGGCCTGGGGTCTCATTTTTCAGTTGACGCAGCAGACGGCGCGTCAAGGGTTGCAGCCCGCGATCGGCGCCGTCGCGCAGCGCGTCGCCGACGATATTCAGCGCCAGAATCAACAGCACGATGGCGATACCGGGGAAAAAGGTCATCCACCAGGCGGTGAAAATCACCTTTTTCCCTTCCAGCAGCAGGTTGCCCAGACTGGGCATCGGCGCCGGAATGCCGGAGCCGAGAAAGCTCAGCGCCGCTTCGGTCAGAATGGCCACCGAGAAAATCCAGCTGACCTGTACGATCAACGGGGAGACGACGTTCGGCAGCAGGTGCAGCCAGATAATGCGCGCGCCGCTCGCTCCCTGGGCGCGCAGGGCTTCAATATAATTTTTCTCTTTGATCGCCAGCGCGGCGGCGCGGATCACGCGCGCCACCGAGGGGACGTACACCAGCGACAGCGCCAGCACCACATTGGCGGTATTCGGCCCCAAAATACCGACGATGGCGATCGCCAGCAGCAGCGAGGGAAAGGCGAACAGCCCGTCGCAGATACGCATCAGCAGCAGATCCAGCCAGCGATACCAGGCGCACAGCAGACCGATCGTCATCCCGATCACGCCCGCCGCCAGCGCGACGGCCGCGCCGACGGAAAGCGAAATCCGCACCGCCAGCGCCACGCGGACAAACAGATCGCGGCCGAAATTATCGGTGCCGAACCAGTGGGTCGCGCCGGGCGGTTGCAGGCGGGTTAACGGACTGATGGCATAAGGGTCGAACGGGCTGATGCCGCTGCCGCACAGCGAAAACACCAGGATAATCAACAATAGCGCGCCGCCTGCGACAAGCTGCGGCTGGATAAAAAACTTTTTCATGAGGCTTTACCGCTGACGGAAAGACGGGGATCGAGCAGATAGCTGAGGATATCGACCGCCAGATTAATCAGCACATAGCTGACGGTAATCAGCAGCACGGCGCCCTGAATCACGGTAAAATCGCGTCGTTCGATGGCATCGACCACCAGCGAACCGACGCCCGGAATGCCGAACACGCTTTCAATCACAATGGCGCCGGTGACCAGCGAGCCAAAGGATTCGCCGCAAACGGTCAGCACCGGCAGCAGCCCGTTTCTCAAGGTGTGGCGCAGCAAGACCGTGCGTTCCGGCACCCCTTTGGCGCGGGCGGTTTTAATAAAGCCTTCCTGGAGCACATCCAGCATCACCGCGCGCGTCATCCGCGCAATCAATGCCGCGATGCGAAAGCCCAGCGCCAGCGCCGGCAGGGTTAAATACCACAGGTTCAGCCACATATCGCCGCGGGTGGAGCTATACCCCACCACCGGAAACCAGCGTAGCCGCACGGCGAAAAAGAAAATCAGGAACAGGCCGAGCAAAAATCCGGGGATCGACATCCCCAGCGTCGCCAGCCACATGATAATGCGATCCAGAAGCCTGCCGTGCCGCCAGGCGCTGAGAATGCCGCCGCCGACGCCGAGCAGCAGCGCGATGCCCTGCGCATAAATCGCCAGCGCCAGCGTCGGTTGCAGGTGCTGGAGAAACAGCGACAGCACGCTGGCGTCCATCAACAACGAGTGGCCGAGATCGCCGCTCAGCACCGCGCCGAACCAGTGCGCGAACTGCGCCGGCAGGGGTCTATCCAACCCCATTTGCCGACGCAGCGCGGCGATGTCCTGCGGATTGGCGTCATTACCCAGGATCACCAGCGCCGGATCGCCCGGCGCCAGATGCACCAGGCAGAACACCACCACCGACACCACAAACAGCACCGGCAGCAACGCCAGCAAGCGATGGAGAATATACCAACCCATGCGTTGCTCCGCTTACTGCGCCGTGATGCCGACATTCCACAATACCGGCCCGATCAGGTCGTAATAGCCGTGAACATGATGTTTGATCGCCACCGCGTCCGGCGTGGTGCGTCCCAGCACGATCACCGGCAGGTATGTCCAGATTTGCAGGTGCAGTTTATCCACCAGCGGTCTGGCCGCCTGCAACGACGGCGCCTGCTTGATGTCGTCCAGCGTGGCGTCGATCTCCGGGCTGTTGCTCAGACCGGGAAATTTGGCGCGCGAGTCGAGGAAAGGATACTGGTGCAGCACCTGACGCATGGAGAACTCCAGCGCGCACAGATCGAACGTGCTCGGATCCTGACGCCGTTGCAGCACCGTGGCCCAGTCGTAGACATCCAGTCGGGATTTCACCCCAATCTGTTTGAGCACCTGCTGCGCCACAATCGCCAGGTTATACAGCTCGGCGTACTCCTTGGTGGCGATGATCACCACCTCTTCGCCGTTGTAGTCGGATTCCTTCACCAGTCGGCGCGCCTCATCCAGTTGATGCTGATTCCAGTATGGTTTGCCGGCTTCGCTATACCAGTCCACCTGCTCGGGAAAACCGAGGGAGGAACCCGCCTTGAAAAAGCGCTCATCGCTGTAGCCGGCCAACAGCGACTGATGCACATCCAGCGCCAGATTGAACGCCTGCCGCAGCTTCACGTCGGCGAACGGCCCGCGATGCTTATTGAACAGATAGGTGATCAGCGATCCGCCCGCCTCCGGCCGGTACAGTTCGACATCGCGCGCGTTGCTGAGCGCATCGATGTTATCTTTCGGCAGGTCGAAAACCACGTCATATTCGCCGGTCAGCGCCCCGGCCAGCCGCGTGGACTCATCGGTGATATAGCGGAACCAGATATCCCTGACGTCGGCTTTTTTCTGCCCCGACAGGCCGTTTGCCGGCTCGCTGCGGGAAACATAGTCGTCGTAGCGGGTGAGATGCAGGTACTCGCCCGGTTTAAACTCCGCCAGCTTATACGGGCCGGTGCCAATCAGTTGGCTGACCGGTTTTTTGCCGGCATTGGCTTCCTCTATCAGCCGTTTGGGCATGATCGAGGCCAGATTTTTCAAATCGGCCAGCACGTTGAGCGTGATCAGCGACGGCGTCTGCACCGTCAACCGCACGCTGTCATCATCGACTTTGCTGAACTGCGCGCCCGGCAGGTTGGCTTTGCCCTGCGTCGACACCGCCAGCCAGCGGTTCATCGACGCCACCACATCATCCGCCGTCAACGGTTGACCGTCGTGAAAACGGATGCCCTTGCGCAGCACAAACGTGTAGGTTTTGCGGTCATCGCTGAGCGTATAGCTTTCCACCAGCTCCGGCACCGGTTCGAACTTGTCGTTGATGGTGAACAGTTGTTCAAAAATATGGCGCACCACATCGGTGGTGGCGCTGTTGGTGGTCAGGTAAGGATCGAGCGTACCCGGCCGCTTGCCGTAGGCGATATTCAACGTCGCGTTGCGATCGACGGCATCGGCCTGCGCGATTCCCCAGGGTAAGCTGGTCACCAGCAGCAGTGCGGCGAGCGGAAAAGTGAACCACTTCATTGATGGGAAACTCCCTTAATGTTGTCATGGCGAAATTGTTGTCATGGCGAAATCGTGGTGATGAGAACGGCGTCGTTACGGCAAACGCATTCAGGCCGCGCGCGTGACAGCGTCACGATTGGCGAATTCGTCTTTGATCTCCTGCAACAACCGGGCATCCGTCAACAGACGCAGCCCGCTGCGCGCCAGTACTTTCGCCCCGGCGAGCAGCGCCGTGTAGCCCAGCGGCGAGTTGGCCGCTTCCCGAAACGGCACCGTGTGGCCGACCAGGTCGTCCGGGCCAATCTTGATGGTGGGATGCGCGGTGGGCACCGCGTGGCTGATATCGCCGGCGTCGGTGGAGCCGATGCCCTGTTTGTCCGTCAGATCGACGCTTTCCCCTACTGCGGTAAACTCCTCCAGCAGCAGGGTATTCAGCCGATGGTTGATATTAAAATCACGCGGGCCGACCTGATGCTCAATCTTGACCGTCGCGCCGGTCGCCAGCGCCACGCCCTCGGCGATGGCGCGAATGCGCGGCTCCAGCGCGATCACTTCCTCGCGGGTTTTGGCGCGAATGTAGTAATGCGCCGAGGCGTATTCGGGGATCACGTTCGGCGCCTGACCGCCATTGGTGATGATGCCGTGTACCCTGACGCCATCGGGCAACTGCTGGCGCAATACGCTGATGCCGTTGTACAGCAGCACCAGCGCATCCAGCGCGTTGACGCCTTTATCGGGCGAGCTGCCGGCATGGGAAGGTTTGCCGTAAAAATGGAAATAGAGATGATTGTTGGCCAGCGACGGGCCGGTGAGGCGGGTTTTGCCGGACGGATGCACCATCAGCGCGACATCCACATCCTCCAGCAACCCGTGCTCGACGAAACGCGCCTTCACATTGCCGTTCGGGCCGCCTTTGCCGCGCAGTCCGCCCTCTTCGGCCGGCGTACCCAATACCGCCACGCGTCCGCCGGTGACGTTGATGACCGACGCCAGCGCGATCGCCGCCGCCACGCTGGTGACCCCGATAATGTTGTGGCCGCAGGCATGGCCGATATCAATCAGCGCGTCGTATTCCGCCAGAAAAGCGATGGTCGGGCCGGGTTTACCGCTGTCTTTCAGCGCATAGAAGGCCGTTTCATGCCCCGCCACGCCGGAGGTGACCTGAAACTGATGCTTCGCCAGCAGCCTGGTAAGCAGCTGATTGGCGTAATATTCGTTATTGCCGGTTTCCGGGTGGGCATGAATATCCCTGGAAACCGTAATATATTCCTCACTGTGTTTTTCGATGCTCTCTTCCAGTTGCGAAAATAACGCCGCGACGCTCATGTTTATGTCACCAGATTGTTATAAAACGAGAGCTACAGTTAACGCGGCGCGTTTAATAATTAAAAGCATCGATTTTTGCTTTCTATATACATTTTTTGATTAAAACGACAGACCGATAATGCATTGCGGATAACGAACCGGGAGCAAAAGCCCCCGGTTCGCGATGATTTATTGGGTCTGTTCAGTCAGACAGCGATAGCGCGGCAGCGACTGCTCATCGCGCATTGTCTGAGAAACCGGCAGACTTTTATTCATATCGATAAATTGAGTGCGCCGGTTCTTCAACCAGTCGCAGACCGTTACGCGGCGTCTGCGCCGGATCGGCGGCATAGTCCGGCCACTCCTGACGGGCTATCTCGATCTGCGCCAGACGATCAATTTCAGCCTGCGCTTTCGCCTGCCGCGCCCGTAATTCATCCGCGCTTTTCTGGACTTCTTTCGCCATTGCCTCCAGTACCGCACTGCGCACGCTGTCGCTGCGTTTATCATTATGCCGCGCGCTCAGGTTGTAGCCGACGGCGCCCGTGATCATCAGCGCCAGCGCCACATAACTCAGGATCAGTGCGCGCCGGCTACACCGATGCAGGGCATAAATCGCCGCCGGCAGGCTAATCAGCACGCCGAAAATAAAGCCGCTGATGTGCGCGATATGATCGATGTTCTTTTCAAACAGGCTATAACCAAACAACATGAAGAGCGCCAAAGCGCCGTTTTTAACATCGAAGGTCAGTTCATTATAAGTATTGAAAGTAAGAAACCGCCTGACCGCTACCCCGGCAATCGCGTAAATGGCGCCCGATGCGCCAACCGTCAGGAAGATCATGATGGGAGAAGCGTGGAACATCGCCTGATAAAGTTGGCTGGGATGGTCGTTAAAATGCCATGCGGCGCTAACGAAATTGGACAGAACGCCGCAGCTAAGATAGATAAACAGATAGAAAATCCGTCCAATCTGTTGTTCGGCCAGTGTCCCGACGGCCAGCAAAACCGCCATATTCATCGCCAGATGTTCGAGATCCTGATGCAGGAAAAGAGCGCTGAGCAAACGCCAACCGTCGCCAGTCACAGAAAGCTGCGCAACATTCGCGCCCATCTTGTAAAGATCGCCCAAGGAAAACGAAAGATCCCCGTCGCCCACACGACATTGCCAGATAAACACCGCCACATTGACCGCAATAATAAGCAGCGTGACGATGGGCGCTCGCCATCCTTTCATGATATGAAACTCCCTTTTTCAATTTTTTATATACCCTAAATAATTCGAGTTGCAGGAAGGCCAATGCACCAGCAACTTGAAGTATGACGGGTATGGTAAATAAATTTAACAATAGCGGAAAGTAAACCTTTCCTCGCACATCCGGCAACGGCGACCGCCGAGGCCGGAAAGGCATGCATTTTAAAGTCAATGGCGATGAATAACCACTGTGATACGCGTCGGCAAAAACGGGGGATTTCGCCATAACGCAACTATGCGGCTTTAGGAAGCGCGGTGTGGTTGATGAAACAGCGCGCCATTGCTGATGGCTTATTTTGCGGATGTATGCCCGGCGCAGCGATTTGAACGACCGCTTTTCCAGCGCCGCGCGGGGAAACGGCGTGAGATGCGCGGCCGTCCGGCTACATCAGTTCCTGTCGGCGATCGTCGGTTTCGCCGTAGCGGTGCAGCGTCGGCGGCTTAAGCCCCTGATAAAGCGCGTCGATGCCGGCATTGATGAGCTGATTATGCTGTTCAAACAGCGAGTTGCCGCGCAGATCGCTTTCGACGATAAACGGGCCGAACCGCTCCACCTCAAACAGCCACATCGCCTGGGCGATGCCCAGTTCCGCCAGCCAGTGAACGTCGATAACGCGCCTGATGCTCCGCCCCAGCAGCGCGCCGGTGCCGTAACCGACCGTGGTCAGGTAGATCGCCCCGGCCGGCACCAGCACCTGCCGGTATTGCTCCGCCGGCATGCCGCCCTTGCCGAGCACGATATTGCTGCCGGAGAGCGACAACCAGCGCGCCATCCAGTTGGCAAAGCGAAAGCTGGCGGTGGCGGTGACGGCGCCCACCTGATAGCCGCCGACGCCGTCCGGCGCCGCGGCCGGCGAGCAGTGGAAATTCACCTGGCTGATCGCGCGCAAATCCAGCGGCAACGGGCGTCCCTCATCCAGGATCAGGCGATAGACGCCTTCGCGGGCGGTGTAAATATTGCCGCTGAGATACACCACCGTGCCGATTTCCAACTGCGCCAGATCCTCGGCGGATACCGGCAACGTTAGTTCAACCACTTTCAGTTCGTCAGATTTTCCGGCCATTCCACACTCTCGCGTCGCAAATAAGGCGTGAACCAGACGGGGTCGGTACGATAGCTGACCGAGCCGTCGGCATGGATCCGCGCCGTGGCGCGGCGTGAAGCAAGACAAAAGGTATGCAGGCTGACCGGCATGCCGCCGGTATGGGTGTAGCCCACTTCGATATGGCAGTCCGCCACCATCGAACGCCCTTCCAGACCCATCGCGCCGATGCCGAGCGAATTGCCCAGCGCCAGAATGTCCAGTTCCAGTTGGGCGATGCGCGGGTCAGGGTTACGATCGCCCACCACCCGCAGGCAGGCGGCCTGTTTGCCGAGTTGCATGCAGGTGTCCTTCGAGCCGCCGATGCCGATGCCGACGATCGCCGGCTGGCAGGCCAACCCGCGCTTGCCGAACGCAATCAGCGTATCCAGCGCGAAACGTTTGATGCCGTCGATGCCGTCGCCGGGAAACAGCATGCGGTAGTCGGTGCCGAACAGCCCGCCCTTGTGTACGGTCGTGATATCCACCCAGTCGGCGTCCGGTTCGAACGACCATTCGATTTCCGGCGCATTGATGCCGACATTGTTGTTGAACTCCGTGCGCCATAAAGGATGAACGCGATTGGGGCGCAAAGGAATATCCTGCGTCGCCCGCGCGGTGGCGCGGCGCAGCGCGCGCTCGACGCCGACAAAGCCGTTATCGACCGCGGCATTGTTGCCCCACTTGATGTAATAACGCGGCAGCCCGGTATCGGCGCACATCGGCCGGCGATCGTCGCCGGCGGCCTGCCAGTTTGCGATCATCGTATCCAGCACGAAACGCGACAGCGCGCCGCTTTCCTCCCGCAGCATGGATTTGATTTTGTCGCGATAATCCGCCGGGATATCGATGGCGGCGCGTTGCATGATTTCGTAGGCAGCCTGTTCCACCCGTTGGATGGCGACGCTCATGATGCGAACTCCCGATTGAATAATGTCATATTGCTTCCTTTTCGGCGGGTTCCGTCAACAGCGTTTCCCCCGGCCTGACGAGGTCAAACGCCACCGGCACCTGCTCCAGATGCAGCGTCGCGCCAGCGTCATCGCTGCTGATGCGCGTATAGCGGCTGGTCGCCAGATCGCCGGTGGCGGGAAAATCTTCCCGGAAATGCGCGCCGCGGCTGTCGTTGCGCGCCAGCGCCGCCGTGGCGATAGTGCGCGCGATCAGCAGTTGGCTGTCCACATTCAGCCAGTCGTGCCAGCTCAGGTTGTAGCGCCGCTCGCCGTCGCGCACGCCAAAGGTCGCCAGTTCGCCGAGGTACTGATCCAGCCGGTCGGCTCCGCTGACGATGCCCTCGCGGGTACGCATCACGCCGACGTGATCCCACATGGTCTGCGCCAGTGCTTCACGCAACGGCGCCAGCGAGCCGGGCCGGGCGGCAAAGGCACGTTCGGCGCGGGCGATGCCCGCCTCGATGCGCGTACGATCCGGATCGCGCCAGCCGTCGCCCCGCTGAAGATAAGCCGCCATCGCGTCGCCGGCGATACCGCCGAATACCGTGGAGCAGGCCACGCCGTTGCCGCCCAGTCGGTTCGCGCCGTGTACGCCGCCGCTGTCCTCGCCGGCCACATACAAACCGGGCGAGGTGGTGGAACAGTCGACCTCGAACTCCACGCCGCCCATCAGATAGTGCGCGGTAGGCACCACTTCGACCAAGCCGCCCGCCAGGTCAAAACCGCAGTCGGCGCAGCGGGACACCATGCCGGGAAACAGCCGGCGCACCTTCTCTTCCCCCAGGTGCTTCATCTGGATAAACACGCCGCCCATCGGCCCGGTGCGGCCCGCCCGCATCTCGGCGTAAATGCCCCGGCTGACCACGTCGCGCGTGGCGCGTTCGCCGCGCGGATCATAGCGCTGCATAAAGCGCTCGCCCTGCCCGTTGAGCAGATAGCCGCCCGCGCCGCGCAGCCCTTCTTCCAGCACCGTACCGGTCATGCGCGTGTCCGGCCCGCCCAGCAGCCCGGTGGGATGGAACTGCACCATCTCCATGTCGCGCAGGCGCAGGCCGTAGCGCAGCGCCATCGCCAGCCCGTCGCAGGATTTCTCGCCGGAGGGCGTATGGTAACGATACATGGTGGGGCCGGCGCCGGTGGCCAGCAGCACGGCTTTCGCCTGAATCAGACGATAGACGCCGCGGCGCAGATCGATAAACAACACGGCGGCGATGCCCGAACCGTCCGCCGCCGGGATCAGTTCGATGGCCCGGTGCTCTTCCAGCTCGCGCACGCCCGCGCCGCGCACCTTCTCCATCAGCCGATTGATGATCTCGATGCCCGTCAGATCGGACTTGTGTACCGTGCGGTCGAAGGTCTGACCGGCAAAGGCTTTTTGATGCAGGGTGCCGTCGGGATTGCGGTCAAAAAAACAGCCGACTTCGTTCTCCAGTTCGCGCACCCGTTCTATTGCGCCGGCCACCAGTCGCCACACCAGATCCTGCCGCGGCAGCCATTTGCCGCCGTTCAGGGTGTCCATCACGTGCCGCTCTATCGAGTCGCCGGCCGCCAGCGCCACGTTGTAGCCGCCCTGCACCATCCGGGTACAGCCGCTTTTGCCGAGCAGCCCCTTGGTGGCGACGGTCACGTCCAGCGCGGGATTGGCCCGGCGCGCGTGCAGAGCGGCGAACAGCCCGGCGCCGCCGGAACCCAGGATCAAAATGTCGGTTTTTATGCTCTCGAACGGCATCGCTAGAGCACTCCCATAATAAAGACGGCGCCGACGGCCAGGGAGAATCCCGTTCCCCAGCCAATCCAGCCGAAGCGCGCCTGTTGCGGATGACGCCAGTTCAATGTTTCCAGCGCCAGCAGACGCAGCCCAAAGCTCACATGCAGGCAGAGCAGCACCACCAGTCCCCACTCCGCCGCTTTCACCAGCGGCAGATCGCTGAAGCGGATCACGCGCTCCAGTTGGGCTTCTCCCTCCAGCGCCAGACCGAGCACCAGAAAATGCGCCGGCAGAAACAGCGCCAGCGCCAGCCCGGACAGACGATGGCCGATAAAAGCCAGATAGCCTTTTTGACGGCGTAAAACCTTCATAGTCCCCCCACGGCGATCACGGCGCGCATGCCGAGGATCAGTAATAACACGGCCAGCCCCAGGCAAATCCCGCCCGCGGCGCGGTAACCAACGCCCGCCCATTCGATCAGAATGGCGCGCACGCCCAACGGCGCATGCAGGGCGACGCAGATCACGAAGGCGGAGTAAAACAGCAGCCAGCCGACGCTTCCCTGAGTACGCCCCAGGATGGCCCCGGCGCTAAGACCGCTGTGCGTCGCATAGAGGATGACGCCCAGATGGATCAGCACAAAGGGGATCAGGAACAAGGTGCTGAGCCGTTGAATAATGAACAGTTTTCTTTCCATCGCTTACGCCTTCCTGAACCATTGCCAGAGCGAAACCCGCTTCAGACCGGCGATACTGCGGGTAGGACTCAGCCCGATCGGACAGCAGGCCATGCAATTGCCCTGCATATGGCAGGCGCCGACGCCGCCGGCCGCCGTGACGCGCGCCTGCACATCGGCGGCCGCCTCATGGCGCTCATCGTTGACGAGCGTCCAGGCGCGGTTTAGCGCGGCCGGGCCGAGGTAGCGTTTGTCCCAGGCCACCACGTCGCAGGCGGCATAGCAAATGCCGCAGTTGATGCACTCAATCGCCTCGCCGGCGAGGCGGCGGCGAGCGCCTTGCGGGTCGATACGCGCCGGATCCTCCCGACGGCTGCGGCTGGCGCTGAACTCGCCGCCCGCCTGTCGCCACTTGGTGAAAAATTCGCGCATGTCCACCACCAGATCCTTGATCGGCGGCAGATTGCGCAGCGGTTCCAGCACCAGCTCGCCGTTGTCGGCCACCCGGCTGACGTGCGTCCGGCAGGCCCAGCGCGGGGTGCCGTTGACCATCATCGCGCACGAGCCGCACACGCCGACCCGGCATGAAAAGCGGTAAGACAAGCTGGGATCCTGCTGCTGCTGTATTTCCGTGACCACGTCCAGTACCGTTTGATTATCCCGCCGGGGTACCGAATAAACAGCGTGTTTATTACCCGGTTCGCCGCGCGCGATTTTCACCCGTAATATTTTTGCTTCCTTAGCCATTTTTTCATTAACCATTTATTTTTAATTCGACATTGCCGCAACTTCAAATGAAGAAAGGAATAAGTCTGTTAGATATATATCCACAACGGACATTACCGGCAGCAATCACCCTCGCCCAGTCCACGGGCGCTAATAACATTAATAATCATTCGACAATAATAAATGAAATATACCGACCATACTGTCGCCGGCATGATAGATAGAAGATATTGCGGTATACCACTATAATTCCCAGGGTTACCCCTCCAAACAATCAATTGTGGATAAGTAAAACCAAAATTCGCAAAAAGGAAAAATGTGTAATGGCCGCTTCCCGTCGCCGCGGATAATTACTTATAACGACAAGAAAATAAACAAACGCGCCCCGCACAAGCGCCGTCTCCCGTGTTGCAACGCGGCGCGCGCGGCCGACCGGGCGCGATAAAGCGCTCGTTTTCAGCGGAAAAACGTGTTATTCAGTTTTTGATCGATTGTTTATCTTCTATGCCATGAGGAAACTGTTTCATGAAATGAAATAACAATTACACATAGCTTATTACAAAATGCGCTTTAGCAAAAAAAGACGCTGAGCTTATGCTGCACCCCATATTTCGCTAGCACGGAATATATTAAATTAATGTAATCAATAATAGTTAATTAATTATTAGCGGGTCAACATCACATTATTAATAAAATATCGGACACGGACATTTTCATCAGCAATATCGCGGTTGAATCAGATCAATGCCACGCTCGATATTTTAGTTGTGCATGATTGACCATCGTGAATTTCACACATTTCAATGGACTCTATGTATGAAAAAAATAAGCAACAACGCGGTTAAGCCGACCCGTTTTTTGTCCCGCAAGCTGATCGGCATAACCTCGGCGGCCAGCCTGCTGGTCTCGTCGCTGGCGCTGCCGATGCAAGCCTACGCGGAAGGCCAGTTACGCATCGCGCAGCAGTTCGGCATCGTCTACCTGCTGCTTAATGTGGCGCAGGATAAACAACTGATTGAAAAACACGCCAAGGCCGAAGGACTGGATGTCAAGGTAGACTATCTCCAGCTCTCCGGCGGCGCGGCGGTCAACGATGCGCTGCTGTCCGGCTCGGTGGACATCGCCGGCGCGGGCATTGGTCCGTTGTTCACCCTCTGGGATCGCACCAAAAACCGGCAAAACGTGCGGGCCGTGCTCGCGACCGGCAGCTTCCCTTACTACCTGGTCAGCAACAATCCGAATGTGAAAACCATCGCCGACTTCACCGATAAGGATCGCATCGCGGTGCCGGCGGTCGGCGTTTCCGTCCAGTCCCGCTATCTGCAACAGGCTTCGGCGAAACTGTGGGGCGACAAGGAGTACAACCGCCTCGATAAGCTCCAGGTGGCCGTGCCGCATCCCGACGCCACGGCGGCCATTATCAGCGCCGGCACCGAAATCACCGCCCACTTCGGCAATGCTCCCTTCCAGGAGCAAGAGCTGGCGGGCAACCCCAACGCCCATATCGTCCTGAACTCTTATGACGTACAGGGCGGCCCGACCTCGCCGGTCGTGCTTTACACCACGGAAAAATTCCGCAAGGAGAATCCGCGCACTTACCGCGTGTTCGTCAACGCCCTGGCTGAAGCGGCGGACTTCACCGCGCAGAACCCGGAAGAAGCGGCCGATGCCTTTATTCGCATCACCAAGTCCAGAATCGACCGCAAACTGTTATTGGATATTCTCAAGAGTCCCGAGTCGAAATTCAGCATCACCCCGCAGAATACCTTGCAGTTGGGGCAGTTCCTGCACCGCGTAGGGGCCATCAAAAACAAACCCGAGTCGGTGAAGGACTACTTCTTTGACGATCCGCACGTTGCGTCAGGGAGCTAAATCATGACGCTGGCTTCCGGCGCCGATGTCGTGACGTCCGCCAGGCCGGCAGACGCCGCCGCCCGCAAGGTGGCGGACGCCGTCGCCGAGACGCTGGTCAACTTCGGGGCGCGCTTCGTCTTCGGTATTCCGGGTAATGACGTGCTGGAACTGATGCGCGCCTGCGAGGAACAGGACATCCGTTATGTTCTGGCCCGCTCGGAGCCCTCCTGCGCATTTATGGCCGACGCGGTCTATCAGCTTACCGGCGCGCCCGGCGTCGTGCTGCCGGCGCTGGGGCCGGGTCTGGCGAATATGGTTTCGGGCATTGCCGGCGCCTTGCAAGATCGCAGCGCGCTGTTGGTGCTCGCCGGCAGCGTCGAACGGGATCTGGCCGGTATTTACAGCCACCAGATCATCGATCAGACCGCCTTGATGCGGCCCGTTACCCTGTATGCGGACACGCTCAATCCGGCGCGTTCGGCGCAGCAGACCGCCAGAGCGCTGGATATCGCCACCGGCTATCCGCCGGGCCCGGTTTTCCTTGATGTCGCGGCGGACGTAAGCCGCGCCCCCAGCGCGGAACCGGCGTTTAGCCCGCAAAGCCGTCATGCCGGCGGCTATCTGTCGCAGGATGAGCAAACGCAGATCGTCAGCATGCTGCGCGGGGCCGAACGCCCGCTGGCGTTGATTGGACAGGGAGCCTTGTTCGGGCCGCAGCCGCAAACGGTCAGCGACTTTATTCAGGCCAGCGGACTGCCGTTTCTCACCACCTATAAGGCCAAGGGCATCGTCAGCGAATATCACCCCAACAGCCTCGGCGCGCTGGGGCTTAGTCCGGTGATAGACGCCATCCAGCGCGAGGCCGTCGACGCGGCCGACCTGCTGGTGCTGATAGGCTTCGATCCGATTGAACTGCGCAGCGCCTGGCTGGATGCCTGGCCGGCCGGGAAAACGGCGATCACGCTGGACTGGGCGGCGCTGAATCAGCGGATATTTCCGGCGGGCCGCGCGTACTACGGCAATCTGCACGGCAACCTGCAACGTTTGCAGCAGCGCTGGAACAGCGAGCCGCCGGCGCGACGGGCCGACTGCCAGCGCCACCGCGCCCGTCTCGCGCCGCTGGTATCCCCGCCCCCGGCGCATCGGGATATCAGCCCGGCGGCGCTGTTCGCCGAGCTTGATCGCCAAATGACGGCGGAATGGCTGGTCACGCTGGACGTCGGCGCGCATCGGATTCTGGCCAATCACGTCATTCGCTGTCGCCGCCCCCGACAGTTGCTGCAATCAAACGGATTTGGCTGCATGGGTTACAGCCTGCCGGCCGCCATCGCCGCGCAATTGCTCTATCCGCGGCGGCCGGTCATCGCCGTGACCGGCGACGGCGGTCTGCTGATGACGCTGGGTGAACTGACGGTCGCGCGCGACCTGGCGCTGCCGCTGGTGGTGATAGTGCTTAACGACGCGGCGCTATCGCTGATTCGCCTCAAGCAGTCGAAGAGCGGGCTGGACGAGCGCGGCGTGCGTTTCCGCGAGACGGATTTCGCCCTGGTCGCGCAAGGGATGGGCGCGCGCGGCATTCGGGCGCATAACATCGACGAGTTCCGTCAGGCCCTGCGTGAAGCCGTCGCCGGCCGGCAGTTCACGGTGATCGATGCCGCCATCGATCCGACGGAATACACCTGCCAGATGTGACGGCGAACGGCCCCTATCGGGGTTGTCCGTCAGCCACGCTGGCTTTTAGCACACAACGAGAGGGGAGAATCATGCCTTTTCAGTCATTGCAAACCGCCGGCGCGTCGCCACAGCCGGCCACGCCTTTACTACAGGTGGAAGCGGTCAGCCTGGAATACGCCACGCGCGAACGCCGGGTACGCGCCACCGACGAGGTGAGTTTCGATATTTTTCCCGCCGAGCGCTTTATCCTGCTCGGCCCTTCGGGCTGCGGCAAATCCAGCCTGCTGAAAGCCGCGGGCGGATTTCTGCCGCCGGTCAGCGGCCGTATCCTGTTGGAAGGGAAAGAAATCACCAAACCCGGCCCGGAGCGGATGATGGTTTTTCAGGAGTTCGACCAGCTTCCGCCGTGGAAAACCGTACTGGAAAACACCCAGTTCCCGCTGCGGGTCACCGGCAAGCTGTCCGCCGCCGAAGCGCGGGATCAGGCGATGTATTATCTGGAAAAGGTCGGTCTGGCGGATTTCGCCCATGCCTGGCCGCATACGCTGTCCGGCGGGATGAAGCAGCGCGTGGCGATCGCTCGCGCGCTGGCGATGAAGCCCAAAGTGCTGCTGATGGATGAGCCCTTCGCCGCGCTGGATGCGTTGACCCGTCGCAAAATGCAGCAAGAGTTGCTGGAATTGTGGGAGGAAGTACGCTTTACCCTGCTGTTCGTCACCCACTCCATCGAAGAGGCGCTGGTGGTCGGCAACCGGATCCTGCTGCTTTCGCCGCATCCGGGACGGGTGCGCGCCGAACTCAACAGCCATCAATTCGCCCATAACGATGAGGGCGGCAGTGAGTTTCAGGCCGCGGCGCGGCGGATTCATGATTTGCTGTTTCCAACCGGCCAGCCGGTGGAACCGGTCGCCGCGGTTCCGGACGCTGAGCCGCATCGCTCGCTGGCGGGTCAACATACCGGTTGAACCCTTCGCTTTGTCATATTGAAAAAGGTTTTACCATGAGTCAACTTCCACCTGTTCGACCGGAGTATCTGAGAGATCTGGCTCCGCTGTCCGATGCTAAAGTCGTCCAGCCGCTGCCGCTGATCAACCGCCTGTGGAATATCAGCGCGATACGCAAAACCGTGCTGCTGGTCTTGCTGGCGCTGTTATGGGAACTGGCGGCGCGCTGGCAAGACAATGATTTGCTGCTGCCCTCTTTCACCCAGGCGGCGGCGGCGTTTATCGACGATATGCGCAGCGGCGAACTGCCGGCGAAAATCGCCATTTCCCTCGGCACGCTGATTAAAGGCTATGTCATCGGCACCGCGCTGGCGCTGGCGCTTAGCGCGCTGGCCGTCTCCACCCGGCTGGGACGCGATCTGCTTTCCACCCTGACCTCCATGCTGAATCCGCTGCCGGCCATCGCGCTGCTGCCGCTGGCGCTGCTCTGGTTCGGCCTTGGCACCAATAGCCTGATCTTCGTGCTGATTCATTCCGTGCTGTGGCCGATGGCGCTCAATACCTATTCCGGTTTCCTCGGCGTGTCCGATACGCTGCGCATGACCGGCCGCAACTATGGCCTGAGCGGACTGCGTTACGTGTGGCATATCCTGATACCGGCGGCGCTGCCGTCGATTCTGTCCGGGTTGAAGATCGGCTGGGCCTTTGCCTGGCGCACCCTGATCGCCGCCGAACTGGTATTCGGCGCATCGAGCGGTCAGGGAGGGCTGGGCTGGTATATTTTCCAGAACCGTAACGAGCTGTATACCGATCGGGTTTTCGCCGGTCTGGCATCGGTGATCATTATCGGTTTGCTGGTTGAGACGCTGATTTTCGCCACGATTGAGCGCATCACCATTAAGCGCTGGGGTATGCAGCGCTGATAGGCACGCCCCCCTCCGTCATTCCCGCGCAGGCAGGGGGCAGTCAATGGCTGCATGCGGTTTCAGCAACCGATCCCCGCCTACTGCCGCGGGGATGACGAGGTTGTGAGCCGCGGGGATGATGAAAGCGTAGATGTGGATGGCAAGAGTGCAGACCACCACTTACGCCCCCTCCGTCATTCCCGCGCAGGCGGAAATCAGTCAATGGCTGCATGCGGTTTCAGCAACCGATCCCCGCCTACTACCGCGGGGATGACGAGGTTGTGAGCCGCGGGGATGACGAAAGCGTAGATGTGGATGGCAAGAGTGCAGACCACCACTTACGCCCCCCTCCGTCATTCCCGCGCAGGCGGGAATCAGTCAATGGCTGCATGCGGTTTCAGCAACCGATCCCCGCCTACTACCGCGGGGATGACGGGGTTGTGGGCCGCGGGGGTGATGAAAGCGTAGATGTGGATGGCAAGAGTACAGACCACCACTTACGTTCCCCTCCGTCATTCCCGCGCTGGCGGGAATAGAGGGTTCAGCGATTTCTGAGCCGCCGCGCGTAGCGGTCGCCGGTAAGTTGCACCACGGTAACCATGGCGATCAACATGGCGATGACGATAACCATCACCTGCGTATCAAAACGCTGGTAACCGTAGCGGATCGCCAGATCGCCCAGCCCTCCCGCGCCGACGGCGCCCGCCATCGCCGATGAACTGATCAACGCCACCAGCGTGATGGTTAAACCGCCGACAATCCCCGGCAGCGCCTCGGACAGATAAACATGCCACACGATGTCCCACTTCTTGCAGCCCATCGCCTGCGCGGCCTCCACCAGACCGGGATCGACCTCACGCAGATTGACCTCGACAATGCGCGCGAAAAACGGCGTCGCGCTGATCGCCATCGGCACGATAGCCGCCCAAACGCCGATGGTGGTGCCGGCCACCCAGCGGGTAAACGGAATCAGCGCCACCAGCAGCACGATAAACGGGGTGGCGCGAAACCCGTTGATAATGCCGCCGACGATGCGGTTGAAACGGGGAGACTCAAGAAAACCGCCGGGAACGGTGACAATCAGCAGCACCGCCAGCGGGATGCCGGCCAGAAAGGCGATAAATCCGGAAACGCCGACCATGGTCAAGGTATCGAAAAACGCCTGCGTATACCGGTCAAACGGAATAGTGAGCGACAGGGACATAGCCAATCACCTCGATTTGGTGCGCAACGGCCTGCGGCCCTTGCGTCAGCGTGGTTAAATCAGGCAGCGCCGCATCGGCGGGCATCGCCAACAGCAGTCGGCCGTGCGCGTGTCCCTGTATGCGGTCCATGCCGCCGTGTATCAGACGAACCGACGTCTGCAACGCCTGAGCGATACGGGAACAATCCGGCTCCAGTCCCCCCGCGCCGGTGTAGGACAGCCGCAGGATACGCTCGCAGGCCACGCCGTCCGCCGGCGGAAGGGATTGCAGGCGATATTGCAAATCATCCGGCAAACCCTGCTGCAACGGCGCCAGCAGCGCCCGCGTCGCTTCGTGCCGCGGCGAGCCGAAAACCTGCCACACGTCGCCCGCTTCCGCGATGCGTCCCTGCTCCAGCACCAGCACCCGATCGGCGATGGCGCGGATAACGCTCATTTCATGGGTGATCAGAATAATGGTGATGCCCAGCCGCCGGTTGATATCACGCAGCAATTGCAGGATGGATTGCGTCGTTTCCGGATCCAGCGCCGAGGTGGCTTCGTCGCACAGCAGAATCTCCGGCGAGGTAGCCAACGCTCTGGCGATGCCGACACGCTGTTTCTGCCCGCCGGAGAGTCGGCCCGGATAGCTATCCTGCTTATCCTGTAGCCCCACCAGCGCCAAAAGTTCGCCGACGCGCCGCGCGATTTCATCCTTCGCCACGCCCGACACCTTCAACGGCAGCGCGATATTCTGCCATACCGTCTTGGCCGACAGCAGATTGAAGTGCTGAAAGATCATGCCGACCCGACGGCGCAAACCGACCAGCTCGGACTCGCTCAGTTCGCCGATATCCACGCCATCGACCAGCACTCTGCCGCTCGTCGGCTTATCCAGGCGGTTGATGGTGCGCAGCAGGGTGGATTTCCCCGCCCCGCTGCGGCCGATAATGCCGAAAATACAGCCCGCCGGGATCGTCAGGCTGATGTCCTGCAACGCATGAACCGGCGCATGCGCCGAGGGGTAAATTCTGGAGATATGCTCAAACGTCACCGAACCCGCGCCGCGATTGCCGGTCTGCGCCGCGGAGAACGGCGCATCGGCGGGCCGTTCGCCCGCCTGCGTTTGCAAAAAGGCCGACGCCACTTTCAATACCGATGTCGCCTGCCTCATTGCGCTTTTCCGTCCTTCAGCCACGGCAACGCGTACAGATTAGGATCATTATTGAAGCGTTTGGCGATGGTCTCGCGCACCGCCGGCGAGTTTTGATAGATGGCGACAAACTTTTTCAATACCGGATCGTTGGCGCGATCGCTGCGCGCGGTGAAGCTCATCGCGTAGTAGCTATCGCTTACGCCGGAATAGAGTAACGCCTCGCTCGCTTTCTTTGGCGTACCGGCGTTAAAGAAGTAAGAGGGCCAAACCACGGACAGATCCAGATCCTGCAATGAACGAATCAACTGCGGCCCTTCAATCTCGAAAAATTGCAGGTTTTTCGGGTTCTCGCTGATATCGTTCAGCGTGGCGTCGGTGGCGTCGCCGTTGCGTAGCTTGATAAGTCCGGCTTTCTGCAACAGCAGCAGGCCCCGCCCCTGATTCACCGGGTCGTTGGGTACGCCGACTTTGGCGCGTTCCGGCACCGCTTTCAGGTCGGTTATCTTGTTCGAGTAGATACCGATATTCTGAAGCAGCCCGAAACCGATATTCTGTAACTTGTAACCCCGTTCTTTGATGGCGTTTTGCAGGAACGGCTCATGCTGGAAAAAGTTCAGATCGATGTCGCCGTTATTCAGCGCTTCATTCGGCAGCGTCCAGTCGGTAAATTCCACCAGTTGCACGTCGATGCCCTGCGCTTTCGCCTCATCGACGACGGCCAGGACGGCATCGGAGGTCGCCCCGGCCGTCGAGCCTATTTTCACCACATCGGCCGCCTGAGCCGTCAGCGCCAACGCCAGCAATGCAGCCGCATATCCTTTAGCCAGTATTTTCATGTTGATGCTTTTCATATATTTCCTCATTAGCGCAATACGTATTGCTAATAACCTTTTAATAAATAGGGTTAGCATTCGAACGCAATGGTTGCGATCGAATATTTAATTATTTTCAGCAGTGAAAAATGATGATGTTGTTGATTAATTTCGACAGCGATTCATGAAGTGACCGTTTGATTATTTCCAGAGGCGGATGAGATAAATTATCCTGACCTGAATATTTCCGTACGCGTGAGGATCGCGCCCGCTATCCCTGCTGTTTTTAAATTGCCGTATGCATCCTTTTGTCAGCCGGCGTGTTATTGCCCGGTCGCTGCATTAGCCGGGCACAGCTCATTCCAGTAGCTCTGGCGAATCAATCGACGGTAATGGCTATTCCGTTCGATTTGATACCAGATAGACGTTACCTGTTTCGATGCCATAGATATATCCCATAGAGAGAATGACTTCCGATATTCCCGATTCGTCCGCCGCCGATACGATAAGCGGCGGCGTTATTAATTGGTCAATCCGGCAACGCAGCGCATCCGATATATTTGCCAACCAGTTCGTCATATTTTTTCTCCTTGCCTCGCTATCGTTCGGTTTATTCCCTCTCAGTGATATCCGTCATACTTCAAGCTGCATGTGCGTTGGCTGCGTTCAGTCACCTGAATCACTTACCTGTGTAAACTCATCGGGATTAAATGAGAGACTTCCTGTCTCTCACCGAAGGCCAGCCGTTGGCTGGTCAAATTCGTTCCCGACGAATTCGTCCTTCCCTTGCCGCCTTCCTGCAACTCGAACTATTTAGGGTATAAGCGCATAGCCCAAAAAAACAAAGTAATTATTTATGCTTTGATTATGCGTGAGACGGATAATGCGAATTAACATGGCGCGCCGACAAAACCTATAATGACGGCCCGGCCGCCCCCGGCGGGGAAACGCGGAAGAACGCCCTCCGCGCTTGCTCCGTCCAGCCCGCTTGATCGGCGTCGGCAAAACAAAACCCGGCGATCAACGAAAAGCGGATGCCGCCCCGTCGGCCAACCGCGCTATTTTTTCCGCCAGCAAATCGATCTCCTGCGGCGTGTTATAAAACGCGATGGAAGGCCGTACCGTGCCTTCATAGCCGTAATGACGCAAAATGGGCTGCGCGCAGTGGTGTCCGGCGCGCACCGCAATCCCTGACTGGCTGAGATAACGACCGACGTCCTCATTGGCATGATGGTCGAGCACGAACGACAGCACGCTGGTCTTCTGCGGCGCGGTGCCGATCAGACGTAGACCGGGGATCTGCGACAGCTTTTGAATGCCGTATTCCAGCAGCGCATGCTCGTAGGCGGCGATATTCTCAATACCCAACGCCGTGACATAATCAATCGCCGCCCCCAGACCGACCGCGTCGGCGATATTGCCGGTACCCGCTTCAAACTTGTGCGGCGCCTTCTGGTATTGCGTCAGTTCAAACGTCACGTCCGCAATCATATTGCCGCCGCCCTGATAGGGCCGCGCCTGCTCCAGCGCCTCCGACTTGCCGTACACCACGCCGATGCCGGTCGGCGCGAACACCTTATGGCCGGAAAAGACGAAGAAATCCGCATCCAGCGCGCTGACATTGACCGGAATATGCGAAATGGACTGCGCGCCGTCAATGGCGATCCGTACGCCAAAACTGTGCGCGATACTCACCAGTTCCTGCACCGGCGTGATGGTTCCCAGCGCGTTGGAAACATGCGTCGCCGAAACGAAACGGGTTTTCCGGTTAAACAGCTTGATGTATTCGGACAGGATCAACTGCCCGTGCTCATCCACCGGCGCCACGCGGATAACCGCGCCGGTCTCCTGGGCAATCAACTGCCACGGTACGATATTCGCATGATGCTCCAGCAGGGTAAGGATAATTTCATCGCCGGGTTGCAGCAGCGGTTTTACGTAACTGTGCGCAATGAGGTTCAGTCCCTCGGTGGTGCCGCGGACGAAAACGATATTGTCCTGACTGGGCGCGCCGATAAAACGCGCGACCTTATCGCGCGCGGCTTCATAGGCATCGGTCGAACGGGCGGCCAGCGTGTGCGCCGCACGGTGGATATTCGAGTTTTCATGCTCATAGTAGTAGCTGATACGCTCGATAACCTGCTTTGGCCGATGGGTGGTGGCGGCGTTGTCCAGCCAGACCAGCGGGTGTCCCTCCACCCGTTCGGACAGAATCGGGAAATCGGCGCGAATCTGATCCACCGGCACCGATCCGACCCGCGATAACGGCGCCGGATCCGGCGTCCGGGCATGCAGCGACGGGTAGCCATTAACCGGCGACGGCGCGGCCTGGTCATGGTGTCCCAACGGCACGACCCGTGGCGCGTAGGGCGCCGCCTGTCCTCCCGTCGCGTCAGGAAAATGGCCGGATAGCAGCGCATGCAGATCGCTTTCGTCCGGCAAGCCGTAATCATGCGCCGACAGGCCGTCGGACTGATAGCCCGAAAACGACGCCCCCGGCTCAAAAGGAAGCCGCGATTTATTCGTAGTCATAGTACTCACCCACTTCAACATCTTCTAATACCGCGATGGCATCATCGGCCAGAATGGCGGCCGAGCAATAGAGTGAAAGCAGATAAGAAGCGACGCCGTTGTCGTCGATGCCGCGGAAGCGGACGGATAATCCCCGAGATTGCTCATTGGGCAGACCGGACTGGTACAGGCTCAGCACCCCGCGCTTCGCTTCGCCGGAGCGAATCAGCAAAATATTGGTTTTCCCGCCCTGTCCTTTCGGATTTTTCAACCCGTCGACGAACAGCTTATCGCTCGGGATCAGCGGAATGCCGCGCCACAAAATAAATACGCCGCCGTTAATCGTCGCCGTTACCGGCGGCACGCCGCGGCGCGTCGCCTCGCGCTGGAAGGCGGCGATGGCGCGCGGATGCGCCAGGAAAAACGACGGTTCTTTCCACACTTTGCTCAGCAACTCATCGAGATCGTCCGGCGTCGGCCGTCCGTTGCGCGTCTGAATGCGTTGAGAATCCGCGATGTTCTTCAATAAACCGTAATCGTCGTTGTTGATTAGCTGGCTTTCCTGACGCTCCCGCAGACTCTCAATCGCCAGCGCGATCTGCTCGCTGGCCTGATCGAAGGGCGAACTGTAAACGTCGGCGATTTTGGTATCGATGTTAACGATGGTGGCGATGGAGTCGAGCTGATACTCGCGCGGACGGGTTTCATACTCGATATAGCCCTGAGGAATCTCGACCTGCGAAGGATCCTGACTGCACAGCACATCCAGCGGCGTGTCGCCCTCCACCACTTTATTCACCCGGTATATCCCGGCCTCCAGCCCTTTAGACTCCAGAAAGCGGGTAACCCAACGCGGCGTAATCGCGCCGAACTGCGGCGCCGTTTTGGTTACGTTGGCCAACTGATAAGCCGCATCACGCCCAAGCGCATTAATTACTGGTTTTTTATCTGCCATGATTATTCCTTAAATTATCCAGAACACATTTTGATTGGTACACGAATAAAGCGCTTTCAATATTGCGGCAAGCTGGTATCCACTTCTCTGGCCCAGGCATTGACGCCATCTTTCAGGTTCAGCAGCTTGCCCTGGTAGCCCGCCTGCTGGAGCGCCCGAATGGCGAAAATACTGCGCTGACCTATCTTGCAGAGAAATACCGCATCGACGGCCGGATCGAACTCATCGATGCGGCGGGCGATCTGACCTAACGGCACCACCTTCGCGCCGGGGAATTTGACGATTGCCCGCTCATGGGGCTCGCGAATATCAATGAGTTGCAGCGGCTCACCGGCGTCCAGCCGCGCCTTCAACTCCGCGGCGCTGATGCTTTCCACCGGAATCTCGTCCTCTGCGGGTTTAAGGCCGCAGAACTCTTCGTAATCAATTAACTCTGTAATGTGCGGATGCTGACCGCAGATCGGGCAGCCGGGATCTTTTTCCAGCTTTAATTCGCGCTGGGACATCTGCCACGCATCGAACAGCAACAACCGCCCGACCAGGCTATCCGCGCCGCCGACGATCAGTTTGATGACCTCCGCCGCCTGAATGGTGCCGATAATGCCCGGCAGCACGCCGACCACGCCGCCTTCCGCGCAGGATGGCACCAGTCCGGGCGGCGGCGGCGCCGGATACAGGCAGCGGTAGCACGGGCCTTCTTTAGCGTAAAAGACGCTCGCCTGACCTTCGAACTGAAATATCGAGCCGTATACGCTGGGTTTGCCCAGCAATACACAAGCATCGTTAATCAAATAACGCGTGGGATAATTGTCGGTGCCGTCAGCGACCACATCATATTCCCGAATGATATCCTGCGCATTCTTGCTGTTGAGTTGTGTGTTGTAGGTCACGACATGGCAATCCGGATTGATGGATTTGATCCGATCTTTGGCCGATGCCACTTTAGGACGATTAATGTCTTTGGTGCCGTGAATAATCTGGCGCTGTAAATTCGACACTTCGACAAAATCGAAGTCCACCAGACCGATGGTGCCGACCCCGGCGGCGGCCAGATATAACCCCAGCGGCGCGCCCAGGCCGCCCGTTCCCACCAGCAGCACGCGGGCGCTTTTGATGCGCTGTTGTCCTTCAAGGCCGATTTCGGGCAATAACAGATGGCGACTGTAACGGGCTATTTCCGCATTGGATAATTCCACCAGCCGCTCATCAGGAATAATACTTGCGAGTTGCATGCCGTTTAGTCCTTTGTTCCACCGGCGATGGCCGGCACTAAAATAACCTCATTGCCTGCGCTCACCGGCGTAGCCAACCCGCCGGTGTTTTTGATATTGCTGTCATTCACATACAGATTGATAAACGAACGCAATGCGCCATCCGCTTCGTATAAATGCTGACGGATATCGGGGTAGCGATCCGCCAGCGCTTCGATTAACTGGCCGACGGTATCGCCCTCCAGCTGAATTTTTGACTGACCATCGGTAAAAGCGCGCAGCGCTGTCGGAATCAGTAAGGTGACGGACATAGGGTATACTCCTTAAATCTTGCGTTGATTGGGTTACGGTCAAATGACGTCGACGTTTTCCTGCTCGAATTGTTTGCTCGCGGGCGAGAGCCGCCAACTGGTAAACGCCCCCGCCTCGCGGGCGGCGACCGCAACGATGATGTAGGAATAAAACGGCAATGCGTGCGCGCGGTCATACTCCGACGGCAGCGCGGGATGATCCGGGTGCGAGTGGTAAAAACCGACCACATCCAGCGCCTCGCGTCTGGCGATACGCTCCGCCCACAGGAAATCATCCGAGGTGATGACGAACCGGTGATACTGCTCGTCTTCCTCACGGGCGTTGTCTATCGGCAAAATCTGCGCCACGATGGTGTCGCCCTGCGTATCGCTGGCGCCCAGCAGCACGCCGCAACATTCGTTGGGATAGGTTCTCTCACCCTCGCGTCGGATTTTCTGCTCGATGTCTTTCGTTAGCTTGATCATGATTCTTCGTCCCAAAAAGTGTCCGACAGATAACGCGAACCGGTATCGCACAGCAGCGTCACCACCGAGGAACCCGCCGGCAGCGTGGCGGCGAGTTTCAACGCGGCCGCCACGTTCGCTCCGGACGATATCCCGACGAACAGTCCTTCACGCCGGGCCAGCAGCCGGGAGGTGGCGTAGGCTTCCTCGGTGGTGACGGTAATTACGCCATCCGGCAGGCTTTCATCCAAAATGCCCGGCTTGATGCTGCTCGCCATATGTTTGGTCCCCTCAATGCCGTGAAACGGCGAGGCGGGCTGCACCATAAATGATTTAATCGCGGAATTTTCCTGCTTTAAGCGGCGGGAACAGCCGATAAAGCTGCCGGAGGTACCCACGCTGGCAACAAAGTGGGTGACGCGCTGCTCGCTCTGCCGCCAGATCTCCTGGCCGGTGGTGGTGTAATGAATCAACGGATTAAGACTGTTGTTGTATTGATCCGGATAGAAATACGTCCCGTCATCGGCCTCCACCAGCGCTTGCACCGCCAGATAGGCGCCGTCGGATCCTTCCAGCGAATCGGTCTCCACAATCTCCGCGCCAAAGCTGCGGATAATTCGTTTGCGCTCGGCGCTGGTATTCTGCGGCATAAAAAGTTTGACCTTAAAACCGAGCACCGCGCCCAGCATGGCGTAGGCAATGCCGGTATTCCCGCTGGTGGCGTCGACCAGCGTTGTTTCGCTGGTCAATTTGCCGCTGGCGAGGCCGTCCAGCACCATGGCTTTCGCCGCCCGATCTTTTACCGAACCGCTCGGATTCATAAACTCCGCCTTGCCCCAGACAGTCACGCCTGAAGTATTTCCGGGTAAATGATTGAGCGCCAGCAACGGGGTATTTCCCACCAGATCAAGAAGAGTCATCTCGATTATTTCCGTTATTTCATTATTATTTATTCAGCCACTGCGATCGTTGCTATCGTTCGTTTATTACTGGCTTGCTTTAAATAACGTTTTAAAAAAAACGTTAAGATAGAATTAAATACCATCGCCATCCTGATATTTGGTTTGCAATACCGACGCCTGCCGAATATTACTGCCGGGCGGCACGTCGCGGGTTACCCACACATTGCCGCCTATCGACGATTTCGCGCCGATGGTGATACGCCCCAGCAAGGTGGCGCCGGCGTAGATAACCACGTCATCCTCGACAATCGGATGGCGGGGATAACTCTTTTGCAGCACGCCGGAATCATCCACCAGAAAGCGCTTCGCCCCCAGCGTCACCGCCTGGTAAATACGCACGCGTTTGCCGATGATCGCGGTTTCGCCGATCACCACGCCGGTGCCGTGGTCGATAAAAATTCCCACGTCGATCTGCGCGCCGGGGTGAATATCAATCCCGGTTTCGCTGTGGGCTTTTTCACTGACGATCCTCGCCAGCAGCGGCAATCCGAGAAGATAGAGCTGATGGGCGATCCGGTAATGGATCACCGCGTAAACGCCCGGATAGCAGAGCAGCACTTCATCGACGCTCTTGGCCGAGGGATCGCCCTGATAAGCGGCCAGAATATCGATATCCAACTGCCGACGGATGGACGGCAGTTGCGACGAAAACTGTCTGACGAGATGAATCGCTTTGGCCTCATCGCTGTCCTCGTGCGACGGCGATGAACCGGACTGACGCGCCAGATTGGCGCTGTAGCGTAATTCGAGATACGCCTCTTCCATTAAGCGGTCGAGCGTATTACTCAATAAATAACCGACATAATAATCTTCGCTCTCTTTTCTTATCGAGCTGATGCCCAAACGCATGGGATATAATATTTTCAGAAGATTATTGACGACGGCGGAAAGATTTTCTTTGGAAGGCAACAGGCGTTTATTCTGATATTCACCGACCGAATGATTATCCCGCCATTCATTTCTGGCCTGACTTAATTCCGATACGATGCTATCCAAACCCCAACGACTATTATTTTGCTGAATAAAAATAGATTCACTGACTTCTACATTATTCATAACCGATTACCTATTAAAGCCAGAGATTTATATCTAAAAGTTATTTACATAAATAGGCTTATTACTTCCTGAAAGCAAATGTTTTTATTTGCTTTCAATTGCCGAAATACAACTAAAGAAAGGCGTGAGCGCATCGCGGCGCGGCCAATGCCGCCAAAGCGCTTTATGCGGCGTCATCCGACGATTGCCGATATGCGCCGGACGAAAATGGATATTCAATAAATTTTCTATGCCGCGAGCCTATTTTTGTTAGCGTTGCGCCGGTGACGCCTCAGGTCATAAAACCTTTAACCTAATGAAACATAAGGCATTAATATGAATATCGATGTTGATGCGGCGCGACAGGCCGCTCCCCTCCCCACGCTGGGCATCCTGCTGTTGAACACCCGTTTCCGCCGCTATCAGGGCGATATCGGCAATCCCGCCACCTGGCCGTTCCCGGTGCGCTATCGGGTGGTTGAACAGGCGGAACCCCGGCATATGGGGCATCTGGCGCAACACGATCTGCTCGCGCCGTTCCAACAGGCGGCGCAGGCGCTGATCGACGACGGCGTGGTCGGCATCGTCACCAGCTGCGGCTACCTTGCCTATTATCAGCAGGAACTGGCCGCCTGGTCGCCAGTCCCCGTAGCCACCAGCAGCTTGCTACAGTACGGCTTAATCCGGCAGTTGCTGCCCGCCAATCGCTATCCGCTGATTCTGACCTTCGACGAAAGCACGCTGACGGGCGATTATCTGCAAAAGGTCGGGATCCCGCCGCAGGCCGCCGTCGCCGGCGTCGATCCGCGCACAGCCTTCGTGCGCGCCATTCGGCAAGGCGAAGATGACGTTCCCTACCAGCTCATCAGGCATGAGGTGCTGAGCGCCGCGCAACAGGCGCTGGCGCGTTTCCCCGCGGCGGGCGCGCTGTTGCTGGAATGCACCAATCTCGCTCCGTTCAGCGCCGAACTGCGTACCCGTTTCGGTCTGCCGGTATTCGATGCGGTCACGCTCGTCAACGGTTTTTACGCGGCGCTGCGGCCGCCGGTCTGGGATGGCGGCGCGTCTTGGAATCTGTAGCGCGCCGCTTACAGTTTTAGCGGGAGATTGCCGCCAACCGTCTCTTTTTTCATCCGTTCCGGCGGATCGCCGCCGGCGATGATTATGCATTTTTTGACCAAGCATAGCCAAATTTAAACGTTCGTTTTAAATGGTCGTTCAAATACGATGACGACAATGCTTGCAAAGTAAAGGCATATGACATGTCCAGGCGACTACAGGATTGAAAAGATGAACAAACGCATTGTCCTCTCTTTACTGTTATTCATGAGTTCGAATGCTATCGCCGACGCCCAGACGACCGGGCAAACGCCTCAGCGCGGCGGTACGTTGAATTTTCTGGTGGAACCGGAACCGCCGGTGCTGACGACGCTGGTCAATACAGCGGGGCCGATATTGAAAGTGAATGCCAAAGTGATAGAAGGGCTGCTGAGCTATGATTTCGATCTCAAACCCATCCCGCAGTTAGCGACAAGTTGGGAAATCAGCCCGGACGGCAAGCGCTATACGTTCCATCTGCGTCAGGGCGTGAAGTGGCACGACGGCAAAGATTTCACCGCCGCCGACGTCGCGTTTTCCCTCCTCGCGGTGAAAAAGTACAATTCGCGCGGCCAGGGAACTTTCGCCAGCGTCACCGCGGTAAAAACGCCCGATCCCCATACCGCCGTCATCGAACTGTCGCAACCGGCTCCTTATCTGATCAGCGCATTTTCCGCCAACGAAGCGCCCATCGTACCCCACCATCTGTACGAAGGAACGGATATCCGCAGTAATCCGCACAACGCCGCCCCTATCGGCACCGGGCCGTTCGTCTTCAAGGAGTGGGTGCGCGGCAGTCATATCATTTATCAACGTAATCCTGACTATTGGGATCGGCCGAAACCCTATATCGATCGATTGGTGGTCAAATTCATTCCCGACGCCGCCGCCCGCACCATCGCTTTCGAAACCGGCGCGGTCGATCTGGGCAGTGAAACGCCGGTCCCGCTAAGTGAAATCGCGCGCATCAAGAATAACCGCAAACTGGGCATCGAAACCGGCGGCTACGGTTACGGCCCGACGCAAACGCGCATCGAGTTCAATCTGGATAATCGCTATCTGAAGAACCTGAAAGTGCGGCAGGCCATCGCGCATAGCATCAACCGCGATGTGCTGAAAAACGTGGTGTGGTACGGCTATGCGGTCAACTCCCCTACGCCGATCACCCCTGAACTGGCCCGATTCCACGACGCCGCGCCCTCCCCCTACGCCTTTAATATCAAGCAGGCTGAAACGCTGCTGGATGAAGCCGGATTCCCCCGCCGGGCCGACGGTATCCGTTTCCGACTGACCCACGACTACTTGCCGTACGGCGACGGCTTCAAACGCGTGGCGGAGTATGTCAAATCGGCGCTGGCCAAGGTGGGGATCGACGTCACCATCCGTTCGCAGGATTTCGCCACCTACATTAAACGCGTCTATACCGATCGCGATTTCGATTTCACCAACCACTCCATTTCCAATTTGTTCGACCCGGCGGTAGGCGTACAGCGCCTGTACTGGTCGCAGGCGTTCCAACCCGGCGTTCCCTTCGGCAACGGTTCCCACTACCGCAACCCGGAGGTCGATCGCCTGTTGGAGCAGGCGGCGGAGGAGATTGACCCGGACAAACGCGCCGAGCTGTATAAAGCGTTTCAGCGCATTGTGGCGCAGGAATTACCCGACCTGAATCTGTTGCAGATCAAGCGCCTGACCCTCTACAACCAGCGCGTCCACAACCATCTGACCGATATTCAGGGAGTCAACGGCTCGCTGGCCGATGTCTGGCTGGAACAATAAATCGACCCGACCGTCGTTCCCCGCCGGCGGGGAAACACCGGCAAACGCGAAAGGAAGACGATGAATAAATTTGCACGAACAGGGCGCGTCCTGCGACGCACGATACTTCATGCGCTCCCGACCGCCATCGGTATCGTCATCGCGGTTTTTTTCCTGCTGCAACTGGTACCCGGCGATGCGGCGGACGTGCTGGCCGGGGAATCAGGCAGCGCCACCGCGGAAACCCTGACCCAGTTGCGCAGCCAGTTCGGTCTCGATCGGCCGATTCTGCATCAGTTGTACAGCTATCTGCACAATCTGGCGCATCTCAGTCTGGGGTTTTCGCCGCGCTATAACGCGCCGGTAACGGAACTGATCCTGTCACGTCTGCCCGGTACGCTGTTGCTGATGCTGCTCTCGCAGGCGGCGTCCGTCCTCCTCGGCATCGCGTTGGGAACCGTCATGGCGGTTTGGGCGGGCAAATGGCCCGATCGCCTGCTGTCTTTGCTGGCCCTGTTGCTCTATTCCACGCCTGGTTTCTGGATCGGTCTGATGGCGCTTATCGTGTTTTCCGTCCATCTCGACTGGCTGCCTGGCGGCGGCAATATCACCATCGGCGCCGACCTGCGCGGCTGGGACTATGTTCAGGATATGCTGCGGCATGCGGTGCTGCCGGTGCTGGCGCTGAGCAGCTTCTTCATCGCCATCTATGCCCGGCTGACCCGCGCGGCCATATTGGAAATCAACCGGCAGGATTTCGTGCGCACCGCGCACGCCAAAGGCCTTGCGCCGCTGGTCATCACCGTGCGTCACGTTCTGCGCTGCGCGCTGCTGCCGATCACCACGGTGGCGGGAATGCACTTCGGCAATCTGCTGGGCGGCGCGGCGGTGGTGGAAACCGTGTTCAGTTGGCCGGGACTGGGACGTCTGGCGCTGGACGCCGTGCTGGCGCGCGATTTCAACGTCCTGCTCGGCGTGCTGTTGCTCTCCGCTTTGCTGGTGATCGTCGCCAACGTGCTGGTCGATTTACTGCAAGCCTGGCTCGATCCCCGCATCAAGGTACAGTGAAATGAAAAATTCTCATTCCGCCGCTACGAGCGCGCCGCGGCAAAATCGCCTGTCGCCGGAACTGCGCGCCTTTGTGCGCAATCCGGCCGGCATGGCGGGACTGACGCTGCTCTTGCTGGTCGTGTTCATGGCGCTGGCCGCGCCGGTTATTTATCCCGACGATCCGCTTGATATGGCGGCGCAGCCGTTCCTGTGGCCCGGACAGGATCCCGACTATCCGCTGGGAACGGATTCCCTGGGCCGCGACGTCGCCGCCGGTATCGTCCACGGCGCGCAGGTGTCGCTGCTGATCGGCTGCGGTTCGGTGCTGGTGAGCCTGCTTATCGGCACGCTGGTCGGCAGTCTGGCCGGTTATTTCGGCGGCCGGGTCGATGACCTATTGGTACACCTCACCGAATTATTTCAAACCTTCCCGACCTTTCTGCTGGTGGTGGTGCTGGTGGCCATCGGGCAGCCATCGGTGACGCTGATCTCCAGCGCCATCGGCATCGCGTCATGGCCGACTATCGCCCGTCTGGTGCGCGCCGAGTTTCGCACGCTGCGCGAAAGCGACTTTGTGCTTGCCGCGCGCAGTCAGGGATTCTCCAGTCTGCGCATCATTCTACAGGAGATGCTGCCGAATGCCCTGCCGTCGATTATCGTCACCACGTCCGTTATGGTGGCTTCATCCATTCTGATTGAATCGGCGCTCTCGTTCCTCGGCTTTGGCGATCCCAATCGCGTCAGTTGGGGCTCAATGATCGGCGCCGGACGCGAATCCCTGCGCACCGCCTGGTATCTGACCACGCTGCCGGGCTGCGTGCTGGTGCTGACCGTACTGTCACTCAATCTGGTGGGCGATGCGCTTAATGACGCGCTGAACCCACGTCTGCGGGAGAGAAACACATGACGCCGTTATTGGATATTCAGGATCTGCATGTCGCCTTTCCCGGTCATCAGGCCGTCCGCGGGCTGAACTTAACCATTCGGCCCGGCGAAACCCTGGCGCTGGTCGGCGAATCCGGTTGCGGCAAGTCGGCCACCGCCCTGTCGCTGATGCGTCTGATCGCCGAACCCGGCCGCGTAAAGGGGCGTATTCTGTTCGAGGGACAGGATCTGCTGACCCTGCCGGCATCCGCGATGCGCCGACTGCGCGGCAACGCCGTTTCGATGATTTTTCAGGAGCCGATGACCTCGCTCAATCCGGTGCTGTCCATCGGACGACAGATCGGCGAAACGCTGCGCGTACACCAGTCGCTGAAACCGGCCGCCGCTCGCGCCAGAGCCATCGAGCTGCTGGATTTGGTCAAAATCCCCGAGCCGGCCCGGCGCATCGACGACTATCCGCACAATCTGTCCGGCGGCCAGCGCCAGCGGGTGATGATCGCCATGGCCGTCGCCTGTCAGCCGCGCCTGCTGATCGCCGACGAGCCGACCACCGCGCTGGACGTCACCATTCAGGCGCAAATTCTCGAACTGCTCGACCGTCTGCGCCATGAGCTGTCGATGAGCCTGCTGCTCATCACCCACGATCTGGGGCTGGTGGCGCGCTGGGCCGACCGGGTCGCCGTGATGTACGCCGGACGCAAGGTGGAAGAAGCGCCGACGGCGCAGCTGTTCGCCGCGCCCCGACACCGTTACACGCAGGGCCTGCTCGCGACGTCGTTACACCTGGAACAGGATACGCACTACCATACCGGCCGTCTGGCGGAGATCCGCCACGGGTTCGAAAACGACGAACCGACCTTCACCCTGTTCACGCCGCCGTCGTTGCCGGCGCATACTCCCGACCGGAACGGTCGCCCGCTGCTGTCGTTAAAAGGCGTCCGCACCGAATACCAGACGTCGCAGGGACGTATCGCCGCCGTGGATGACGTGTCGCTGGATATTTTTCCCGGCGAGACGCTGGGTCTGGTGGGCGAATCCGGCTGCGGCAAATCCACGCTGTCGAAAACCATTCTGCGCCTGCTGCCGTCGGCCCAGGGACAGGTGATCCTCGACGGTCAGGACATCACCCGTCTGAAAGAG
Source organism: Brenneria sp. g21c3 (assembly GCF_040240345.1). NCBI lineage: Bacteria > Pseudomonadati > Pseudomonadota > Gammaproteobacteria > Enterobacterales > Pectobacteriaceae > Brenneria > Brenneria sp. g21c3. The sequence goes on along the minus strand of NZ_JBEIAB010000004.1, from coordinate 360,397 downwards.
TCGCAGCTACAGCCGTTGCGCCGTCAGGTGCAAATGATATTTCAGGATCCCTACGCCTCGCTCAATCCGCGGCACGATATCGCCCATATTCTCGAAATACCGCTGATCGTACATAAGATTGGCGACAAAGCCGAACGCCAGCGCCTGATCCGGCAGATGGCCGACCGCGTCGGGCTGACGCAAAGCAGCCTGTCGCGCTATCCGCATGAGTTTTCCGGCGGCCAGCGCCAGCGCATCGGTATTGCCCGCGCGCTGATCGTGCGGCCGAAACTGGTCATCTGCGACGAACCGGTCTCCGCGCTCGACGTCTCGATCCAGGCGCAAATTCTCAACCTGCTGGTTGAACTGAAAAACGATATGGGACTGGCGCTGCTGTTTATTTCCCACGATTTGGCCGTGGTGCGCTATGTCGCCGACAGAGTCATGGTCATGCAGTACGGACAAATCGTGGAAAGCGGCGATCACCGCCGAATCTGGCGACAGCCGCAGCATCCCTACACCCGTCAGCTTATCGATGCGGTCCCCAGCGGACAGCGGAATGCGCCGCCGCGCCAGGCTAGCGCATAGTCATCTCACCGGAGTTTGTGCAATGAATTTAGGCATTGAAGGCAAAAAAGCGCTGGTCTGGGGCGGCAACCGGGGGTTGGGTAAAGCCGCGGCATTGCAACTGGCGCGCGAAGGCGTGCAGGTGACATTACTGGCCAGAACGGCGTCCAGTTTGCAACAGGCGCAGCAGGAAATCCGGCGGCTCAGCGGCACGACGCCGTCGACGCTGACGGCCGACATCACCACCGAACAGGGGCGGATGGCCGCGCTGGCGCTGTGTCCGCAACCCGATATTTTGATTAATAACGCCAGCGGCCCCGCGCCCGGCGACTTTCGTCAGTGGGATCGCCAGCAGTGGCTGGCGGCGCTTGACGGCATGATGCTCGGCCCGATCGAGATGATGCGTCTGACCGTCGACGGCATGACGGCGCGCGGTTTTGGCCGCATCGTCAATATCACGTCGCGCAGCGTCAAAATCCCCCAACTGGAGCTGGGCTTGTCCAACAGCGCCCGCTGCGGCCTTACCGGCTTTGTCGCCGGGCTGTCCCGCTCCGTGGTTCGGCATAACGTCACCATCAACAATATTCTGCCCGGCATCTTCGCGACTGAAGGTCAGTGGCGACACATTCAGGCGCTGGCGCGACAAACCGGACGCGATGTCGATCAAATCCGACAGGAACGCGCGGCGGCCAACCCGGCCCGACGCTACGGCGAGCCGGAAGAGTTCGGCGCCGCCTGCGCCTTTTTGTGCTCTCGTCAGGCCGGTTTTATCACCGGCCAGAATCTGCTTATCGACGGCGGCAGCTATCCCGGCACCTTTTAGCCATGGCGCAGACGACCAGACGATGCCGCCCCGACGCAAATTCCCCCTATTTCATCTCAGACAGGAACATAACCATGAAAGTGATTGTACTCGGCGCCGGCGTGATCGGCGTCACCACCGCCTGGTATCTGCACCGGCAGGGATTCGAGGTGGAAGTGATCGACCGCCAGCCCGGCGCGGGGCTGGAGGCCAGTTTCGCCAACGCGGGCGGCGTCTGCCCCGGATTTTCCGGCCCCTGGGCCGCTCCGGGCATGATGATGAAAGCGCTGCGCTGGCTGTTCGACGCGCAGGCGCCGTTGAAATGGCGGCCCCGCCTCGATGCCGCTCAGTGGCGCTGGCTGTGGCTATTCGCCCGCGAATGCCGGCTCGAACGTTACCGGACCAACAAGGCGCGCATGCAGCGCATCGCCCAGTACAGCCAACGCTGCCTGCAAGAACTGAAAGAAGAAACCGGCATCCGCTACGAACAGCAAGCGCTGGGCGTTCTGCAACTGTTCAGCACCCAACAGGAGTTGGATATGGCCGGTCAGGCGTCCCGCGTGCTGACGGGCTTCGGCGTCGATCACCGTATCGTGGACGCCGCCGGCGCCAGGGCGATCGAACCGGCGCTGGCGCAGGCCAACGTGGCGCTGACCGGCGGGCTGCACCTGCCGCGCGATGAAACCGGCGACTGCGCCCTCTTCACCCACGAACTGGCGCAACGCCTGCGACGACAAGGAGTATCCTTCCATTTTAATACGGCCATCGCCGCGCTGATGCGGGACGGACGTCGGCAACGCGTCGTAGGCGTCGAGACCGACCGCGGCCCGCTTACGGCAGACGCGGTGGTGGTCGCGCTGGGCAACAATGCCGCCCAACTGGTCAGGCCGCTGGGCATCCGGCTGCCGATCTATCCGGTCAAGGGTTATTCCGTCACGCTGGATATCAATAACCCGGATGCCGCGCCCCGCTCGTCGGTGATGTTTGAGTCCCGTAAGGTGATGATTACCCGGCTGGGCGACCGTCTGCGCGTGGCCGGTATCGCAGAAGTGGCCGATTTTTCCACCCGACCGAACGACAAATCATGCGCTTTCGTCGCCGACACCGCCAGGGCGCTCTTTCCCCACGCCGGCGATTATCACAATATCGAGCAGTGGTGCGGCCTGCGCCCGATGACGCCGGACGGCCCCGGCTACATCGGCGACACGCCGTTCTCCGGACTGTTTCTGGCCTGCGGCCAGGGCTCCAACGGCTGGACCCAGGCGGCGGGCGTCGGCCGACTCGTCGCGGACGCCATCGCCGGCAATGCGCCGGCGATCGATCTGGAAGGATTGACGCTCGAACGCCATCTCTGACCCTGGGCGGGGAATCTGCCGATGGCGGTCTGCGGTTTCAGTAGAAGATCCCCGCCTACTACCGCGGGGATGACTGGGGGGGAGCCGCGGGGATGACAGGGTTGTGAGCCACGGGAATGACGAAAGCGTAGATGTGGATGGCAAGAGTGCAGACCACCACTTACGTCCCCCACCGTCATTCCCGCGCAGGCGGGAATCACTCAATAAGGGTCTGTGGTTTCAGCAGAAGATCCCCGCCTACTACCGCGGGGATGACGGGGTTGTGGGCCGCGGGGATGACAGAGTTGTGGGCCGCGGGGATGACTGGGTTGTGAGCCACGGGGATGACGAAAGCGTAGATGTGGATGGCAAGAGTGCAGACCACCACTTATGTCCCCCACCGTCATTCCCGCGCAGGCGGGAATCACTCAATAACGGTCTGCGGTTTCAGCAAAAGATCCCCGCCTACTGCCGCGGGGATGACAGGGTTGTGAGCCGCGGGGATGACTGGGTTGTGAGCCGCGGGGATGACGAAAGCATAGATGTGGATGGCAAGAGTGCAGACCACCACTTACGTCCCCCTCCGTCATTCTCGCGCAGGCGGGAATCACTCAATAACGGTCTGCGGTTTCAGCAGAAGATCCCCGCCTACTGCCGCGGGGATGACTGGGGGGGAGCCGCGCGAATGACGGGATTGTGGGCCGCGGGGATGACTGAGGGGGGTGAGGATTGCGCCGTTTATCAGCGTCGGCGTATCAACCGGGGATTGCCGGCATCGTTGATGGCGTCGCCCAGCATATTCAGCGCCAACACCGTCAACAAGATGCAAATGCCCGGAATAATGGCGATATACCAATTGGTGCGAATCGAGGCCCGGCCGAGATTGACGATGGTTCCCCAGCTCATCACGTTGGGATCGCCCAGACCGAGAAACGCCAGCCCGGCCTCGGTGGTGATGGCGCTGGAAACCAGCACCGAAGACGCCACCACGATAGGAGACAAACTATTGGGCAGGATTTGGGTCAGCAGAATGCGGCAATCGGACATGCCCAACACGCGGCAGGCCTGCACAAATTCGGCGCTCTTCACCCGCATCACCTCGGCCCGCATCAGCCGGGCGACCATCGGCCATGAAACCAGCGCGATGGCAAAGATAATGGTGCCGATGGACGGCGTAAGCACGGCGACGATCACGATGGCGAACAGAAAGCTGGGAACGGTCTGGAAAGCGTCGGTGATGCGCATCAGCACGCTATCGACGGCCTTGCCGTAAAAACCGGCCAGCGTGCCGAAGGCGATCCCCACCACACAGGCGGCCAACGTAGAGGCCACGCCCACCCACAGCGAAATACGGGCGCCATACAGCAGGCTGGTCAAGATATTTCGTCCCAGCGTATCGGTGCCGAGCGGCTGACCGGGGTTCGTCATCGGCCACTGATAAGGTCTGGCCGCCATCGTCCACGGGCCGTTCGGATAAAAATAGTGAGCGGACAGCGCCATCAGCAGCACCATCAACAACAGCAACGCGCCGATAGCGCCGGAAGGCGACTTCAGCACGCGCAGCAGATAGGCGTTTCGCATATCAAGACATCTCCACTCGAGGATCGATGCGGGTATACACAATATCAATCAGCAGATTGACCACCACCACCACGCAGGAAGTGACGATAAGAATACCGAGGATCACGGCGTAATTGCGCTGGAAGACCGCGTTATAGGCCAATTGGCCGATGCCCGGCAGGCCGTAAATCGTCTCCGCCAGCACCGCGCCGCCGAATAACTCGGCTATCTGGAGTCCGGCCATGGTGACCACGGGCAGCAACGCGTTGCGCAACGCATGTCCCAGGATCACATGCGAGGTTTTCAGACCTTTGGCATAGGCGGTACGGATATAGTCCTCGTCCATGACTTGCAACATGGCGGCGCGGGAGAGCCGCGTATAGATGGCGATGTAATACAGCGACAGCGAAAGTACCGGCAACACCAGATGGCGCGCCACGTCCGCCGCATGACCGAGCAGCGACGTTTCCAGCCCCGGCGTGCCGAGCCCGGATAAGGGAAGCCATTGCAGCTTGACGCAAAAGATGATGATCAACCCGATCGCCGACAGAAATATCGGCGTGGCATAGAAAAACAGCGCCATCACGGAAATCAGCACATCCACCGGCCGGTGGGCGAAACGCGCGGCCAGCACGCCGTTCAGCGTGCCGATAAACAGCGCGACCACCACCGAGCACAGCACCAGCAGCGCCGTCGTCGGCAGCGCATGCAGGATTATCGGCAAGACGGGCGAAGCATCTTGCAGCGAATACCCCAGATCGCCGCGCAAGATATTGCCGACATAGGCGTAAAGCTGAATCAGCACCGGCTGATCCAGGCCCAGCCGCTGCCGCAGCGCATCCATCAGTTGCCGGTCGCCGCTCTGCCCCACCATCACGTCCACCACATCGCCGGGGATGGCGTGCAGCAGAATAAAATTGCCGACGATGACGATCAGCAGGACGCATACCGACTGTAGCATGCGTTTGACGATATAACGCCAGAATGTCCGATTCACCACAGTAGCCCCCCGTCTCTCATCTCATGTCTGCCCGACAAAGCGCGCTTACCTGCTCAACCAGACGCTGGCGAAATTGCTGCCGCCCGCGCCGTGCGCATTCACCGTATGGTTGTGTACCTTGTTGCTGGCGACGGTAACGTGTTCGACGGAGATCAGCGGCAACACCGGCAGCTCGGTCATCGCCAGGCGTTGAAACGCAAGGTAGTGCTGTTTACGTTTTGCCGGATCAATCTCGCTGGCGGCCGCCTCCAGAATGGCGTCCATCTGCGGATTGATATAGTGAGCGCCGTTGGAGAAGCCGACGCCGATCTTGAAGCTTTGCGACCAATAGCTGCGATGCGTACCCACCGTGGGATCGGATCCGCCGTCCATATCATTGATCGTCATCTGGAAATCCCGGTCGGTATAAACGCGCTTTACCCAGCCGGCAAAATCCTGCGTCCGCACCGTGACGTCAATCCCGACCTGTTTTAGCGCCTCGCGGGCATAGGCCGCGATCTGGTTCTGAAAATCGCCGTAGGGCAGCGGATCGATCGTCAGCTTGAAACGCACGCCGCCGGCTCCCGGTTTATAGCCCGCCTCATCCAGCAATTTCTTCGCTTTCTCAATATCGTAGGGATATTGCGGCACGCCGTCGGTGCTGTGAAGCTCGGTCAGACTGGTGTGGATCGGCGTATCGGCCGGTTGGCCGTAACCAAAAAAGATATTATCGCGGATCCAGTTGCGATCGATGGCATGGGCGATGGCCTGACGCACCTTCTGATTGCTCAACACCGGATCGTCCAGATTGAACTCGGCCAGTTCCACTTCGTTCTTGGTCTCATAGCCTTTGGTGGTAATGGTGAAACGCCCCGACGCCTTGAGACGCGGCAGATCGGCCAGCGGAATCAGGCTCTGCTGCGCCAGTTGCGCGCTGCCGGACTCCAGCGCCGCGGCTACCGTGGCCGGATCGCTAATGAAGCGGAAAACCACCTTGTCGAGATAGGGCTTGCCCTGATCCCAGTAATCGGGATTACGCACCAGAACCAGATCCGCGCCCGGCGTAAAGGAGGAAAACTTGAACGGACCGGTGCCGACCGGCTTCAGGTTATACGGGTTGGTCAGGACATCCTTGCCCTCGTAGAGATGGGCGGGCAATACCTGCGCCTGATCGGCGCCCAGACTCTTCAGTATCCCCGGCGCCGGCTTGCTCAAAATGAATACCGCGGTATAAGGGTCCGGCGTCTGCACGTCGCTCAGTTGACCGAAAATGGTGCGCCCGCGCGGATTATGAACTTTCCAGACATTCAGCGCCGAATAGGCGACGTCTTTGGCGGTAAACGCCTGACCGTCGTGCCAATGCACGTCTTTGCGCAGATGAAAGGTGATTTTCAGACCGTCGGGACTGATTTCCCAGCGGGTCGCCAGTTTCGGCTGCGGGTTAAGATCAAAATCATAACTGACCAGCCCGTCGAATATTTTGGTGGAGGTGACGATACTGGCGCCGGCGGTGGTCGGCCCGGAGGTCAATATTTGCGGCGCCGGCGAAACGATCATATCAAGGGTGCCGCCTTTCACCGGTTCTTCCGCGAAGATAAAGGAGGAATAAGAACTTATTGTCAGTAGCAGAGACGCCGACAATGCGGTTATTTTATGTGGCAACATAATTCTGTCCTCTTTTCATAAATAGATGTATGCGTCATTATTTTATTCAGCGATAAATAAATATTATTTAAATTATTGCTAAACGCGCGCAGCAGAGCAGCCTGGCGTTATTATTTCCGCCAGCCATTTTTATTTATTATTCCTTTATTAGATTTGTATTTTTAATTCAATTAAAAAGACCAACCGTATTTTTCGGCCAACCCCAATTGCTTAACCACATCGACGCCGCGCTGCAACGCATCGCCCTGAAGATTGCTCAGCGGACGACGCAGACTGCCCGCCGGCAGACCGACCGCCTTCATCAGCGATTTCACCGCCACCGGATTAATGGCCGAATAGGTATAGTGCAGCAGCGGCAGCAGATGTTGATACGCCGCGCGAAAACGCGCCGCATCGCCCGGCTCGCGCCACGGGCGGGAGATCTCCGCCAGCTCGGCCGGCGCGATGTTGCCGGTCATATTCGCCGTGCCATGCCCGCCCAGCGACATCGTCGGCACCACCAGCCCCAGATTGGGCGAGTCGCAGCACATCACGGCGACATTGGGATTGCCCGCCAGAACCTGCGCCACCTGCCCCACCCGCGTTGTGGATTCCTTATGAATGACGTAGTTGGGATGCTGGAAAATACGCAACAGCGAATTCCAATGCAGATCGGTTTTCACCCGCGGCGGATTATTATAAATACCCAGGGGCAAATCCGTCGCATCCGCAATTTCCAGAAAATAGCGCTCAATATCATCTTCACTGGCGCAAATATAGGCCGGCGCGGCCAAAATCGCGCCATCGGCGCCCTGATCACGGGCATAACGCACATAATCGATACTGGTATCGGTGTTATTTCCCGTGCAACCATAAAATATTTTCATGTCGCCGGTTTTAAACGACGCGGTGCGCCGGATAATTTCTTTTCTCTCTTCGGGAGACAACATGGAAACCTCTCCCGTCGATCCCATAATCAATACCGCCGACGTGCCGTTACCGGCCTGAAAATGCAGTAAGGTGCGAAACGCTTCATAGTCCACCGTCCCATCTGCATTAAAAGGGGTAATAATCGCCACAAAAGACCCGGTAATTAAGTCGTTGCTCATCGCTGCCTCCCATAGAAAGAAAATGCGTTATTTGCCGTCGTTGCCGGCGCCTAATCCCAGCGGCGGCGCGTTAAAGCCGGCCTCCACGAAGCGCAGCAAATTAGCCAGCACCTCATCGTCGTCGTCGCTGTTGCACAATCCGCGGGACAGAATAGCCAGTCGTCCGGACTGCGGATCGGAGTCCGCAAGCACATGCATGGCCGCGCCGCGCGCGAATTCATAGCGCCAGATGATTTCTGCCCGCGTCAGCTGCGGCGCCGCGCGCTCAAACGCCGCGAAAAAACGCTCCGCGACGTGATCAAACTTGTCCGATACCAGCGCGGTGACCGACTCCCTGGGCGCGGCGCGCAGATGCTGGAGCAGTCGAACCGCGATGCGTCCGCCGTCCGGCGCGCGCGCCGTTTGCACCAGCGGCCGCAGCAAGGCGTCCAGCACCGCCGCCGCCGGCGGCGCCTCGTGGCGGTATTTCTCCTCCACCGTATCCAGCAGGCGCAGACGCATGGCGTTCAGCGGATCCAGCACCGTGTTCAAGACCGCCTTCAACAGGCCGTCTTTCGAGCCAAAGTAATAGTTCACCGCGGCGATGTTGACGCGCGTCGCTTCGGTAATTTCACGGATCGTGGTCAATTCTCCGCCCTTGCTGGCAAAAATATTGATCGCCTCGTTCAGGATCCTTTGCCGGATATCCGGCTCCCTGGTTGCCGTTTCTGATCTGCTCTCTGCCACGATGTCATTCTCCTTCAGGGGTAAATAGCCCTATCTTCCTACGCCGTCGCCGCCTCGCGCAACGCGGCATCCGCAATTTTTTCCGCCACCATCATGGTCGGCAACGCCGTATTGGCTCGCGGCAACGTCGGCATGACCGACGCATCGGCCAGCCTTAGCCCCTGTACGCCGTATACCCGACCGCCGGGGTCGCATACCGCCAGCGGATCGTCCGCCGCGCCCATGCGCGCGCCGCACGACACATGCCACACGCCATGCGTTTTCTCGCGCACGAACGCTTCCAGCAGGCCGTCGTCATTCAGCAAGCTGTCCAGCGGACGGCCCTCCGCCATCGCATGGCGGGTCAACAGGCGGCGTAATGGCGCGGAATGATCGAGCGCGAAGGCCAATAGGGTGGTCAACAGCTTATTGCGGAAATTGATTTGCCCCAGATCGCGGATACGTTCGCTGTAACTGGTCGGGAACAGGTCGCTGACGCAACCCTGTAAATCGGGATGCTGGAATAACCGGGCGATCAGCCGGAACCCCGTTTTCAGACGTTCGATATCCCGCCGATCGTCCAGCAGATTGAGCTCTACCCGCGGCTCCTCATAGGGATCCGCGGACGTCACGGTGATGCGCCCGCGGGAATACACCTTGTTGATCCAGGTCATCAGCGCGCCGATACGTTTGCCGACCGGATGCCAGCCCGCCTTCATCATCGCCACCATATACATATCGCTGGCCGGCATCTGTTCCAGCCCGGAGGAGTAGCGCAGCGCGACATGAATGTGCCGACGCAGGCTGGCGGGCAGCATCTTGTCCGGCGGCAGAATGCCGCTGATGGAGATGGTGGGATGCTCCTGTACGTTGGCGCCCACGCCCTGCGCGTCAACCACCAGCGGAATACCCGCCGCCTCCAGTACCTGCCGCGGTCCGATACCCGACTTCAGCAGCAGCGCCGGCGTATAGATGCCGCCGCAAGACACCACCACTTCCCGTCCGCGCACGCTGCTCTCCTGCCCGTCAGGCTGACGCAGCCGGACGCCGACCACGCGCGTGCCTTCCAGGATCAACGTCAGCGCCTGAGTATGGGAAAGAATATGCAGATTCGGGCGCGAACGCGCGGCATTGTCCAGATAGCCGATAGCGGTGGAAACGCGGCGATTGTAAAGGTTGGAAATGGCGACCGGGAAATAGCCGTCGCCGAATTCCGCGTTCTGGTCTTGCAGCCGCGCGTAGCCCGCCGCGCCGAACGCCGCGGCGGCGGCTTTCGAGAACGCCGGCCAGACATCGGGATAGATGCGCCGGATAGGGATGGGGCCCCGATCGCCGTGCAGCGGCCCTTTGAAATCCATATCCCGCTCCAGCCGCTTGTAATAAGGCAGCACGGCGTCCCAGTCCCAACCTTCGGCGCCCGCGTCCACCCACTCCTGATAGTCTTCGGGCGTTCCGCGATTGGCCTGCATATCGTTCAGGCTGGAGTTGCCGCCCATCAGCCGTCCCTGCTCATAGCGGACGGGCGGTTGGTCGCCGCGTATCGCGGCGGGATGCAAATGCACCCGCAGCTTGCCCCACAGGTTGCGCTCGTTGAAATAGGCGATCCGCGGATAACTGTCGAGGATCGCCTCCTCAACCCGATCCGGCGGCGTATCGCGCCCGCCCTCGATCAGCAGCACCTGATGACGCCCGTCTTCGGACAGCCGCGCGGCCATAATGCAGCCGGCAGTACCGCCGCCGACCACAATGTAGTCATAAATCATGATTCCACCCTTATGCTTTTGTACTGCAACCAGCCGTTCAATCCGGCCTCCCCGCCTTCATACCCCCATCCGCTCTGCTTCACGCCGCCAAAGGGCGTAAACGGCGAGCTGGCGGTAAAACCGTTCACGCCGACAATGCCCGCCTCCAGTTGACGGCTTAACCGACTGCGCACGGTTTCATCGCCGGCCAGCACATACGCCGCCAGTCCGAGCGGCAGGCGGTTGGCCTGCTGCACGGCGTCGTCGAGACTGTCGACGCTATTGATGAGGGCGACCGGGCCAAAGGGTTCTTCCTGCATGATGCGCGCGGTCGACGGCACGTCGGCCAGCACGGTCGGCGCAAAAAAGTAGCCGACGCGATCGCGGCGTTCGCCGCCGGTCAGCAGCCGCGCGCCCTGAGCGACCGCATTCTCCACCAACGCCTGTAACGCAGCGAGGCGTCCGGCATGCGTCAGCGGGCCGACCTGAACCTGCGGATCGTCGCCGTCGCCGACAATCAGCGCGTTGGTATGACGCACGAATGCCTCGCTGAACGCGGAGGCGATGCGGCGATGTACATAAAAGCGCGTCGGCGAGGTGCAAACCTGTCCGGCATTACGGAACTTGGCCGCCACCGCCTGTCGGGCCGCGAGTTCGATATCGATATCGTCCCAGACGATCACCGGCGCATGGCCGCCCAGTTCCAGCGTGGAAGGCAACAGATGTTTCGCCGCCAGTTCGGCCAGTTGACGGCCCACGGCGACCGATCCGGTAAAGGAGAATTTCCTGATTACCGGCGAAGACAACAGGCGGCGGCTGATCGCCGCCGGATCGCCGTAGAGGATGCTCAGCGCGCCCGACGGCAATCCCGCCGCGATCAATATCCGCGCCAGTTCAAGCGGCGCGGTCGGCACGCGCTCGTCCGGTTTCAATACCACCGTGCAACCGGCTGCCAGCGCCGGCGCGAGTTTGCGGGCGGCCAGCAAGAGCGGAAAATTCCACGGGGTGACGATCGCCACCGGCCCGAACGGCTGCTGAACCACCTGCCAGCGGCTTTCTCCTTGCGCGTCGGGATAGATCTGTTCCCGCGCACGGCGCGCCAGTTCAGCATAATAATCAAACACCTCGGCGCTGGCGTTCACCTCCGCCCGCGCCTCGCCGCCGGTTTTCCCCTGTTCCCGCGTCAACGACGCGGCAATGGCCTCAAGGTTGTCGCGCAGGCGACCGGCCGTTTCGGACAGGACGGCGCTACGCGTCTCCGGCGACGCCTGCGACCAGGAATGAAACGCCGCGACCGCCAAAGCCCGATCGACGATCGCGTCGTCTGCCGGCGCCAGTTGCGCCACAACCTGTTCGGTCGCCGGATTGAGCACCGGCAGCAAGGGCGTCGCATCCCGACTCTGCGCCCATGCGCCATCAATCAGGCTGGCGATAAGCGGCGTTTCCCCCTGCGATGATAAAGAAACCGTTTTACATTGCCCTGTCACCGTCATGGCGATTATTCCCGTTAGTCAATTTGCAACCCGCGTCAATCAACGCGGCTGAAAATTTTTATTTATGACGCTAGCGATGACACATCATAAAGAGATTAAAACGGTTATTTGAAATGCTTTTTTTAACTTTCCATAGCTGAATTCCGTGACTATGAAAACCGGCGCTTTAGCCGCAGGAAAATATAAGTATTCTTTGTCGATGCGCAGTGAGGGGGATATAAAATGAATGCGGGATGTTTAAGCTAGCACAAATCTGGCTGGAGCCACGTTGAACGCGGTTTACCGCGGCTCGGAAGGGTGAAAGCGTCATGCGGCCAACATCGCTGCTATTTGCAAGATGAAGAATATCCTTTGGCTTAAATAATTCGCCGCCGCGCGTCATTCGTCGGGAAATAGATTAACCGACGTAATGTTTTATCATGCCGGAAATAAAACGCTGACCGGATATCGGGGATTGATCATTTTTTATTCCTTCCTGATTTTATATAAAAATCAAATTTAAGAGATTCCGGCCGATAAACTCAGACCCGCGCCATGGTTAACAACCGGCGCTCAGCGGCAAACGCGGCATCTTCCGGTTACAACCGCTGACCGCCGCTGGCATCGATACGCTGACCGGTGACCCAGCCGCCCGCCTCGCTGGCCAGAAAGGCCACCACGGCGGCGATATCCTCCGGTTGCCCGACTCGTCCCAGCGCCACGCCGCGCGCGATCTGCGCGGCGGATTGCGGGTCGCTGGCGCGGGGGTTCATTTCGGTGGCCGTCGCCCCCGGCAATACCGCGTTCACCGTTATTCCCCGTTTCCCCAGCTCGCCGGCCAGCAGTACGCTCAGCGTTTCCAGCGCCGCTTTGGCCGGCGCATAGGCCGCCATATCCGCAAACGCGGCGCGGGTTCCCATCGAAGAGATATTGATGATTCGTCCGCCGTCGCGCAGCAGGGGGATCGCCTGCTGGGTCAGGAAAAAAGGCGAGATGAAATTAACCTGCAACAGGGCGGAAAGCTGCGCCGGGGTAATTTCAGCGATCGTCGCGCGCCCGCCCTGACCGGCGTTGTTGACTAAAATATCAAACCGCGCTTCGCCATAGCGTTGAATAAGCTCGGTCTGTAATTGTCTGATGAGCGAAAACGCGCCGTCCGCCTCATCCAGCGCGGCGGAAATGGCGAATGCCCGGCCGCCGCCCTGCTCGATTTGCGCCACCAGTTGCGCCGCTTCCCGCCGCCCGCGGCGAAAATGCGCCGCCACCGTCACCCCTTGCGCGGCCAGCGCCAGCGCGATGGCCCGGCCGATTCCGCGGCTGGCGCCGGTCACCAGCGCGATTCTGGGCTTGAGGGTCGTCATTTCACACCGCCTGCCGCGTCGCGGCCCAGCCGTTGCGCGCTTCCAATTCGCGCGCCAGTTGCAGCAAGGCATGGCGATCCACCTTGTTGGTTCCCGCCCAGGGAAGTTCATCGACAAAGGCGATGCGCCGCGGATGCTGGTAGGCCGGCCCATGACGCAACGCATGCTGCCTGAGCGCCTCGGATGAGAGAGTATGCTCCGGATGCAGCACCACAAACGCGACCGGCATCTGGCCGCGCTCATCATCCGGCAGCGGCACCACGGCGGCCTGACGCACCAGCGGATGCGATTCGAGCGTTTTCTCCACCTCCACCGGGAAAATATTTTCGCCCGAGCAGACGAACATATCGTCCGCGCGGCCGGTGAAATAATAGAATCCCTGTTCATCGCGATGCATTACGTCGCCGCTGTAATACCAGCCGTCATGCAACACCTGCGCGCTTTTTTCCGGCAGCCGGTGATAGCCCGGCGTGACCGCCGGATTGCGCATACACAGCACGCCGTCGTTTTCCGTGGGTCCATCCACCAGCTTCACCTCGCCGGCGGACAGCGGATAGCCCAACGCCAGCGGCGGCGTGGGAATGCCTGCCGGATGGGGGCCGAACACCGCCGGCCCCGCCTCCGTCGTGCCGTAACCGTGGGTGATGGCCGCATTGGGAAACGCGGCCTGAATGCGCTCCAGCAACGAAAGCGACATCGGCGCGGATCCCAGCATCAGTTTGCTCAGCGCGGAAAAATCATGTCCCGCCAGCAACCGACCGTCGCCCACCAGACGGGCGAACATGGTGGGTACCGCCGTGACGATATTAATCCGGTAACGCGAAAGCGCATCCACATAGCGTTTCACGTCGAACGACGGCAACACCACCAGCAGGCCATTCACCGCGAAGACCCGCTTGGCCAGGAACAGGCCGTTCATATGAAACAAAGGCTGCGCCAGCAGGTAGCGGGACTGCGGGCCGTCCGGCTCGACGCCGCCGCTGCGGGTGACGCGCAGCGCCCAAAGCTGTCCCTCATGGGTCAGCGGCACGCCTTTCGGACGGCCGGTGGAGCCGGAGGTGTACAGCATCATCGCCAGCTCGCCGGGCGCCGGCGTCACGCTGTCAAACGCCTGCGGGACGATCCGCCGCCCGAACCCTTGCGCCGACGGATCGTCGAAGTTAACCAGCGCCAGCGGCGCGGGCAAATCGGCATGGCGCAAAATGGCGTGACGGGCATCGTCGACAAACACCAGCCGCACCTGCGCATCCGCCAGCAGATAGCTCAGCGTGTCCGTCGGCACTTTGATATTCAGCGGCACCGCCACCAGACCGGCGCGCATAATGCCGAAATACGCCGCCAGATATTCGGCCCGGTTCAGCGAGGCGATGCCCACCGCGCTGCCGCGCGGCAAACCGAGATCGGTGAGAAAACGCGCCACGCCGCCCGCCAGCAAATCGATTTGCCGATGGCTCCAGGTGCGCGGCGCGGCCTCGTCACGTAAATCGATGATGGCGTCACGTTGCAAATCGCTTTGACGATCGATAAGGTCGCCAAGATTTTTAATATCGGAAGTCATGATAATTCCTTACCCGGCCGTGGCCTGAAGCTTAAGCATGAATGTCAATGAGCGGGAAATGACAGGCGACCCGACGCCGATCGCCGCAATCGCGCAGTGGCGGCCGCTCCGAGCGGCAACGCTCGCCGGCATGGGAACAACGGGTGTGAAACGGGCATCCGCCCGGAGGCGACAGCGGACTGGGCAATTCGCCCGTCAGCAGATTTTGCGCCCGCGCGGCGCGGGGATCGGCCACCGGCGCGGCGGAGAGCAAGGCAAAGGTGTAAGGATGCGCCGGATTGGCCCAAATTTGCCCGGTGGGGCCGCTTTCCACAATCCGACCCAGATACATCACCAGAATACGATCGGCGATGTACTCCACCACCGACAGGTCGTGGGAAATAAACAGGTAGGCCACGCCGGTTCGCTGTTGCAGGTCGCGCATCAGATTGATGACCTGGGCGCGCACCGACACATCCAGCGCCGAGACCGGCTCGTCGCAGATGATCACTTTAGGTTCCAGAATCAGCGCCCGGGCAATGCCGATACGCTGGCGCTGCCCGCCGGAAAATTCATGCGGATAACGCGATGCCGCCGCGGCCGGCAGCCCTACCAGTTCCAACAGCTCGCCGACCCGCCGGCGAATGGCCGCCTTATCCCAGCCGGCCACCTCCAGCGGCCGGCCGATGCTTTTACCGATGCGCTGACGCGGATTCAACGAACCTTGCGGATCCTGAAACATCATCTGAATGTCCGCGCGATACGGCAGCAGCGCCTTGCGGCTCAGATGGGTGATATCGTCGCCGTTGACCCTGATCTGTCCGCCGCTGCTGGCGATAAGCCGCATCACCGCTTTACCCAACGTGGATTTGCCGCAACCGGACTCGCCCACCAGCCCGACGGTTTCGCCGGGCCACAGAGACAGATCGACCCCCGCGAGGGCGTAAACCAATCCCTGACCGGTGGGATAACTCACCTGTAAATTTTGTACCTCAAGCACCGCATTCACGCGCGCCGTCCTCCATTCGCCAGACGAAGCACCGCCGTCGAAGCGTCCTGTTGCGCCGCCCAGCAGGACGCCTGATGATCGCGGCGTAAAGTTTCCAGCGCCGGCCGTTGCCGCCGACACTGGGCCGAAACGTGCAGGCAGCGATCGGCGAAAGCGCATCCCGCCGGCAGTTCGCTCAACGCCGGCACTCTGCCGGGAATATCCAGCAGCCGCTGGTTCGGCTGGCCGGATGTGGGCGTGGCGCGCAACAATCCCTGGGTATAGGGATGCAGAGGATGGTCGAACAGCTCCAGCACCGGCGCTTCTTCGACTTTTTTCCCGGCATACATCACCGCCACGCGCTGGGCCATCGCCGCCACCACGCCTAAATCATGAGTAATCAACATTAACGCCATGCCGGTATCGGCCTGAAGTTCACGCAGCAGCGCGAGGATCTGCGCCTGAATGGTGACATCCAGCGCCGTGGTCGGCTCATCGGCAATCAGGACGGCCGGTTTACAGGCAATGGCGATGGCAATCATCACCCGCTGCGACATCCCGCCGGAAAGACGGTGAGGATATTCGAGCATGCGTCGGGACGCATCCGGGATATGCACCTGTTCCAGTAATTCAGTGCCGCGCCGCCACGCCTCGCGCCGCGACAACCCCAGATGCACCCGCAACACTTCGCTCAATTGGTCGCCGACGGTTTTCACCGGATTAAGCGAACTCATCGGATCCTGAAAAATCATCGCCAGCCGACGGCCGCGCAGCCGCCGCATTTTCCCCTCGCTCAACGTCGCGAGATTCTGCCGTTCAAACCAGATCTCTCCCCCGCCGATGCAGACCGCCGGCGCGGGCAGCAAACGCATCAGCGCCAGCGCGGTCAGCGATTTGCCGCAGCCGGACTCGCCGACCACCGCCAGCGTTTCGCCCGCATGCAGCGTGAGCGACACATCGTCCAGCGCCGTGACGCGCTGCCGTCTGTCGACGATATCCACCGTCAGATTATTGACTTCCAGCACCGTATTCATGGGCGGTCCCGCAGCTTCGGGTTCAGCGCATCGTTCAGCCCGTCGCCCAACAGGTTCAGCGCCAGCACCGCCAGCATAATCGCCACGCCGGGTACCGCGCAGATATACCAGGAAGAGCGGATAAGCGTGCGGCCTTCGCCCACCAGCCGTCCCCAACTGGCCAGATTAGGGTCGCCGAGGCCGAGAAATGAGATGACCGACTCATAAAGAATCGCGCCGGCGACCACCAGCGAGGAAAGCACGATCACCGGCGGCATCACGTTGGGCAGGATTTCGCCCACAATGATTCGGCTGTTGCTCATGCCGCAGGCGCGGCAGGCCTGCACAAACTCGCGCTCCTTCACCGAGAGGAATTCGGCGCGGGTCAGTCGGGCAATGGGTTGCCAGGAAACCAGACCGACCGCGACGATAATATTGGCGAGATGGGGACCGAGGATCGCCACCACCGTCAGCACGAATACCACGTTGGGAATGATCTGGAATAACTCGGCGATACGCATCAGCACTTCATCCACCCAACCGCCGAACCAGGCGGCGCTGGCGCCGACCGCCACGCCGAGGGTGGTCGCCACCAGACTGGCCGTCAGGCCGATCATCAGCGTGGCGCGGCTGCCGTGGACAATCAGCGCGGCGATGTCGCGGCCGAGGGAATCGGTACCCAGCGGATAGCGGGCATCGGTGAACGGCCAGATTTCCGGCATCGCGACGATGCGCAACGGCGCGACCGGATAGATCCAGTCGGCGATCAGGGCGGCGACCAGAATCGCCAGCACGATAAACGCCCCGAAGACCGCGCCCCGGTTGCGGCAAAAATGGCGCAGAAATTGCCGGCTCGGCGCGCCTTCGGCGGCTAATGGCGTACTCACAGACATTATCATTCAGCTCCGAATCCGCGGATCCAGACGGAAATAAATCGCGTCGACCAGGATATTAATCACAATCACCACCAGCGAACTGAGCACCAGAACCCCCAGCACCACGGGATAGTTGCGGCTCATCACGCTGTCGAACAGCACCTGACCGATGCCGGGCCAACTGAACACCGACTCCACCACAATGCTGCCGCCCAGCACGGTGCCAAGCTGTAACCCGAACAGCGTCACCACCGGCAGCAGCGCGTTGCGCATGATATGCCCGACCACGACCCGCAGGCGGCCCAATCCCCGGCCGCGCGCCGAGCGCACAAAATCCATCTGCGCCACTTCCAGCATTGAGGCCCGCATGACGCGCGCGTAAGTCGCCGCGTAAAACAGGCCGAGCGTCAGCGCGGGCAGCACCAGATGGTGGAGAATATCAAGGCAATGCCCCCAGAGCGTCTCGTCCGTGCCGATCTCCTCCATACCGCCCACCGGAAACCAGCCGAGCTTAACGGCAAACAGGATAATCATCATGATGCCGAGCCAGAAACTCGGCGCGGCGAAGCACAGGACCGACAGCGCGGAAATAAGCGAATCCCACAGGCTGTTCACCCGCACCGCCGCCAACACGCCGGCGCTGATGCCCACCAGCAACGCCACGGCAATACTGGCCAGCATCAGGATCAGCGTCGCCGGCAAATGCGCGAGGATCACCTCCAGCACCGGCAAGTTCTGACGATAGGAAAAGCCCAGATCCAGGCGCGCCACCGCGCCGATATATTTCAACAGTTGCAGCCAGGCCGGCTGGTCGAGGCCGTAAAGCGCGCGCAAACGTTCGATCATCGCCGGGTCGGTGACCTGCTGCTCGGCGGTCATCACATCCAGCAGATCGCCGGGAACCGACTTCATCAGGATGAAATTGATGATAATCACCCCGAGCAACAGCGGAATGCCCTGTAACAAACGACGAAAAATCATCCGCGCCATACCGCTACTCCGCCAGCCAGACGTCATTGAGCGAGTGGCCCTGCACATTGGCCGCGGTGGTGAAATTACGCACGTTTTTACGCGCCAGCGTATAGGACTGCATTTCCACCAACGGCACGATCGGCACTTCGGTACTGGCCAGACGGGCAAACTGCTGGATCAGCGTCCGCCGCCGGTTTTCATCGGTTTCGATGGTGATATTCTCGACCAGCGCGTCCATCTCCGGGTTGCTATAACCGGTAGCGTTGCGGAACGCCCCGCCCTTGACGATGCCGTCGGTGGTGAAAAATTGGGTTACCGTCGGCACCGGCTCTATCGGCGCGGTAAAGTTGGAAACGGCGATATCGTAATCGTAATCGTTGTAAATGCGTTTTAACGCCGTCGCACGGTCGACGGAGTCCAGACGCACGGTGATATTGATGTCTTCCAGCGCCTGTTTAAGGTACTGGCCGATTTTGGCGTTCTCCTCGAACCAGGCCGCCGCCAGCAAATTGACGGTAAAGCGGCTGCCGTTCCTGACCGGCAGTCCGGCGGCGTCGAGCAGCGCGGCGGCCTTTTTGACGTCGAACTCATATTTCGGCACGTCTTCGGTGTAAAACAGGGCGTTGCTGCTGAAAATCGGCGCCAGCGCCGGTTTGCCGCGGCCGAAATAGATGGTGTTGACGATAAACTGGCGATCGATGGCGTGCAGAATGGCCTGGCGGACTTCACGGCGCTTAACATGTTCGCGACGCTGATTAAATTCAACCGTCGCCGCCCAGGCGCTGTTTTCGTAACCGCGGGTATCCAGCACCACCTGTCCGCCCTTGACCAGACGATCGACTTCGCGCGCCGGCACCGGATTGGAATAGCCCAGCCCCAGTTGTCCGGTTTCCAGCGCCGCGGTACGCGACGCCGCATCTCCCCACCAGCGCACCAGCAGCTTATCCAGATAGGGTTGGTTGGGCGACCAGTAATTGTCGTTGCGGCGGTAGGCCACGTAGCTGCCGCGCTCCCATTTATCAAATATCCAGGGGCCGGTACCCACCGGGCGGTTATTGAGCGGATTGGTCAGTATGTCCTTGCCGGCATAGAGATGTTTAGGCACCACCAGTTGATACTGTCCCGCCAGAATC
This sequence comes from Brenneria sp. g21c3, assembly GCF_040240345.1. NCBI lineage: Bacteria > Pseudomonadati > Pseudomonadota > Gammaproteobacteria > Enterobacterales > Pectobacteriaceae > Brenneria > Brenneria sp. g21c3. The sequence goes on along the minus strand of NZ_JBEIAB010000004.1, from coordinate 340,625 downwards.
GACTTGAGGAAAAACGCCGGCACCGGGGTAGTAAAGTTAAGCGTAACGGTGAACGGATCGACGGCCGTGGCGCCGCTCAACGATTTCAGCGCGATACCGGCCGAAATGGCTTTCCAGTGTTCCAGCACGTTAAACACCACGTCGTCAGCGGTAAAATCGGCGCCGTCATGCCATTTCACGCCCTGTCGTAGTTTAATCTCATAGCTTTTGAAATCGGCGGACGGCGTCACCGATTCGGCCAGCTCCGGCTGAAAATTCAGATCGTTGTCGAGTTTGAGCAGTCGTTCCAGAATTTTGGTGGAGGTCTGGAAAGGCGAAGACCCGCCGCCGCCGGGTACAAACAGCGCCTGCGGCTCCAGTCCGCCCCAGGAGATCACCAGCGTGCCGCCGCGGCGCGGCGCAAGCGCGGCGCTTTCTTCGGCAAAGGCGTCGCCGATCAGGCGAAAACCCGTCACCTGCGACGACAGCGCGGCGAAAGAGCCGCCCACCCCGAGGATACGCAGGAAATTACGGCGGGAAAAACGGTCGGTCATGATAACACTCCTGTTGATGCGGTTCCGGTGGCGTAACTTGCCCGACCGATGGCCAGCAAGATATTTTGTTCGTTATAAACATCCACATCGGCGACGCCGACGCTGCGGCCATGACGCCGCACGCGCGCGACCACCCGCAGCGAGGTATGCACCGCCGGGCGCAGATAATCCACGCGAAAATTAATGGTGGGCAGCCCGCTACCGACGATCATGGCCAGCGCGAAGTCGCCGACGGTATCGATAATCGACGCCAGCGGGCCGCCGTGCCACTGCCCGCTGCCCGCGATGCGTTCAAATTCGGCGCGCATCGGCACCGTGACCGTCAGCGTTTGCTGGTCGTAATCCACCGATTCGATCTGTAAATTCAGCCAATCGATGAAAGGCGAGGCGCGAAATTTCTCTTCAATTTGCGCCTGACTGAGTCTTGTGCTCATACCACCACCACCTTGCCGATAACCCGACGCTGTTCCAGCGAGGCCAGCGCCTCCGCCCCCTGCTCCAGCGGCCATTGACGATCGATCGGCACCTGGAGTTTTTTCTCCCGCACCAGCGTCAGCAGGCGGTGCAGATCCTCGCGTTCCCAGCCGTTGGAGCCGCGAATTTGCAATTCATAGGTCCAGATGTAGCGAATATCTTCGGCGGGATTGAAACCGGCGGTGGCGCCGCAGGTCAGCAAACGCCCGCCCACGCGCAGGCAACGCAGCGATTTCACCCAGGTGTCGCCGCCGGTGAAATTCACCACCACATCGACGCCGCCGGGGTGCGGCGCATTGCGCTGACGCGCCGGTTTGCCGTAGTGCTGGAACACATGCTTCATAAAATCCTCTTCGGTATAGAGAATGGTATGATCCGCCCCCAGTCGGCGCAGACGTTCGGCCTTTTCCTCACTGCCGACGCAAGCTATCACCTCCGCGCCCGCCAGCTTCGCCAACTGTACGCAGCAGACGCCCACGCCGCCGCTGGCGCCCAGAATCAAGACCTTCTCTCCCGGCCCGACCTGGCCGATGGTGGCGATCAGACGTAACGCGGTGCCATAGGCCACCGGCAACGCGGCCGCTTCGGCAAAGCCGATATCGTCGGGCAAGGCGATCAGTTGGTGGGCCGGCACCCGGCATAATTCAGCCAGACCGCCGTGCGTGGTTTCCCCGATCAGCCCGCCGTCAACCCGATTGATCGGATCCACCACCACCCGATCGCCGATCCGCCAGTCCTGTACCTCTTCGCCCAGCGCGATAATTTCCCCGGCGACATCCAGGCCGATAATAATCGGGAACGGCAAATGAATCCCCGGCATGCCGCGGCGGGTAAAAACATCATGATAATTCAGCGAAGAGGCCCGAACGCGCAATAACACCTCGTTCTTAGCGGGAATGGGATCAGGGAAATCGTATTCAACACGCAACTTATCGTTGTCGCCGTGTTCACGTAACACGATGGCTTTCATAGATTTTTATCCGACAATAGCAGCGATAAATTCAAACCGTCCGTAAGCGCGGCGCGCCGTTAAACGCATCCCGCGCTGCGACCCAACAGCTATCGTTCGAACGGGCCTCGGGGAAAACCCCCGGTTGTTGCAGGCAACGGGAACGGGCGGTCGGCGCGGCAGGGATAGCAAGCGGCCGGAGCGCAGAGCGCGATGCCCTCCGAACGTTAACGGAAAACCCAAACCTTGAAACCGGGGAGAAGCTGCATCGGGTTGTCGTGCGGCATGAATAACAACATGATCGACTACCGGGGTTAAACCACGCATAGACTTATCTCTTACTCGTCCGTCTCCTGTGAACAGGTAATCAACCTAGCGAATATCACCGACGATCCAAAACGACAATTAGTGAATAGTTTGTGCGCTAATTGTATATAGTGAATTAAATACGGAGGTTATCGTCACAATAGAAATAATTTCGTATGTTAGTAACAGCGTAGCGCCGCCAGGCAACCGGCGCGGCGCTATTGAATTGATAACCCCCTCTTCCGCTTTCCGGGCGCCGGCAAGCGATAATGAAGGCTGTCGCGGACTAGCGCTTATGCTGTTCACTGGCGGCAATACGCCAGTTGAGCAACGGCGTTACCGACATGCCATGCACCACGACGCTGGCGACGATCAAGGTAAAGGCCATATCGGCCATTCTTGTGACCTCGGCGCCGGCCAGCCCGTGCGTATAGCCCCAGGCGATGTAGTTAATGCTGCCGATTCCGCGAATGCCCAGCCACCCCAGCATCAGGCGCTGTTCAAGCGGCGCCTTTACGCCGAGAGTGGCAATCCATACCGACAGCGGGCGGATAACCAGAAACAGCAAAGCCGCGATCAGCAAACCGGCCGGCTCCCAATGTTGCGCCAGCGTAATGCCCAGTACGATAATGATGGCCGCGGCGAACAGTCTTTCCACCATATCGCCAAACGACAGCGCATCGCCCACCACCAACCCCACCGAACTGGTGGGATTGGCGGCGCCCGACTCGTGGCGGACATGGAAATTGACCAGCACCTCAGCCGGAGGCCGGTTATCGCTGTCGTCAAATTGATCGGCGGGCTGACGATTGACCGCACGCACTTCCGCCCGCCGCAGCCCGACGCCGGCGGCGAACGCCGCAAGAAAACCCGACGCATCCAGCGACTGCGCCGCGGCATAGCTCAGGGCAATCAGCGCCAGCGCCAGAAAGTCGTTCGGCGTAACATCCTGATGGGTATGCCGCAGATGCATGGCATACTGGCCGACAAAGCGCCCCATGGCAAAACCGATGCCCAGCCCCGCGCCGACGGCCCACAGCACATCCACCAGCGCCCAGCGGCCGAACGCCGCCAGTGATATCTCGCCATTGCCGGCCAGCAGCATAACCGCCAGCATCAGCAGCGGCAGCGCGCTGCCGTCGTTCATGCCCGCCTCGCTGGACAGCGAAACGCGCAGGTTGTCATTATCGTTGGCGTCGTTGACCGAGATTAAGCTGGCCAGCACCGGGTCGGTCGGCGCGACGATGGCGCCGAACGCCAGCGACAGCGGCCAGGCGAAGCCGGCCAAAAAATGCGCCGCCAGCGTCACGCCGGCCACCGTCAGCAGCATGCCGGGAAACGCCAGCCGCAAACCGATGCGCCACCCCTGGCTTTTTAGCGGCAACCTGAGCTTGAGGCCGGTAATAAACAGCGAAGCCGCCATGGCGATTTCAGTGATATTTTTTGCCAGCTCCGCATGCGCGGCGATATCCACCTGAAGCAGATTCAACACCCATGGCCCGCACGCCACCCCCACCAGCAGGTAGATGGCGAACACCGTTATCGGGCCGCGCTTAATCCAACCCGACGCCAGCGAGATTAATAGTAATAAACCGCCCGTCACAGCCGTCCAGCCAAGAAAATCCATTCTTACTCCTCTTTTTTATCTATCTACTCTGGTATGTAGGATAGCTAACGGAGGAGAGTTCTGTGCTAAAGCCGTGCTCGCATCACAGGCAGGGGCTCATGCCGCCATCCACACGCAGGATAGTACCGGTGATAAACGCAGCCTGCTGACTGGCGAGAAACGCCGCCGCTGCGCCAAACTCCGCCGGTTGTCCATAACGTCCGAGCGGAATGGCCGCCTGGCTCTTCGCTTTCACCGTCGCTACCGGTATGCCCTCGCGCTCGGCGCGGGCGGCATCCAGTTGATCAACGCGGGCGGTGGCGATACGCCCCGGCACCAGTACGTTAACGGTAATACCGCTGGCGGCCACTTCGCCGGCCAGCGTCTTCGACCAACCCGACAGCGCCATTCGCAGCGTATTGGAAACAGCCAGATTGGCGATCGGCGTTACTACGCCCGACGATGAACTGGTGATAATGCGTCCCCAGCCCGCAGCGCGCATATCCGGCAGCACGCTATCCGTCAGGTGAATCAGCGATCCCACCATGGCGGTGAATTCCTCCTGCCACCTGGCCGGCGCTACGCCGCTGGCGCCCGACGGCGCCGGCCCGCCGGAGTTATTGATCAGTATGCCGATCGGCCCCAGCGTCCGACGGATATCCGTCAGCACCGCATCAAAGGACGCCGGCCGGGTTAAATCCAGCGGCCAGGCCCGCGCCTTGCCGCCCGCTTGTTCAATCAGCCTGACCGTTTCCGCCAGTTTCTGCGGCGTGCGGCCGGTCACCGCCACCATCACGCCTTCGGCGGCGAGCGCCTGAGCAATTGCCCGTCCCAATCCGCTGCCGGCGCCGCATACCAGCGCCACTTTGCCTGCAATCATTAAATCCATACCGCTCCCCTTTTTGACATTCCGTGGCGTACAGCTCTTTGCCAAAACGCTTGCGCTCAGCGCAGCTCATGTTGAATAACGTTTTTTATCTGTTCGATGAAATCGACCACCAGGCGATTTTGCGTTCCCTGTTTACGCGTCACGATGCAGATGGAAACCGGCACCGCTATCTCGAACGGGACGACGGCGACGTCTTTCCATTCCTGATGCAACGCCGTCACCGAATCCACAATCGCCATCCCCACCCCCGCCTGGCTGAGCATGGCGGCGCTGTTGGTATAGCGAACCTCCACGTCGGGCTCGTAGTTGACGCCGCACTGGCGAAACGCATATGCCAGCAGCAATCCCAGCGCCGACTCAATGTTCAGGCCGATGTAGCCATGCTTGCGGACATGCTCCACCCGGATGGTCGGCATGCCGTACAGCGGATGACCCCGAGGCACCAGACACATCATATTGCCGTGCTTGATCGTCTCTACATTCACCGCCGGGTGGTCGTCCAGCCCCAGAACCAGCCCGACGTCGGCGACGCCGATCTCCACCGCCTGTAAAACCTGATCAAGCCCCACCACATCAAAATGTACTTTTACCCCGCGCCGGTTGACCAGCAGTTGGCGCAGCGCATGCGGCACCAGCGAAAACCCCAGCGGCGGCGTCCCCAAAATGCGCAAAATGCCCGCATTGCCGCTGCGCAGAGAGCGGATTCGACTCTCCGTCGAACGGATCATCATAAAAATCGGCCCCACCTCTTTATAAAGCAGGTGCGCATCCTCCGTCGGCTGCAAACGGCGGTTGATGCGATCGAAAAGCGGAAAACCGAGCTGCCCCTCCAGCTGTTTGATGCCGCCGGAAACGGCAGGCTGCGAAATACCCAGTTCGCAGGCGGCGTCCACCGTCGTCTGGGTGCGCATCACCGCGCCGAAAATCTCCAGCAAACGCAGATTGATATCGTTTTTACGCTCAATTTTCACCGCATTCCCCGTCGGACAGTATGGCCGTCAACGCCAACCCCACCGCCGCCTGCGTCGGGTCGATCACCGGCACGCCAAGCCGCTCCTGGAGAAAACGGCGCTGACGCGACAAACCGGCGCAGCCGAGAATCAGTACGTCAGCGCCATCCTGCTCGATCAACTGGCGGCCGACGGCGACCAGTTTGCGGCTTACATCCTGACCCGACGCCGATTCGGCCACGCTGATATTCAGCGGGCGTTCCCCGGCCAGCCGCGCCTCCAGCCCCAGTCGGCGGATATACGCCAGATGACGGGCGACCGATTGCGACTGAATCGCCAGTACGCCAAAACGGCGTCCCAGCGTCAGCGCCACCGACAGCGCCGACGCCTGAATGCCCCACACCGGTACCTCGGCCGCGCGGCGACAGGCGTCGATGGCCGGGTCCGAATAACAGGCCAGCACCACGGCGGAAACCTCGCGCCGGGCGGCGATTTCCGCCAGCAACAGCGGCGCCACCGCATCAATATCCGCCTGACTTTCGATGCCGGCGGGCGCCTGCGCCAGGGTTATGCACTCAATCTCCGGCCCGGCGGGCAGGCGGAAGGCCGCGGTGGCGGCGCGCAGTCCTGCGGTCACCGCGGGATTGCTGTTGGGATTAATGACAAGAATCGGTAAAGGCCGCGTCATGCGCCCTCCCGCTTTAACACCGGCGCCAGATCGGCGCCGAAGTTGAGCGCCGGATCCAGCTCCGGCGTATAGACGCCGGGCATGCCGGTGCAATCCGGCGGACGCCGGTGAACAAAGCGGCCGCGGCCGGCGGCGGCGCGCAGTTCACCGTCGACGACCACCGTTTCGCCGCGGCTGATGACCCGGACCGGGCAGCCGCGCAGGGTCATGCCCTCAAACGGCGTGTAGTCCATGTTGTCATGCTGATCGGCGAGCGTCACACGGCGCGTCACATTCGGATCCCACAGCGCCAGATCCGCATCCGCGCCGATGGCGATGGCGCCTTTTTGCGGAAACATCCCCAGCGTTTTCGCGGCGTTAGTCGAGGTCAGCGCGACGAACTGCTGCGGCGTGATCCGCCCTTTCATCACCCCCTCGCTGAACAACAGCGGCATCCTGAGGCCAATGCCGGGCATACCGTTGGCGATCTGGCGGAAGGTGGCGTCCGGGCCGTGGAAAAATTTACCGCTGGCGTCAAAACGGTAAGGCGCGTGATCGGAGGAAAAGAAGTCAAAGGTGCCGGCCTGCAAATGACGCCATAGCCCCTGCTGGGCGGCCGTATCGCGCACCGGCGGGCTGCACATGAATTTCGCGCCTTCCCGCCCTTCCCGATCGAGATCCTGCCGGGTCAGGAAGAGATACTGCGGGCAGGTTTCGCTGTAAATCCTGGCGCCGGCAAGACGCGCGCGGGCGATAATATCCGCGCCTTCGACGGTGGACACATGCACCACCAGCAGCGGGGCGCCGACGAACGCCGCCAGTTGGGTCACCCGGCCGATCGCCTCGATTTCCGCCGCCGCCGGATGGCTGATCGCGTGATAGCGCGGCGCCGTATAGCCGCGATCCAGCAGGCGTCGGCTCATCCATTTTATGATGTCGTTGTTTTCCGCATGCACCATCGCCAGCGCGCCGTGCTCCGCCGCCAGCGTAAGCAGGTTGAGAATGTCGCCGTCATTCATTTTCACCGCGTCATAGGTCATAAAAAACTTAAACGACGGCACGCCGCGCGCCACCGCCCTGGGTAAATCATCCGCCAGCGGCACCGACGGGTCGGTGATGATCAGGTGCCACGAGTAATCCAGCACCGCCTTCGGCGCGGCGCGATCGTGGTAAACCTCCAGCACATCCTCCAGCCGCTGCCCCTTCATCTGAGCGGCGAAAGGCACGATGGTGGTATTGCCCCCGAACGCCGCCGACACCGTACCGCTGTAATAATCATCGGCGCTCATCAGCCCTGACGAGGACTCCTGCGCGATATGGCAATGTCCTTCAATGCCGCCGGGCATCACCCACAGACCGTCGGCATCAATCGTCTCGCGCCCCTCGCTCAGGGCGCCCAGCGCCGCAATGCGGCCGTCTTTGATGCCGATATCGGCCGTGTAGTCGTCGGCGGCGGTAATGATGCGTCCGCCGCGGATAATCAAATCAAACATCGGAGACCTCCTTCACTATTCCGCACGTCCGTCGGCAAGCGGGATGGACGATCGCCGCCGCGCCGCCAGACGCCGCATCAAACGCTGCAACTGTTGTTCATCTTCCGGCGAAAGCCGCGCGCCCGGCGCGCGCAGACGCGCCGAGGCAAAGATGCCGCGCCGGCGGAGAATCCCTTTGCGGATGGCTAAACCGACGCCCGGCTGCTGCTCATAACTGAGCAGCGGCAAATGGTCGTCAAACAGATCCTGCGCGCCGTCCACGTCGCCCTGCTGGTGACGCCGCACCACCTCCACCAGCATTTCCGGCCAGGCGTAGCCGGTCATGGCGCCGTCCGCGCCGCGCTGTAGCTCAAGGGGTAAATAGAGTCCGCCGTTGCCGGTCAGGATGGAGAGCGCGGTATCGTCCGCCGCCAGTTGACGGCGGATAGCGCTGATTTTGTTCAGGCCGGGGCAATCTTCATGTTTAAGCATCACAATCTGCGGCAGTTCGCGCGTCAGACGGACGATCAGCTCGGCGCTGACGTGTACGCCGGTCATCTGCGGAAAATCCTGAAAACAGATCGGGATATCCGGCCCCAGCGCCGCGCACGCCTGCTTCATGTAACCGAATACCGCCTCATCGGTTTTCAATCCCGCCGCCGGTGCCACCATGACCCCGGCGCATCCGCGCGCCATGGCGGCCTCGGCCAGAACCGCCATATTGGCGATGCCCGCGGCGGAAACGCCGGCGATCACCGGCAGCGCACCCGCCACCCCGTCAAGAAAGGCGTCGATAACGCTCAATTTTTCGGCCTGCGTGAGTTTCTGCGCTTCCCCCATCATGCCAAGCACCGTGATGCCGCTGACCTGCGCATGTTGATACAGTGCGATCAGCCGCGACAGACTCGGGTAATCGATTCGCTCCTGCTCGTCGAACGGCGTCGGCGCGATCGCGAACACCCCCGCCATATGCCGGTTTATACGATGTTGCATTTCGCCAGCTCCTTTTCCACTTCGGCCGGAATTTCGACGCCGGTTTGTTCGACGATCAGCCGATAATGCTCGGTGCGGCGATGGCGTTTAAAATCGAATACCGTCTCTTTACCGAAACGGCTTTCATCGAAATCGCACGCCGCGACGATCAGTTCATCGCCCTGGGTTTTCGCCTCGGCCAGCACAAAACCGTTGGGGTCGATAATCACGCTGCCGCCAATCAGCTCGTGGCCGTCCTCAACGCCGGCCTTGGCCACCCCCACCACATAGGTGCTGTTCTGATAGGCGCCGGCCTGCATCGACAGCAGGGAATGAAACAACCGCTTGTCATCGGCCTCATCCTGGCGCTGCGCGTTGAACGCCGGCGTGTTGTAGCCGATGGTCACCAGCTCTACGCCCTGTAGCCCCAGTACGCGATAAGTTTCCGGCCAGCGCCGATCGTTGCAAATCGCCATCCCCATAATGCCGCCAAGATTGGAAAAGACGTTGAATCCGAGATCTCCCGGTTCGAAATAGTATTTTTCCAGATGCTGAAACGCGCGTTCGGGATCGTAGGCGTCGTGGCCCGGCAGATGCACCTTGCGGTATTTGGCGATGATGTCGCCGTTACGGTCGGTCATCAGCGAGGTGTTGAAGTGCCTGCCATCCGGCGTGGACTCCGCATAACCGAAAGTGATGGCCATCTGGTAGTCCCGCGCGCGCTCAAACAGCGGCAGCGTCGCCCGGTTGGGCATCTCCGATTCAAACCAGCGCGCGATTTCCCCCGGCTCTTCGCTGTACCAGCGCGGGAAAAAGGTGGTTAACGCCAGTTCCGGAAAGACCAGCAGATCGCAAGAGGCCGCCTGCGCCTGATCCATCAGCGCCAGCATTCTTTCCACTACCGACTCGCGGCTGTCCTTTTTCTGGATCGCGCCCAATTGCGCGCCGCCGACAATACATTTTCTCATATTCGTTTCCTGTCCTATTCTTCAACACGCCGCTCAAAGCGGCTGATCAACCTGACCAGAGGCCAAATCATTACCAGATAGAATCCCGCCGCCAGCACCAGCGGCGAGGCGTTATACGTCAGGGAACGCGCCATATCGGCGGCGTACAGTATTTCCGCAAGCGATACCACGCTGGCCAGCGAGGTTAACTTGATCACTTCGATGGTGTTGGATATCAGGTCCGGCAGAACGTTACGCACCGCCTGCGGCAACACCACCCACAGCAGCGTCTGCACGGCATTGAGCCCGGTGCTGCGCGCGGCTTCGCGCTGACCGCGCCCCACCGACTGAATGCCGGCGCGCAATACTTCGCCGTAGTAGGCGGCGTTATTGAGCATGAAGGCCAGCGCGACCGCCTGCATTGGCGATAAATGCAGGCCGGCGAACGGCAGACCGGAATAAATAAGAATCAGCAGCACCAGCGGCGGTACGGCGCGGAACAGATCGGTGAAAATCATCGCGGCGATGCGCAGCGGGCGGCATGACGACAGGCTGGCCAATGCGGTCAGCAAACCGGCCGCACAGCCAACCGGGATCACCAGCAGGCAAAGCTGAAGCGTCACCCACAGGCCAGCAAGCAGCATCGGAAAACAGGCCTGCATCACCTCGATATTCAGGAATTGCTCCAACAATATCTCCATTAACGCGTCCCCCAGGCGAAACGTTGTTCAAGCCAGCGGCCGAAAATCACCACCGGCACAAACAGCAGCAGATAGGCCAGAGTACCCAGCAGCAACGGGGTGGCGCTGCCGGTGACCGACTGCGCCGACGTGGCTTGATAAAGGATTTCCGGCACGCTGACCGCCGACCCCAGCGCGGTATTTTTGCTGATGGCGATGGCCCGGTTGGTCAACGGCGGGATCGTCAGGCGGATGGCCTGCGGCAGAACAATGTGCCAAAGCGTGGCGCCGAAACCGAAACCGGTGGCGCGCGCCGCCTGCCACTGCCCTTTATGCACCGACAGCAGGCCGGCCCAGAAAATCTCTTCCGCAAACGCGCCCAGCACCAGCGATAACACCAGCCAGACCGTGATAAAACCGGGCAGATCGACGCCGACGTTCGGCAGACCGAAATAGACCAGCAGGATCAGCACCAGCGGCGGCAGCGAGCGCAGCAGGTCGGCATACAGCACAATCAATACATTCAGCGTACGCACCCGACAGATGCGCAGACAGGCCAATGCCAGCCCGAGCAGAATGCCGCTTATCACCACCAGTACCGCCAACTGCAAAGTCACCAGCATGCCCTGAGCAACCAGCGGCGCATACTCGCGCATGATCGGCGCGTTGAAAAACACCGAGAGAAAACGATCCAACGCAGAAACCGGCGTATCCATCGTTCATCCTCCCAGACGGTTGACGAAAGCGCGCAGCCGCTCGTGGCGCGGATAGTGGAAAATTTGCGCCGGCGGCCCCTGTTCGACGATCACGCCGCCGTCCATAAAGACCACCCGATCCGCCGCTTCGGCGGCAAAGCGCATTTCATGGCTAACCACCAGCATGGTCATGCCGTCGCGTTTCAGTTCGAGCATCACGTTCAGTACGTCCGCCACCAATTCAGGATCCAGCGCGCTGGTCGGCTCATCAAACAGCATGACTTCCGGTTTCAGCGCCAATGCGCGGGCGATAGCGACGCGCTGCTGCTGACCGCCGGACAGATCCGTGGCGCGGCTGGACGCTTTATGCCCCAGCCCCACCTGCTCCAGATGGTGCATAGCGATTTGCCGCGCCTCGGCGGCGGATTTTTTTTGCACCTTGCGCAACGCCAACGTGACGTTATTCAACACATCCAAATGCGGATACAGATTGAACGACTGAAAAACCATGCCGATACGCTGACGAACGTGGTTGATTTGCCGGGCGCGCAGCGCGATATCGTCGCCGCGCAGCAATATCGCGCCGGATTCAGGCCGCTCCAGCAAATTACAGCAGCGCAGCAGCGTGCTCTTACCCGAGCCGGAAGGCCCAATCAGAAACACCAGCTCTTTCTCCGCCACTTTCAGATCGATGCCTTTCAGCACCTCGGTGTCGCCGTACGATTTATATAACCCGGCAATCTCGAGTATCGGCCGTCGAATCATGGCCGCGTGCCCCCGGTCCCGGCGTCGGCGGCCTGACACGCCAACGGATGAGGCGTATCTTCATAACCCGGCAGTCCCGGCGGTCCATAGCCCGGCATGGGCGTCACCGCCGCGCTGCCCGCCGCGGGCGTCAGGCCGAACCATTTTTCAGACAGACGGCTGATGGTGCCGTCGATTTTCAGGCATTCGATAATGCTATCCACCTGATTGCGGGTTGCCGAATCATCCTTTCTGAATGCCATGCCCCAGACATTATTGGTGGAATAGGTATAGGAAAGCGCGATGCGCGGATTCTTTTTTACCGCCCAGGCACCGGGGGTAATGCCGGTTATCGCGGCGAAAGCTTTATTAGAAACAACAGCCTGAATCGCATCGGTATTGGTACCGTAATTGACAACCCGCCATTGATATTCATCGGCCAGTTTACGCGCCCATATATCATATTCAGCGCCCTTATTTACCGCTAACGTTTTATTTCTGAATCCATCGAGAGAAGTAATTTTCGGCGTGTCTTTTTTGACTACAAATTGAAAGTCACTATTATAATACCCCTCGCTAAACAGTACGTTTTCAGCGCGTTCACGAGTAACAGTGACTGGCGCGACAATAAAATCATATGTTCCAGCCTGCATCGCGGGAATAAGACCGGAAAACTGCGCGGCAATAATATTTATTTGCCGCCCCATTTTTTTGGCCACCTCATTGGCCAAATCCACATTGAATCCTTCTATCCCCCCGCCCATTTTCGGCATAGCATGCGGCGCAAAAGTCCCATCCAGAGCGACTTTGAGAGGAGGCAGCTCATCTGCCTTCGCATAAGAAAAGAAACATACGCCAGCCATCATCAGACTCACTATTTTTATATTTATTTTCATTATTCCGCCCTCAGTGAATGTTCATCGCCCTGGTTTTTCATCTGGTGAAAGCATTGTCCAACAGATGAGTTATCAGTTATAAAGCAAAAAAAAACAGAAACAATATCAGAACTTATTAAAAATAACGCATTAATATAACCTGTATTTATAGTCAGGAACAAAAATACAGCGCCGACTGCACTATCGGGAATCAAATGTTTTACTCTTGCACCAGAAATAAAAAATAGCCTTGAATTAAAGCGGAGGAATGCAACAAAAAAGTGCATATCGATAAAAAACGACAAGAGAAATTAAATAAAAAAAACGAAATCCATTAATATTTCATATGGCTCGAAAGATCGTCAATTATCGTTAATATATTTCAATCCTTGGACAAATAGACAGGAAAAATATGACCTTAAACGTTAATATTTCAGCATCTGGCCCGCGCTGATTTCCTGCATGCCAATCGCCCGGCCGACAGAGGCAACGCCGCCCGGCACTAATGAGAATCATTTGCAACTTAAGCCCAAGCTTCTATCATTAGATTTTCCCTGTCTGACGAAATGCCATGACCGATAAGATCCTGGAAACGCCCTGCTGCATTGTCGGCGGCGGCCCGGCCGGACTGATGCTCGGCTATCTGCTGGCGCGCGCCGACATTCCCGTGCTGGTGCTGGAAAAGCATGCCGATTTTCTGCGGGATTTCCGCGGCGATACCATCCATCCGTCAACATTGGAGATTATGGCGCGCCTGGGGCTGCTTGAAGCATTGCTGCGACTGCCGCATCAACGGGTCGAGACGCTTGTTGGGGAATTTAACGGCCGGAAGATCACCCTGGCCGACTTCCGGCGCCTGCCCTCCCCGTGTCGATTTATGGCGCTGATGCCGCAGTGGGATTTCCTCAATTTTCTGGCGGAACAGGGCCAATCGTTAGCGGGATTCCAGCTGTTGCGCGCCACGCAGGTCGTGAACACGATTCGGGAAAATGGCGCGGTAACGGGCGTGGAAGCGTTGGACGTCAATGGCGACAAGCTGCTGATCCGCGCCGGACTGGTTATCGCCGCCGACGGCCGCCAGTCGGTGGTGCGCCAGACGGCGGGCCTGACCGGCCGCAGCTTCGGCATGCCGCGGGACGTGGTATGGATGAAATTGCCGAAAGCGGCCGACGACGAAAACTGGGCCAGCGGACACGGCGGCCCCAGGAACAACGTTATCATGCTGGATCGGGGCGACTACTGGCAATGCGGCTACAGTATCGCCAAAGGCGCCTTTCCCGCTATCAGACGGCAAGGTCTGCCTGCGCTGTTGCAACAGGTCGCGGCGGTCTCCCCATTCGGCGTCGAACGGCTGGCGCGGGCCGTTGCCGACTGGACGCAAGTTAAATTGCTGGATATTCGCATCGACCGGCTGGATCGCTGGGCGGCGGCGGGCGTTTTGTGCATCGGCGATGCGGCTCACGCCATGTCCCCCATCGGCGGCGTCGGCGTAAATCTGGCTATTCAGGATGCGGTGGCCGCCGCCAATATTCTGGCCGAACCGCTGGCGCGCGGGCCGGTCGGCCTGCATATATTGAATCGTGTGCAACGGCGACGCGAATTTCCCACCCGCGTTATCCAGCGGCTGCAAATCATGATGACCGGCAAAGGGAAAACCTCATCCCGCGCCGCACGACGGCCGCCGGCGTTCGCGCGCTGGCTGATTCGCCAGCCCTGGCTGCCGCACCTGAGCGGCCGCATCATCGGCCTGGGCGTGCGCCGCGAGCTACCTCGCCAGCCGCGTTGATTCAGGCGGCCGTTTTTCACGCATTCTGACGCTCATACGCTACGGCGCTAAAAGAGATTTAGCGCCGCCTAAACTTTGCTATTTAAATAATTTTTGCACAAATTCGATATAGGCCGGGCGCCAGACATCCATTTCATGCCCCAGATTCGGATATTGGGTATAGCTGAAGCGTACCCCCTTCTCTTCCAGCAGGGTTTTAAGCCCGGCAATGTCTTTACCCGTGATGTTGTCGGTTTCGCCAATCACCACCGTAAAGTCGCGCAACTGCTGATTAATCTGTTGCGGGCGATCGAGCTGCGCCGATACGGCGGCATTCGGCACCGTTTCCGTCGTCACGCCGCTGAACGTCGCCAGCCAGCCGAAATGATCCAGATGGGTGATACCCGACACCAGCGCCTGATAACCGCCTTGCGACAATCCGGCCAGCGCCCTGCCGTCCGCATCCTGTCGGACATTAAAATGCTGATTAATCGTGGGAATAATGTCATGGATAAGCTCCCTGTCCGCCGCCAGCGCATTACGGGGATAGAAGACTTTACGTCTTTCCTGAGGAGGAAAATCCTCCGGCACGGCATCCGCGATATCCGTTTCAGTATCGGGGATCACGACCAGCATCGGCGCAATTTTTTTCTCCGCCAGCAGGTTATCCATAATCTGCGGGATCCGGCCCTGTACGACCGCCGATGCGCCGGTATCGCCAAAGCCGTGATAGAAATAGAGAACAGGCAATGGTTTCGATGATTCGCTATATCCCGGCGGCGTCCAGACGTACATTTGCCGCTCAGACTTAAGCGCGGCCGCATGATATGTCACTGTGCGCAAATCGCCATGAGGAACGGCGCGCACATCGAGAATGCTGCCCGGAACCAGAATCAGACTGGTATTCACCTGACGTTGCGGCTTGGTGAACGCACTGCCGGTATCAATCGAGCGAAAACCATCAACGCTGAAAAAATACTCATACAAATTAGGTTGTTGCGGCGGCAACTGGAAAGACCAGATCCCCGACTCATCTTTAGTCATGGCGTGAGAGACCAGGCTCTCCGGCGTCGCGCCGGTGAAGACGCTGACTTTATTTGCCGCCGGCGCGAACAAACGAAACGTAATGCTATTATCGGGATTTACCGCCGTCACGTACTGCTTAACCGGCACATTGGCTGTAGGAACGGCGGGAAAATCAGCAGGCAACGCAGATACGCGCAGGGATACCGCTGCGAATATCCCTGCGGCGAGTAACGATAGATTGGTTTTTTTCATTTTTATCTGTCCGCTTTAATCGGTGAGAGGGTAACGCGGTCAACGTCAGGTCAAAACCTACAACGCCGAATGCCCAATTGACCAAACATTCAGCATCTGGAAGAGTATGATATATAAAGGTCTTGCCATCCATGCCGGACAAGTCCATAATAGCGCCCATCCCAACCGCTGGGATAAAAAATAGCATTTTAATCAAAAGGTTAGTTGACGGAAGATAATTCCGTTGAGCGAAACCTACCCTGTACGACCGTAGCTCAGTTGGTTAGAGCACCACCTTGACATGGTGGGGGTCGGTGGTTCGAGTCCACTCGGTCGTACCAATTCAAGTTTTATCGGCTTTTATTACAGCTCGCCAATCCTTCTATTACGCTACAATAAATTCCCCCATATTCGATACGCTTTCAGTCTGTTTGCTGAACGCCCCCCGGCTTTTCCACTTTATTTTTATCACGATATTCAGAGACTTTGTCGCATCAGCCGCTCAGGCCGTCAGCGTTGCGCCGCCATCCACCACCAGATCCTGCATGGTGATATGGCTGGCAAGATCGGAAGCGAGAAAAATCACGGTATTGGCGATCTCTTCCGGCCGGGCAATTTTCCCCAACGGGATCCCCAGTTTGTAGAGGTG
Source organism: Brenneria sp. g21c3 (assembly GCF_040240345.1). Classification (NCBI taxonomy): domain Bacteria; kingdom Pseudomonadati; phylum Pseudomonadota; class Gammaproteobacteria; order Enterobacterales; family Pectobacteriaceae; genus Brenneria; species Brenneria sp. g21c3. The sequence goes on along the minus strand of NZ_JBEIAB010000004.1, from coordinate 324,195 downwards.
GGGAAAACCAGCGATGGTACTCCGTTCCGCGTCGTCGCTGCGCCACATGCCGCGCAGCATCGGCGTATCGGTCGAACCGGGCGACACGAGGTTACAGCGCACGCCATAGGGCGCCAGTTCCAGCCCGGCGCAGTGGGTCAGGCTGGTCAACGCCGCCTTAGAAGCGCAATAAGCCGCCATTTGCATACGCGGAACGTGGGCGGCGTTAGAACCAATAGTGACGATGGCGCCCCGGCGACGCCGTTTAAAATGCGGGAACAGCGCTTTAAAAAGGTAAAATGCCCCGGAGGCGTTGACATTGATACACTGATGCCAGTCATCGGCACTCAACGCCTCAATATCCCCCAGACGCAGGATCCCCGCTGCGTTGACCAGCACGTCGAGATCCGCTTTGGCCAACTGCCGGCGGCATATGGCTTCCACCTGTTCCATGTCGCTAATATCCAGCGTTAAACAGACATACGGGTAATCCCGGTGCTGGAACGTACGATCGAATCCAATGACTTGCGCGCCGAATGCGGCAAACCGCCGGGCAGTGCATTCGCCAATACCGCTTGCCGCGCCGGTGACCCACACGGTCTGTCCGCTAAAATCAAACCGCCGGGATTGTATTTCATTCATCACTGCCTCCTATTTACCTGTCTGCGCTAAAATAGAAAGCGCGCTTTAATCCCCTGCCTGGTTAACGTCAGGCGGATTTTGTCCCTGTTAACTCCACCGAGCGAACCACACGTCCGGCACGAGCCGCAACGTATTTCAGTGCCATCAGATGCTCCTGAAGCGAAAAATCGGCAATAGCGTCTCCCACCAGAAATGGCTTGATATCGCGCATAAAAGCATCGATCGCGGTCACCATGCAGCCGATATGCCCGTAGATACCGCAGATGATGAGCTGATCTTTGCCCGTATCTTTCATCATCGCTTCAAGAGAAGAGCGGTGAAATGCGCTATAGCGCCATTTCACCAACACGGTGTCATGTTCATCCGGCGCCAACGCGGCGACGATCCGTTGTTTTTCCGGATGATTATTCAAGCCGGCTCCCCACATGTCGTTCAGCAGCGCGCGATCGGCCGGACTTTGCTCTATGGGCTGAGCGGTATAGACCAGCGGAATTCCTCGTGCCTTACAACTGAGCCGCAACGCCGCGATATTTTCAATCAATTGTTGCACCAGCTGACTATCCGTCGCGTAAAAATTCACGAAATAATCCTGCATATCGTGAATCAGCAGCACCGCGCGCTCGGGGTCGAATGACCAGGTCACCTTATTGTCGGGAAAATCCTGGATGCACGGCATGGAATAAGACGCAATTGAAGGGATTGCCATAACAGAATCCTTTATAGAGGGTTCAGACCAAATGCGTTCAGCATCGTGTTCAATTTAGCCGCGGTTTCTGCCCATTCCTCATCGGGAAGCGAGGCTGCAACAATGCCCGCGCCGGCAAACAGGCGAGCTTTAGTGTGTTGAATGGTGCCGCAGCGAATGACAATTGCCCATTCACCATCGCCGTTGGCATCACACCAGCCGACAATCCCGCTGAACACGCCCCGATCATGCGGTTCCAGATCAGCGATCAATTGGCGCGCCTTATGCGTGGGAAAACCACACAGCGCGGGCGTGGGATGTAGTCGACAGGCTATCTGAAGCGCCGTCATCTCGGGATTAGCCAATTTACCGCTAATGGCCGTGGACAAGTGCCACATCGATGCGGTGGTCATCAATGAAGGCTCTGACGGAATGGTTAGCGAAGAGCAAAGCGGCGTCATGCGCTGGCGAACGTCATCCACCACCAGCTTATGCTCGTGCTTGTTTTTATCAGAATGCAGTAAGCCCTGTCCGTTCAGATAATCGAGGTGCGCATCACTCATTCGGCATGCCGACCCCGCCAGCGGGTTCGATACGATGCTGTTGCCCTGTTTGCACAGCAGTAATTCCGGGCTTGCGCCCAGGAGCACCTGACCACCTGGTAACGGTAGGGAAAAGTGATAGCCGCCCGCATCCTGTACCAACAGATTATTAAAGATCCTTTGCGCCGCGATAGGGTGCGAGAACTCAATTTCCAGAATGCGCGACAGCACTGCTTTACTCAACTCTCCCCGGCGAAAACGCTCGACGGCTTCCGCTACCATAAATTTGAATCGACATTCATCCGGGAGGCTAGTCACTTTTAATGCTTCAGGCACGTCATCAGTTTGCCTGCGGGCAAGCGCGATGAGTTTGGATTTCGTCGTAAAGGTACAACTATCAGGAACATAGAGACTGGAAGGTTGGCCTTTATCAAATGGGATTGCGCCAACAACGACGGGGAGCACCTGCCCTGCCTGACGAGCCCGCTGAAAAGTCTGCGCGATAGCAGGGCTGAGTATGTCCTCTTGCGAGTCGCATATGCAAGCGGGGACAGAAATGCGCTCAAATAAGCCGGAGGTAAAAAGGCAGCAATGTGCCGATGCATACAAAAACGTGGACTGTTCCGAGTAATTCAAGCCAGTAGATGTTTCCGTTTCCGTAATTAATGTATCCACAAGATTACCCCTGCGCTTACATATTAAAAGGAATGGTTATCATAATCATTATTGTTTTCATTTCAGGCGACTAAATTATACCGCACAAACATCATTGGTCAACATTTAATCAATTTAGATATTTATATAAAAAACAATCACATAATTTATCATTGAAAAATTTGTCGACCACATCACACAATAAAACCCCTTATTTATATAAATCAATTAATTAGGAATAAACGTTTCAACCAGCAATAAGCATCATTTTTCCCTTAATGCGTAAGGTGCGTCGGCTTATGCAATATTTTTATAATCATTTCTGCACGCTAACCGACCATGGATAAATCTGTCGTGTACGGAGGATGGGTTATCAACCTATGTTATCGATTGCCTGATGATCATATTTCCGCATTCGTATGCAGTCTCCTACATCATGATTAATACCTCGAAACGGCATAACAGGATGACTATCCAATTTAAAAACAAGTCCCTCCCCTCATGGCCTATCATGGTTTTTCTAAAGAATGGGCTATTTCTAATTGCTCATTTATCACATAGTTAATATCATTTCTGGTCGTTAAAGGATTTATAAGAACAGCTCTTAATAACACTAACTTCTGCGTTCCATACTTGGCAATCGGTCGAGTGGTGCGTGAGACAAACGAATTCCCTTTGGCTCTTTGCGCTTTTTGTAATAACTTATTAAACTCGTTGATATGAAAATTATCCTCATGACTTAGTTTTTTTCGCCTGTAGATTTTTGGAACATAGCGATATGTCAATATATTTATAATAGGAGATGAAGTTAGTTCAAACGAATCATTGTCGTTTATAACATCGGCCATGAATCCGGCATTCTGCATCGCCAACTTGAAGATTTCCCGATAGCCATTTCTGCCAATAATATTCAGGCAGGCATGTAAATATAATGTGTTGGCAGGTCTGGTTCCTTCCAATGTATATCTCCCCTGATCCAATGATTTTTCTCTTGCCGCATAAGGTGCATGATGAGCAATTTTCTTTGACAGCGCTGGATCTCTGAACAAGAGCAACCCACAGCCTATGGGCATCATCAGCTGTTTGTGACCATCAATGGTTACTGAGTCAGCAAGTTCTATACCCGATAAAATTTTATCTTTATATTGGCTTAGTAAAAAACCGCCTCCCCAGGCGGCATCAATATGAACATAAATATTTTTTTCCTCGCCTAATCGACATATTTCAACCAAAGGGTCGATACTTCCAAAATCGGTTGAGCCAGCAATACCGATCAGTGCAATAACGTTTTTACCACTTTCCTCGCACTCAATGATTTTATTCTTCAGATCCGCTGGGGAGATGCTGTTATCTTTATCTACCGGTAACTTTATTAAATTCAACCCTAAAATTTCGGCCGCTTTATCAAAGGAATAATGCATTAATTCAGAACCGATAACCACCTGGTCTATGTATTCTATACGGTTACCTTCCCTTGCCCTGACATTCCGACACGCCGCCCATAATGCACTTATATTTGCGAGCGTTCCGCCACTCGTAAAAATCCCCAAAGCACCCGTGAAATCTTGCGAAAAAGCATCGTAAAACGCTTGATTAAAGCCAAATAATTCTTTATGAATCAATGATAAAGACTGTCTTTCCAGGATAGTCAAACCTCTGCTGGTTTCCATTTTCACCATATTTTGATTGAGAGATTGAATAAGCCTGCCGACTTCAGGAATAAAATGGGGGACAGGACATGTCATATGACCAAGGTATCTGGCAGAAGCCAAATGAGAACTGTCCGGAACAATCTGACTTTCAAGATAATCAAAGTATGTTTTGAAAGTGACGCCAACATCCGGGATGTTGAATGAAGAATATCTATTGATTAATGCCTCCCGGTTAAAAGGCGAGCATTTATCGGTGCTTGTTAAAAAGCGTTGGATACCCTTATCTATTCGGCTTGATAAATAATCATTTGGTCCAGAAAACAACTCCCGAACAGAGGAAAATTGTTTTTCAACAAGAGTTTCATTTTCATCAGACTCACCAATTGATTCAAACATATCATCCTCACTTTATCTATTCATTGATATTCCGATCCATCAGAAGCGCTTTTTAATGATGAAAAATCAACTGTCGGATGATTTTTCATCATGAAGAGGAACGGATGAAAGAGCTTTAGTCGGATCAATATCAGGGAAAATGGACAACAAAGATGAGAGCGTATCCAGGATAAACTTAATCAAGCCGTCCCCAACTTTGTTCTTAATATATACAGCACCGATAAAAAGACCGCTTTGATTGGAATGAACAATAAATTCTATATCCGTATCAAAAGCAAATACAATATTATGTTCCATTTTGCTTTCTAACTTAATCCGTAACGCTCCCGGAAGATACTCTTGCTTTAGAATATTCTCATTAAACACCAATGACACATTAAAAAACGGATGGCTATCAGATTTACGTTTAACATTCATTTCATTAACAATCGATTCAAAAGGAACATGTTGCCATGAAAAATCCTGAGTAATCTGTTGATGCGTTTCGGACAACACATCTGAAAGTGATTGGTTAATATTAAAATCACATTTTAATACTACTGGATTAATGAAATTCCCTAGCGCATTAGCAAAATCAGAATAGAGTCGATGAGAAGTATAAGCTCCAAAAATAATGTCTCCGCCTGTTCTCGCTCTACCTAGAGCCATTTGTAATGCTAAAGAGAAAACAACAAAAAGAGTTGTATTATGTGACCGAGCGAACGTATTCAGTGCTTGCAAATGCTTTATTGGCACCTGTTGAGAGATAAAACCGCTGGTTCTATCAGAGGAATCGGCATTCAAAAATGGCAGCTCTAAGGGTTTGTAATCATTTAGCCTCTGTACCCAGTATGTCAACCCCTGGTTCAATCCTTCGTGGTACTCCCGACTATTCTCCCAGCAAGCATAGTCAAAAAAATCGACATTGATTTTATTTAAACGCTTATTTTCATATATACTCATTAATTCATTCAAAAAGATATCACAAGAAACGCCATCAAAAATCATATGATGTATTGTGAGATAAAAATAATACTCCTTTTCGGAGATCTTAACTAACATAATATAAGATAATGGACTATTGAGTATATTTATCACCCGGTTAAATTCATTTTCCTCCAATTCGCTCAAACGTAATTCTTTATCTCTATCAGGAAGTATCGATAGATCATGAAATTGAAGGGGAATATGATGAATACCTGACTGTATCAGCGGTTCTCCCATTTCACTCAAGGAAATATTGGAAGAAAAAATACGGTGTCTTTCCATCAGTTTAGAAACAGCCAGATTAAACTCCGGCAATGCTAAATCTCCGAATATATGAAAGGAAAACGGCATATTATAATTACCGGAAAAACCACTCAAAACGGATTGATTCCAAATATCTTTCTGAGCATAAGATAGCGGTATGGGATTTCCATCATACCTATATTTTGGACTATACTGAGAAGCCAACTTATTTTTCTTGCTATTTATATAAATAACCATATCAGAAAAAACCGGGTTTTGTAACAACCCACTAACATCAACCTCTGTTTCTATTTGCTCGTGAATAAAAATACTTAGTCTGATGAGCAATAGAGAATTCCCGCCTGAAGCAAAAAAATTACTACTGCCAGTTGGATAAATTGATAGTAGTTGGCGCCATATCTCAGCCAACGTCTGTTCAGTTTCATTAATAAAATCATTCATTAGGCCTTCCTGATTAATAATATTGCAACCGTTAATAGACATTACTAATTAGATAAAAACCACATCAGCCCTGAACATTACTTATTAATTTTTTTATTTTAATATTTGGGTTTTTCACTAGCTCATCCAATAAAAATATATATTTTTTCATTAGATATTCGGCATCGACATCAGAAGTCCTTGCATTGTCATACTTCATTTTAAATTGAATACTATTATTTTTTGGCCAGCATGACAGCTCATATATCAATCGAACATCATCACCGTCAATATCAAAACCAGTCATCTCACAATTACCTAAAGAAAATTCATCGTGATTGGATGGCTGCATAACGAAACAGACCTGGCAAAGCTGATTAATCCCCTCGCCAAAGCCACTTTTACCCATTTTTTCTGCTATTTTTGCAAATGATAAAGCCTGATATTTAATCATCTTCTTGTGTTCATTATTCACATCATGAATCACTTCATAAAATGATAGGTTAGAATTATACTTAGCGTGAAAGATAGGGTTGCTAATAAAACAACCCAGCATATCATGAGTTTGGATATTTTCACGTCCAAAGTTTGATGTTCCAATAAAGAAATCATCTTTGAAAAATACTGATGCAAGTGTAATTTGAAAAGCACTTAACAAAATAATAAAATGCGTTGTTTGTTGTTCTTGCACCAGTTTGTGAATCAGCTCAAATGTAGATGCCGTCACCTCGGACTGTAATGACTTTGCTATTGGCGCAGTGGAATAATCGAAAGGAATTAATGCTTCGCCTCCAGATAACTTGCTTAGCCAAAAAGCACAACTATCATCTTCATGAGCATTAATAAACGCCCTATTCCAAACCGCATAATCCCCATAACAGATACTTTTTTCATTTCGGCTTATAGGCGTTGAGCAATTCGAATTGTATAATTCCTGTAGTTCATTAAAAAAGATAGGTATCGACCATCCGTCAAAAATAGCATGATGAAAATTAAAAACCAATGCATATCCTCCTTCCTTAATTGGCAATATATGCACTCGCCACCCATATTCTTTTGATAAGTCAAAAGAATACTTCACAATTTCTTTTGTCACGTAATCCAACTCTGCTTTATCTATAGGATTTTCATAAAAAACAGGAATATCTTTCTCTAAATCTGTATGTTGGGTAATACCAGCAGAGGTTAAAGAAAAAACACAGGCCAATACGAAATGCCGGTTTCTTAGACACGCCAAAGCCTGATGGAGCATGTCAATATCCAAATTATCGTCACAATAAAAACCTAATGAGATTCTAAACCTGACTTTACCTGATGATATTTTCTCACCTAACCATATATCTTCCTGGCTAAATGATAAAGGATATTCAGTCAATTCAAGCGGACGAATGATGTTATCTGATTTTGAATTTGATGTCAGATTATTAACTATGTTGGCTTGCTCATGAAGTTTTAGATAGGTGAATAAATCAGGCAAGGACACAGTAACATCAAAGGTTTTCTGTATTTTCGCCAACAGCCTGATTAATAATAATGAATCACCGCCCAGCGCAAAAAAATTATCATCCGGATTTTCTGGCCTCTGACCCAACAACTCTCCCCACAACCCGGCCAACCGCGACTCTATGCGACTTAAGGGTCTTATCCCATTTCCCTGCTCTTCTGCCGTGTCGCCTGTCGATATAAAACGCCTTGTCTTTTCCAGTAATGCCTGCATATCCACTTTGGCATTCGCCGTTAACGGCAGCGCGTACAGTTGCAGCCAAATCCCAGGCACCATCGCCGCGCTCAACTCTGCCTTCGCGCGTCGATATAACTCGTCATTATTCAATCTCGCCTGACCCGGATACAGCAACAGCGCGGCCGTCAGACTCCCTTCATACAGATACACCAGGGCGCGTGAAATCTCCGGCCACGTTTCCAGCCTGGCCCTGACCTCCCCGGCCTCTACCCGATTGCCCCTGACCTTTAACTGACCGTCCTGCCGACCGACAAATTCAATTCGACCATCCGGATGATAAAAACCTAAATCCCCCGTTCGGTATAAGCGCTCCCCACTCTCCGGATGCGTAATAAACCGCGCTTGCGTACGCGCTTCGTCATTAAGATAGCCCCTGGCCAGTGAGATGCCGCCGCAATACATTTCACCTACCGCCCAGTCCGGAACATCCTCCAGTGACGCATTGAGTATCCTGTAGGTACAGTTCGCAATTGGACGGCCATAGGGGACACTTGACCAGCCTTCTTCCTCTGTAATCGCCTGCGCGATGTTCCACATCGTCGTTTCGGTCGGCCCGCCCACGCTGTAGAGCGCTGTTTGCTCCGAGCTCGCCCCCCTGACCCGCTCCGCCAGCGTTAACGGTATCCAATCGCCGCCCAGCAAAACGACCTGCAAGCTGGCGAAATGATATTTTTTATGGTCACTCCACGTTAACAGCATCTCCATCATCGCCGGCACGGAGACCCAGCTATTAACCCGGTGTTCATTTATTAGCGTCGACCACGCTTCCGGGTTTTTTCTCTCCGCCTCATCCGGCAGCACCAGCAGGCCGCCGCTCACCATGCCCCCTAATACATCGAATACCGACATATCATGATGTAATGCCGAAACCCCCATAATGACCAGATTATCTATCGCGCCAAACAGAACCCTGCGGCTGTAATCGATAGCATTAAGCACGCCGCGGGACTCAATCATGACCCCTTTCGGTATCCCCGTCGTACCTGAGGTGTATATCACGTAGACCAGGTCATCTTCGGCACTGCGGTATCCGGGCAAGTCCGGCGCCGCCGGCACGGCTCCTTCCGTAATTAATGCGCGCTGTTCATCCAAATCCAGCAGGCTCACACCGGCGACATCGTTCAGCCTGTGCCGGGTGCTTCCATCGACGATCACCACGGCAGGCCGGGCATCGGATAAGATAGTCCGCAATCTTTCCGCCGGCTGCTCTATGTCTAACGGCAAATACGCCGCGCCGGACGCCAGCACGCCCCAGACAGAAACGATCTGAAGACGGCTTTTCGGCAGCAAGATCGCAACAATGGCCTGGGGTGCGCCAGGCTTAAATTGTCGGCTCAAATGCCAACCCAGGCGGCTGCTTTGTTCATAGAGCGTTTGATAATCAAGTTGCCCGTCGCCGGCAATGACAGCCGTTTTGCCGGACTGATTAGGCTGGGCCAGCCGTTCTGCCAATTGTCTATACAGCGGCCGCGAATCATATTTCTTGTGGATTCCATTGCCCGGGTTACGCCTGGCCAATTGAGCTTTAGGTAAATTAAAAACGTGATTTTGTTGTAGATAATTTTCCGCATTTTCTTGTGATAAGATCAGCAGTATGGTTTTATATGTATCGAACATAGACACGACCATCTGCTCAGGGAATCTTTCTTGTACATAATCCCAATTAACAGATAATTTATTATTTGAAATATGATACTGACAGTCTAACCAAACCTGTGGCGTTTGAGACAATGAAAAAATCATATCTCCAAACCAACTTTTTTCATTTTCACTCGACTTGTTCAAACTTTCCGGAGAAGAGGTGAATACAATAGGCATCGCGCCAAATTTTGATGTCCCTGACAACTTCATTATTTCTCTTAAAATTTTTACCCCTGAAATTATCCCATACTCCATCTCTTGCCATAGTTGCTTTTGAATGCCTATTATTCTTTCTTTCAAGGAAGGATATATTGTCAAGTCCATACTAAGTAAGGTAAAGGTTGCAAACTCGCCTATCACATCATTAATTTGATGATGAATTTGCGGACGATTAAATCTTGGTATATTAAGCGTGAATTGCTTACTCGCCGACCAATAACTGAGAACCTCTGCAAACATTCCCAATAATAGCCCATTGGTGGTCACGCCCAGTGATGCCGCTATATTAAATAATTTCTTCGTTTCATCTGGGCCAAACTGATGATCAATTCGAGTAAAACATCCTTTCCCACTATATTGAGCAAGTGGTAATTTAGGCGCATCAAAAAGATCCGGGATCCTGTTTTTCCAATGAGCTAAAGCCGATTGGTATTCGCCCGTTTTTTCTTGCGCTTTCAACCAAAAAATATACTCTCTAAACGAGTATTCCAACGGCTCCAGAACAGTTTCTGGAGAAATGTACAGTTGATTTAGCTCAGAAAAAAGGATATATAAACTTCGACCATCAATACACCATATATCCAAACTAATGATCACCCGACTGATATGATTCATCTTGAAGATACAGATTGAAAACTGTGGCCAATTTGAGATATCCGCTTTTCGTTGAGCATACTGATTACGAGCTGCTAATAAGACGGTGTCTTGTTCTGAAGCTGGTAACACTGAAATATCTTCAAAAGCGATGTCATACGGCGGTATCTCAGAAAGTATTTTTTGATTACCATCGTTCAATGCGACGACCCGTAACATGTCATGCCGCCGAAGTAATCGCTGCCAGGCATTTTTAAACTTATCTAAACAAAGATCTTTCACATCAATTTCAAAGTACACATGCATCGCGCTGGTATCATTGGATAGTTCATCTTGCCTGCCAATCCAATATGCCTGCTGCATATCCGACATAGGGAAAATAATCTCAACGCTTTCCTCATGCAAGGATTCACATGAATTATCAATAGAATCAATATGTTGTACTTCACCTTTGTTTTTCATAAGATTTCCACTCTATAAAACTGATTCGTGATAAATACATCATATAAGTGATACCGTAAATTTGGGATGCCTGTATATAAATCATCTTTTTTCTGAAACTCTGCAATAACTCATTTATAAAAGTTAATTTTTATAGCGAATAGAATCCCACCCTCTCATTTTCAATCATCGGTTAGTTTTAATTCCTCAAATATATAGTCAACTAATAAATCAATAGTCGGGTAACCTATCAAAATACCGATATCAATATCGATTGATAAATTTTTCTGAATGTATATCTGATAAGCAATAATACTCATTGAATTCCCACCTTGCTCAAACATACTGATATCAGTACGCACTTTCCTTTGTAAGATATCTTGCATACCCTTGATCAATAGATTTAATATTTCTTTCCTATTTTTTTGTAATGCCAGCCTATCCATACCGGTACGTTCTTTAACATTCACTTCCAATAGTTGACTTTCAGAAGATTGGTCGTCATTCGAATTATCTTTTTTCAGTAGATTAACCGATTGAAACAACGGTAAAACGCTCAATTTTTTTTCTGGCGTATTAATAATAGCCTTTAAAACTTGAATATATGAATAAAGTAAAGCATCAATGCTCTTCTTCGTAAAAAGTCTATCAGAGTAATCAACAACCAGTTTCATACTTCTTTTATATTCAAATAAAAACATGCTAATATCAAATCTTACTTTTTTCTTTAGGTGATTATTAGGTATAAAAATTTCTAATGGAACGTCACCAAAATCAACATCGTCCGTTAAATTTTGATGAGTACAAATAACCTGAACTACCGGGTGATAAAAAGGAGTTCTTGGGTGATTTATCTGTTGTACGATCTTATTAAAAGAAAATTTTTGATGTTTGATAGATTCAGATATCGATAATATCAACCTATCAAAGTTATCAGCTAGTGATTCATCTAAATTAACCATACCTCTTAATGGAAGAATGTCACTAAAAAAATCAATAACATCATCTAATTTCTTATCATATCTCCCTGATATCCCCCCGCCTACCAGTATATCAGTTTGATTACACCAATAAGATAACGTCATCATAAAGGCACTGACAAATACGTGATATTTCCCAACTTTCCTTTCAATTGCCAATTTATTGACATCTTGGAATAGGTTATTATCCAGATCAGCACAGATTGTTGATCCGGATAAATCAATATTTTTTTCTCTCTCGTTATCCAATGGTAAATCCAGGCACTGTGGAATACCTTCCAGATGGCTATGCCAAAATTCACTTAACCGCTGAAATTCTTCTTTAAGTATTGAGCTATTATTCATGAGATCAACATAATCAATCCCCTGAAATGCTAAGGGTTCAAGCTCAACATCATTATATAATTTATTCAAATCTCTGAAAAAAACTCTGAGTGACCACCCATCCAGGATAATATGATGAGCTGATAAGATTAATATCTGTTTAACTTCATGGTTGTTGGGCGACTGTACCTTGCTGTCTAAAAGCATTATTTTTATTAAAGGAGGTGTAGTTAGATCGAACTCGTTTCCAATCAAGCGGTTATATTCAATTACTGATGACTCCATCACGTCATCACACATTTTATATTCAAGATTAATTAACCCATAGGAATTAATCATCTTTTTAGGGATATTATCTACTATGCTAAAAGATGTTCTAAAAACCTCATGCCGTTCAGCCAACCGATTGAGCGCATTTTGTAATCTTTGTGGATTGATGTCGCCCATAACAAGATACATCATGCCAAGATTGTTGGATAAATTGTGATTGCGGCTTATCTTGCTAATGTACCAGGTACCTAGCTGATTATCTGATAAGGAATGATACCCAGTTCTACCTATCGATACCCAGTTAGCATCTAAAGTAGAAGGAAGGCTTTGAATTAATTCAGCTTGTTCCGCAATCGTAGGTCGGTTAAAAATATCCACCAGCGAAAGCTCCACCTTAAAATACGTTCTCAAACGATTTTGCAAACGAGTTGCCAAAATAGAATGGCCACCAAGCATAAAGAAATTTTGGTCTCTACTGATCCCAGTATCAATTTCCAGCAATTCCTGCCAAACAGATTCAATATTTTTTTCCAGAGTAGTTTTTGGCATAATAAAATCACGACTTTCCATTGATGAGTAATGATCAGCCAACTCTTTTGAAACCGCTTTTCTGTTCACCTTCCCCCCTTGCAGTTTGGGGATCGAATCAGCCTTTAATAAAATGCTGGGCATAGAAGATCGAGGTAATTTAAAACGCAACTGATTGTAGATATGGTCTGCCGTCATATTCTTATTTGTTACAATAAGTATGCCAAGAACCTTATCTCCTCTGTGGGTCATGACGCTGGCCGAGCAAGCGGAGATAACACCTTCGCAACTCAGTACAACATCATCTATAGCTCGTAAATCAATTCTTACTCCTCGAATTTTAATTTGATCATCTGTTCTGCCTAAAATAACCAAATCGCCAAACTGATTTATAAAACCAACGTCACCTGTTTTAAACCACCGCCTATCACCTTCTTCAAAAAAATTCTGTTGCTGTTCGATAGATGAAATAGCATAGCCATTTGTAAGAATAGCCCCGCCAACATATATTTCCCCGATGAATCCATATGGCAAAATGATTCCATCTTGATTAACAACTCTTGCGAAAGTATTACTAAACAGCGTACCAACAGGTATCAGGCCAATCTCATCACCTTTAACCTCATAGGTAGTAATATCCGCACTCATTTCAGATGAGCCATAAATATTAATAAGCCTGGCCATTGGAATATATTTATTTACTCGCAATGATAAAGAGAAAGATAAGATTTCCCCACTGGAAAAAATCAATCTCAACTCTGGTAATAATGTTTTATCCCGTTCTAATTCCCCACATATTTCGGATAAAAACGTGGGCGTCAAAGTAACATTAGTAACGTTATTCGTGCGAATGAAATCAATTAGCTTCCGCGGATCTTTTCGGGTATCATCATCCGCAATAATTGACGGAACGCCCATGATTAGTGGTGTAAATAATTCTGCATAAATATCAACAAAACTAACTGATGTCTTGAGAATACACTTATCTTTTTTATTATTTGGATAGATTTTTCCGATCCAGTAAATACGATTCAACAGTCCAAATCTATGACCCTCAACAGCTTTTGAGGTTCCAGTAGAACCTGAAGTGTAAGTTAGATAGATAAGTTCCGTTTCTAACGAAGCAAAATGCCTGGTAATAATGCTTGTGTCCACTTTATCTATCAAAAAGACTCGTCCATTAGGCGGGAGATAGCCTTCCTTAGCAAGAACTAATCTTGATTGGGACTTCTCAATTAACTCGCCTATCCGTTCTCGCGAATCACTGGTATCAAGCAACAGCAGAGTACCACCCGCCTTTAGTACGGCCAATGCAGAAATGACAAGAGATATGCTATAAGGTACCAAGATACTGACCCTGTCCTTTGGCCGAACGCCTTCCCGAATAAGTTCATAGGCCAGACTGTTACTGTAGCAAGCTAAGTCAGCATAAGAATAATTAATCCCTTGATCAGTGAAAATAATTTCATCAGGACACGCCTGAACTTTCTTATCAAACAGCTCACTGATTGGTATATTTTCAAAAGAAACTGTTGGCCCGTTTATAACTGACGGCCTGTAGCCATCAGGAAATAATGACAGCGTTCGAAGAGGGGTGGATGAGTTAATACTATAAATTGTTGTCAATAAATATTGAAATGTATCTGATATCGCCAGCGCTAATCTGTCGCCCACTTTATTTTTTTCATAATTAACTTCGCATAACAGACTATTTTCAACGGGATACACCCAAAACTCTATATCAGTGCGGTGTGACCTCATCCCTCGATCGCTTCCTGCCTCCAGTTTAATACAGATATTATCTTGCTGATATTCACGCTCAAGAACATTATCATTAAAAATCAGGGCCACATCAAAAAAAGGATGCTGACCGGCTTCTCGTGCTGGATTACATCTTTCAACGACCGCCTCAAATGGAATATGCTGCCAGGAAAAATCCTGGATGATCTGTTTATGACTGTCGGATATTGTTTCAGCAATGGAACGATCGATATCGAAATCAAACCGTAGGGGTAATGCATTAATAAAGTATCCTATTGTATGGCTAAACTCATCATGAACTCTATTTGATACATATGTACCAAATACAACGTCGCCATTGGTCCTGAATCTTGCTAAAACTATTTGCAACACTACTGAAAATACGGTAAATAATGTTGTGCTATGCTTCTTAGCCAATTCTTTTAAGCGCTGCACATCTTGGTCAGAAAACTGGTGAAATATTGAACCATTTATTGCGTCATTTGAGTTTGGTGCTAAATAAGGTAATTCTAGCGGTTCAAAACCATTCATTCTGCTTTGCCAATAATCCAGTCCAGGTATTAGATTTTCTTTGTATGTCGAACTATTCACCCATTTAGCATAATCCAGATAGTCCAGTGTTAATGGAGACAACGGTTTATCCGTGTAAACATCCATAAGCTCCCGGATAAATACATCGCAAGAAACACCATCAAAAATGATATGGTGGATCGTCATGTAAAAATAATGCTCTTCGCCAGACAGCCTAGCTAAATGTAAATAAACCAATGGCGTTTTCTGCAAATCTATACTTCGCTCATATTCAATATTAGCAATATTGATTAATTTTTTCTTTTTGATGCCAAGCGGAAAATGAGAAAGATCAGAAAACTGTAAATAGACAGCGTTGGAATTGGATTTAACAAATACGTCACCACCCCCCCATTCATCGGGGACAATATTGCAGCCAAATAAACGATGTCGGTTAATAACCTGTGAAACTGCATACTCAAACTTCACCGTATCCAGTTCTCCCCGGATACTAAAGCACAGTGGGATATTGTACTTCCCCTTTGCACATGATGCATCCAACTCGATTTGAAACCACAATCCTTTTTGTGAAAAAGATAATGGAATCAAGTCTTCATCACTTATATCAGGCCGCACTATTAAATCTAAATTAGGATTAAGTTCTTTATCTTTTAAAATATCTGCTTGTTCATGTATTTTCAAATGAGTTAATAAATCGGGCAAGGACACAGTAACATCAAAGGTTTTCTGTATTTTCGCCAACAGCCTGATTAATAATAATGAATCACCGCCCAGCGCAAAAAAATTATCATCCGGATTTTCTGGCCGCTGACCCAACAACTCTCCCCACAACCCGGCCAACCGCGACTCTATGCGACTTAAGGGCCTTATCCCATTTCCCTGCTCTTCTGCCGTGTCGCCTGTCGATATAAAACGCCTTGTCTTTTCCAGTAATGCCTGCATATCCACTTTGGCATTCGTCGTCAACGGCAGCGCGTACAGTTGCAGCCAAATCCCAGGCACCATCGCCGCGCTCAACTCTGCCTTCGCGCGTCGATATAACTCGTCATTATTCAATCTCGCCTGACCCGGATACAGCAACAGCGCGGCCGTCAGACTCCCTTCATACAGATACACCAGGGCGCGTGAAATCTCCGGCCACGTTTCCAGCCTGGCCCTGACCTCCCCGGCCTCTACCCGATTGCCCCTGACCTTTAACTGACCGTCCTGCCGACCGACAAATTCAATTCGACCATCCGGATGATAAAAACCTAAATCCCCCGTTCGGTATAAGCGCTCCCCACTCTCCGGATGCGTAATAAACCGCGCTTGCGTACGCGCTTCGTCATTAAGATAGCCCCTGGCCAGTGAGATGCCGCCGCAATACATTTCACCTACCGCCCAGTCCGGAACATCCTCCAGTGACGCATTGAGTATCCTGTAGGTACAGTTCGCAATTGGACGGCCATAGGGGACACTTGACCAGCCTTCTTCCTCTGTAATCGCCTGCGCGATGTTCCACATCGTCGTTTCGGTCGGCCCGCCCACGCTGTAGAGCGCTGTTTGCTCCGAGCTCGCCCCCCTGACCCGCTCCGCCAGCGTTAACGGTATCCAATCGCCGCCCAGCAAAACGACCTGCAAGCTGGCGAAATGATATTTTTTATGGTCACTCCACGTTAACAGCATCTCCATCATCGCCGGCACGGAGACCCAGCTATTAACCCGGTGTTCATTTATTAGCGTCGACCACGCTTCCGGGTTTTTTCTCTCCGCCTCATCCGGCAGCACCAGCAGGCCGCCGCTCACCATGCCCCCTAATACATCGAATACCGACATATCATGATGTAATGCCGAAACCCCCATAATGACCAGATTATCTATCGCGCCAAACAGAACCCTGCGGCTGTAATCGATAGCATTAAGCACGCCGCGGGACTCAATCATGACCCCTTTCGGTATCCCCGTCGTACCTGAGGTGTATATCACGTAGACCAGGTCATCTTCGGCACTGCGGTATCCGGGCAAGTCCGGCGCCGCCGGCACGGCTCCTTCCGTAATTAATGCGCGCTGTTCATCCAAATCCAGCAGGCTCACACCGGCGACATCGTTCAGCCTGTGCCGGGTGCTTCCATCGACAATCACCACGGCAGGCCGGGCATCGGATAAGATAGTCCGCAATCTTTCCGCCGGCTGCTCTATGTCTAACGGCAAATACGCCGCACCGGACGCCAGCACGCCCCAGACAGAAACGATCTGAAGACGGCTTTTCGGCAGCAAGATCGCAATAATGGCCTGGGGTGCGCCAGGCTTAAATTGTCGGCTCAAATGCCAACCCAGGCGGCTGCTTTGTTCATAGAGCGTTTGATAATCAAGTTGCCCGTCGCCGGCGATGACAGCCGCTTTGCCGGACTGATTAGGCTGGGCCAGCCGTTCTGCCAATTGTCGATACAGCGGCCGCGAATCATATTTCTTGTGGATTCCATTGCCCGGGTTACGCCTGGCCAATTGAGCTTTAGGTAAGGACGCATTATTACTAGCTGATTTGTTTTTTGGATAATTAAACATTTTTTTCGCCCTCACGTAGAATTCTCCATAGCTCGTGACATAAGTTCCTGGGCGTCCGCGATGTCATAAACTCAAGCATGCCAATAGAAATATTGAGCGATTTTCGTAAATCGGCTTGTATTTGAATAGCAACCAGAGAAGTCCCGCCTAATAAGAAAAAGTCATCATCAGCGCTGATTTTTTTACACCCCAGGTTTTTTTGCCACTGAATACAGATCAAATTAAGTAAATTCTCTTGGGTTAGACTGGCAACATCTATGCTTTCGTCAGGGCGTTGCTGGAGAACGCTTGCGTTATTTTTATCACCATCACCCATGCCGGCGTCAGCATCCCGGTTAAACCAATAACTATTTTTTTGAAATGGATAGCCGGGGAATGGTACTTTGTACAGCCGTTTAGGATATAATCCAGATTCTTTAGGGACAAATCCATATTGATATAATGTTATCACTGAATTTAAAAAATGACTTATCTCATCAGATGATTCTTTAGGCGCAGCAACAAACTCTATTTTCTTTAGCTTTAATAAAGTAGCCAATGCCGATGCCGGGCCTATTTCTAAAGCAATATTAAATACGCCATCCTGCATGGCTGTTGTCAATGCATCATCAAATAACGTAGGAGAAAGCAAATGTTGAATCCAATAATCAATATTCGGCGGCGTAGTCAACACGCCTCCCGTCACCGTACTATACATTGGTAATTGCGGTGTGCGAATGTGCTCCCAGTTAAAATGATTAAGTCGTTTTCTAAATTCACAGGCGACATCGTAAAGTACCGGAGAATGAAAAGAGTGAGTTACATTTAACGTTAAACTAGCAATTCCCTCATCGGCACATTGGCGACTATATTGAGCTATCTCGCCTTTAGCGCCCGATATCACCAGGATATTTTTTGCATTATAGGCTGCAATCACTAAACCGTTGGTAAGCATTGGCATGCTTTCTTCTTCTGCAAAAACGACCAGCATCCCGCCTTTCCCTACGGGAACTATTTCAAATGACTCACCTCTTATTCTAGATAACGTTAATGCCTCTTCTAAAGACAGAGCACCAGCAATACATGCGGCGGCAATCTCACCAATACTATGCCCTATAACACAGTTGATAGATAACCCCATAGATTGCCATAACTTTGTTTTTGCATACTGAAACATAAAAATAGCGGGTTGTAGAATCGATGGTTTGCTTAAATCCCAGAAATCGGCGTTTTTCGGCCAAATATTTTTTGATAGTTCAACACCTAATATAGACTTACATTCATCAATAGCCTGTCGAAAAGCCGCGAACTCATGATATAAATAGCGTCCCATTTTTTGGGTGAAATTACCGCCTTGACCAGTGAAAAACAAGCAGTAGCCAGGTTCATCAACAATCGCTTTAGGCGGGGAAAAAAGGATGGATTCCAGGCCGTCCTCATCGGGAATAATACAAGCGGAGCGAAATTCAAAATGTTCTCTGCCTATGAGTGATGTATAGGCCACAGCAGAGGCCATTGATTTATTGCTGATAATAAAATTTTTAATTTGACGGGCTAATTGATTGACTTGCCACTCACTTTTGGCAGAAACAAACACTATCGCATTTTTTTGATGACATTTTGAATATTCTTTTTCGCTTTCAGGGGCTTCCTCAAGAAGAACATGAACATTTGTACCGCCAAATCCAAATGAACTTAATGCGGCTCTACGTGGTCTTATGCCGTTACTTGTCCAGGGGATAACCTCTTTATTAACCATAAACTGAGAAGGGTTTAACTTAATGTGCGGATTTAACACCTCAAAGTTGGCCAAGGGAGGAATTGCATTATTTTTAAACGACAAAACGATTTTAAGTAATCCCGACAACCCTGAGCATGAAGATGTGTGACCAATATTTGCTTTAACCGAACCCAATACCAGCGGATTCTCTCTATCCACTCCATAGATTCTTTTTAACGCTGTTATTTCCACCGGGTCGCCTAGCTTGGTCCCGGTACCATGCAATTCAACATAGTCAATATCATTAGGCGACAAGCCTGAACGTGTAAAAGCCGTATTGATAGCTTTGCTCTGGCCTACTATGCCTGGTGCCATGAAGTCTTGTTTTTGATTACCATCGTTATTGATACCAATGCCGCGTATCAGTCCCCAAATATGATCCTTATCCGATAGAGCATCCGGCAGGCGTTTCAACACGACTGAAACCACAGCGCTGCCTACAACAATTCCACTTGCTTTTTCGTCTAAAGGCCGGCATATCCCATCTTGAGAATACATAAGACCGGGCTGATATAAATATCCATTT
Organism: Brenneria sp. g21c3; assembly: GCF_040240345.1. Lineage (NCBI taxonomy): Bacteria > Pseudomonadati > Pseudomonadota > Gammaproteobacteria > Enterobacterales > Pectobacteriaceae > Brenneria > Brenneria sp. g21c3. The sequence continues at coordinate 304,136 of NZ_JBEIAB010000004.1, read as the reverse complement.
CCTTCAATTTCTAATCTGGCAGCTGAAACTAAAGCAACATCACAATGGTTAAGTTGTAGATTTTGATACGCAACAGACAGCGCTGACAACCCTGTAGAGCAGGCGGTTTGAATATTTAATACGGGGCCAGTAAATCCTAGTTTGTACGCAATCCAGTTAGCCAGGAAATCCTGACCATTTTGTGTAAAAATTTCCAGAAGCTGGGGGGAATCAATGCTTCCTGCTAAAAAATCCGGTATTAATTTATTAAGTAGATATTCTGAAAAATCTTTTCCAGAAAAAACCCCGACATTATAATTTTTCCCCAATTTTCCTGGGGAATAACCTGCGTTTTCTATCGCATGCCAGACAGACTCAAGAACTTTCCGGTTTTGAGGATCAAAAACTTTCGCCATTTGTGGACTAATGCAAAAAAAATCGGCATCAAAACAATCAACGTCATCAATTTTTATCGTTTTAGGTACATAATTAGGGTTATTTATTAACTTTCCATTAACTCCGGCTTTAATCAACGCCTCACGAGTAAGTGCAGTACTCAGCTCTCTTCCATTGATTAAGTGGTGCCAAAACTGCTCTAAATCAATCGACTGAGGAAATACACCATCAATGCCTACAATTGCAATTGTCGTTTCTTGAGCAGAATTTCCCATAATACAGTCACCCTTATGATCTACATAAAAAAGTAAATGAAGAGTAGTGCTAGCTAAGATCAAGCAATTAAATTCAAGCAATAAGGTCTCACTCAGGAGTGAGGCGTCGTCATATGATTGCACCCCGGCTGGAAATATCGCATTAGCCTATCTGCCAGAAACGATGGGGGTAATTTTGGGTATATCAGGTAGATATCCATCGTAATTCATTGTTATGCCAACGTCTTTATAACTATCAACGTCGCGGCCGTGATGGATATACAATCGATATACGGCTCATCGATCATTCCCTATATGCAAATAGCATCAAAATATCCGCAGTTTTGTGACCAACCCCACACATATGATAATACAACTCAAAATAAAAACGATAACGATTCGCATTGACAATGGTATATAGGTTACCTAAGATAATCAACATGCTTTAATTAACATTGTTTTTTTCTATCAAAAAAACGGTGCGCTTTTGCAGCGGACGGTGCGGTAGCTTTGTAGCTTGAAAACTGAAGATTTGCATAAGAGATTGATGTCTAAGAAAAGTAATCACTCGAAAAGTTAGCTGATAAAGATATAAAAAAAGAAGCTGTTCAGTCCGGGAGTTTCCTGCTGATTCAGGGTGACGGTCGTAAAAATTGTTTCTTACCGCCAATCGCGATAGAACTATTAATATAGTCGAAGTAATTATTATCAAAAGATATTTTTCCATCGTACAAATAGCTCCGTACTTGCGGCGAGGCCCTATCCATACGCTGATTTTATTAAGATAAGGCGGCTTGTTACCTCACTGCCAGCCCCCGTTGAGCGGCGATATTTTACCATTGAGTATCAAGGTCGCAGCCTTCATGATGGAAGCGGTCATCGTAAGGAATTAGCCAACGAACATACCACACTCACTTATTTTAATTAAAAAACATGAAAAATAAAATTTTCCCTATCAATACGAAAAGTACAGGATTAATCGATATGTACTGCTTACCGTCTGCGGGTAGCAGTGCCTCCATGTATTTCGATTGGGTAAATTACGCACCTGAATGGCTCAATATATGCCCTGTTGAATATTCCGGTCACGGTACTCGTGTTAGTGAATCTCTAATTTATGATCCAAATATTGTTACGAATGAAATCACTGACGCAATTCTAACTAAAAATCATAAAAAATTTATTTTATTCGGCCATAGCCTTGGAACAGCGTTGACATGGCGTATTGTTAAAGAATTACAAGAACGAGGCCAAGAAAGCAGATTAGGAATGATCATAATCAGTGGTCGTAGAGAAACAGGCACGTTGAGTAATGAACGCAGAAAGCGACATTTATTACCGAGAAAAGAATTTATCACGGAGGTTTCAAAATATGCAGGATTACCTCAAGAGTTGTTAGATCAAAATGATATTTTAGATTTTTTCTTACCAATACTGAGGAATGATTTTCATTTAAATGATTTTCTTATGGATGATGCGCCAGTGTTCACTCACTGTCCATTAATAACCATAGCCGGAGATAGCGATCCAGATATTCCTTCACCGGAAATGATGACTAAATGGGCTAAGTATAGCAAAACGTGGCTCGGACATTACTCTATCTCTGGCGGTCATTTCTACTTAAATGAAAGTGAAAATACAAAAAGAATAATAGAAATTATATCCTCACACTCACACTTTATATTCAAGTAAAAATTATCACCCACAAATTCATCAAGCGTTTAATCATAGTAAAAACACAATAAACCGTCATCAGTTATCAATTGTTCCATGGAGGAAAAGACATGTATACGTTTGAAAAAAAATTCACAGCAACACTAAAAATATCTTTTTTCATTACATTATTTTCACCAATACCTCTTTATGCCAATGACGCAAACGACAATACAGACAGTATCGATGAAGAATCCGATACGATTATTGTAACAGCGCCGAAGACCTCGCTTCCTGCCGGAGTTGTTAATCGTGAGGCCAACGTGGGTATCTTAGGCGATCTCGACTATATGGATAATCCATACAGTGTGACTAGTTATACTAATGATGCTATTGAAAAGCAACAGGTGCGAAGCGTTGCCGGATTTATTAATAAATATGATGCCTCAATCAATACATTAGGAAGTGATTCCTATGCGATAGATTCAATGACGGTTCGAGGCATCTTCGTGAGTCCCATTGGCACCAGCATCAATGGATTACCGGGCATGGCCGGCTATCATAAAATTCCTTCCAATGGTATCGACTCCATTCAGGTGACCAAAGGCCCCTCGGCAATGCTCAAGGGCGCCTCAATTACCAGCTCGGTTGGCGGTGACATAAACTTAACCACCAAACGAGCCGACCATGAACCTCTTAATGAATTCGGTTTATCTTACCTATCACGAGAGCGCTTCGGATTTAATACTGATATAGGTCGCCGATTCGGGTCGAACAACGAATGGGGTATCCGTTTTAATTCTGACTATCGAGATGGTGACGGTATTAGAAAAAAACAAGAAGAAACAGTAGCATTGAATGCGTTAGCCCTTGATTACAATGGTGAACGATTCAGAGCATCAATAGATGCTATGTTAAATAACGCGAATCAGACGGCTAACCGAGGGGTGTTAATGAGCGATGCCACTCAAGCCGTAACAAGTATTGATGGCAAACTCCCCTCGGCCCCTAATGGAAAAATAAATTTTGACCAGCGTTGGATTAAACAAAAAGTTAGAGATCGTATGGTTATGGGGCGTATTGAAACGGATTTAACTGATTTAACGACGGCTTATGGCAGCATTGGTTATTCAACGAACTTATTGACCACGCCAAATATGGGCAATTGGTTCGTCACCAAAAGTATGGATCCGAATGCAGAGATCGGTAGCTTTAAACCTGGTTCAATCTCTGACTTTAAAACCAAACGTAAAACGGTGAGTAGTGAGTTAGGCACTACCGGTCTTTATTATTTAGGCAACACAACTCACAAATGGGCCATAGCGGGTACACTATCTCAATACAGAGAAAATGTGGGTACCTCATTATATCGTGCGCCAGCAAGTTGCCAAAATTCTACAATATATTTCGTTCAGGACTGTGAGTTTGACATTAGCGGTTCTTCTCCTCTCGCTGTGATCAAAAACAAAATTAACAGCAGATTTGCCAGTGTCGCCATCGCAGATACGATTACCTTTTGGGATGACAAGATTCAGACCACGCTAGGAGTACGTCGACAAGAAATCAAGAACAAAACGAACGCAAATGGAAATTTGACCGAAAAACGACAAACTGCATTAACGCCATCAGTCGGCTTTGTCTTTAAACCGGCAGTTGGCCTTTCTATTTACGGAAACTATATTGAAGCGCTTACGCAAGGAGATATAGCGCCAACCACTGCCAAAAACACAGGTGAGTTGATGAGCCCGTATAAGAGTAAACAGAAAGAGTTTGGCATTAAAAAAGAATTTGGCGCTTATCTGGCATCCGTCGCAGTTTTTGAAATAGAAAAGGCAAGTGGTCTACTCGATTATGATAGCTTAATATATTCCTCAGTTGGAAAAAGACAAAATCGAGGAGTAGAGTTCAATTTATTTGGCGAACCTATCGAGGGTTTACGTCTAACCTCAAGCACATCATGGATTAAGTCAAAACGCATTGATTATGATAAGACCTCTTTTAGTAATGCAGACGTTTTCCCTGCGCCTAAATTTTCCAGTAAACTAAATGTAGAATGGGATATACCCCAAACGAATAAATTAACCCTCCTGGGCAGTGTTATTCATACAGGCAAAGCGACTATCGACGGCCAGGATTTTTACACAGGAGAAATAGTCCCCACCAAGGTTCCCTCATGGACACGCGTCGACCTTGGATTAGCTATCTCATCAAAAAAAATCCTGGGCAAAGAAACAAAGCTATCATTTATGGTTGAGAATGTATTTAATAAACGTTATTGGAGTGTCGGTGATTATAATGACAGCAATGTGGTCATACTCGATCATGCGGAACCAAGAACCTTTTTGCTTACCCTGACAACCAAATTTTAACCGGCTGATAAATATTTATGGCGATCACGAATAGATATCAGCGAATGAACTTCACCTGCTTGCTTATCACGGTTTTTTTAGACCAAGTCGGCATTTCTCTGATTTACCCTATTATTCCTTCTTTACTAGAATCTATCACAGGAAATTCCCTGGTCGGTAATTCTGTGATAGGTGGTTGGCTCATTGCTGCTTACGCACTCATGCAGTTTATATTTGCCCCTATAATGGGGGCTATATCCGATCGATTTGGCCGTAAGATTGTACTGATTATCTGCTTTATTGCCTTTTCTATAGACTATCTTCTTTATGCTATTGCAAATGATTTATTTTTATTGTTTTTAGCAAGGGTTATCGCAGGTATCGCTGGTTCTTCAATTGTAGTTTCATTGGCTGGCATTGCTGACATTAGTAATAAAGGAAACAAGACGAAAAACTATGCCTATATATTCGCAACGATGAGTCTGGGCCTGATACTTGGCCCGACCATTACGTCTTTTGCCGTTCAATATAACATTCGAGCCCCTTTTTATATCGCATTTATTTTAAGCTTATTTAGCGTATTGTTTATAATTTTGTTTTTTAAAGAAACGTTGCCCTGTAAAAACAGACGTCCATTTTCACCGCAAAACCCCATCAGTTCCCTAATGTATTTCAAAAAATATAATGGGATGATAAATCTATTTATTGTGCAATTTTTATTTGTAATGGCCATTCAGGTACCCATTACGCTGTGGTCATTTTTTACTAAGTATCGTTTTAATTGGAATGATAGTGAGGTTTCAAACTCATTTATAGTATTGGGTATAATTAGTTTCATTGTGCAAATCTACTTAGTAAAAAAACTATACCCTATCATGGGTAATAAAAAAATCGCTTATCTTGGTTTCGGTTCCTTTGCTTTTGGCTTGGTTTTGATAGCATTATCTGCACATAGTTGGCTATTTTATATTGCGCTATTTTTTTATGGCCTTGCTGGCATCAGTAATTCTGCAATAACCAGTATTTACTCTTCAAAAGTTTCAGTATCTGAACAAGGTCAGTTGATGGGTATAATAGAGTCCATAAGTAGTATCTGCGCCATTGTCGGCCCTTTATTTGCTGTCTATCTTTTCCGTTTCTCTGTCGATTTAAAACTTCCCCTCAGCGATGGATATTCTTTTATTCTTTCCGCTATCGTTGTTATCTTTTGTTTATACTTTTTAAATCGCATATTTTCTAATGAAGATAGTTAATTGGACCATTATTCATGATTGAAAAACTTTCAATAAATAATGATATATCATTGTTAGCATTAAGCAAAAAACTTATTCTCCTCACAGTTCCGATAGCCTTTACCTTCACCTTTATCATTCTTTCTGAAACAATTGATACTATTTACAGTAGTCAATATGATGTAACCACCCTGGCTGCAATCTCTATTGCTAAAGTGATAAGCGTTTTACCACTGGCCATTATTAATGGCATTGTTTATACGGCAGTGCCTCAATATACATATTTAAAACAACAAAACAGATCTGATGATATTTTTAATTTGATTATTGAGTTTTTGACTATTTCTTTTCTATTATGTTTTATTATCTCTTTTATATTCATATATTTCACGCCTTACGCCCTCAATCTAATAGGCGTAGATAAAACTATAATTCCCATGGTGCAAGATTATTTAATTTTCTTGCTACCCTATATATTAGGCATGATCGCATTCAATAATTTTTATTATTTTAGTGAATCGTATGGATTTCCTGTTTTTGCTACTTTCACTGTATTCATCAGCCTATGTATAAAAGGCTTATCCATTTATATTTTTGTATTTTCTGATTTTATCCAACAATCTTGGGGGATTTTGGGATTTGGATTAGCCTCAGTTTTATTTGCCTGGTCAAAATTTTTAATTTTACTACCCATTATACTACTATATAAAAACTTCAGAATCATTTGGAAAACCCCAATAAAAAGATTGAATCTTTCAATCATTCGGATGGTTAGAAACACGATAAAAGGTATACCCATATCATTATCATATCTCTCAGAATGGGCTGCTGTTGCTGTTATGGGACTGATGATAGCCAGATTAGGAATTAATGAAGCAGGCGCAAACGGCATTGTATATAGCGTCATCCCATTATCACTCGTGATTGTAACTGCATTAAGCAGGTCAATAGCTATTTTAGTAGCACAATACCAAGATCAGAAAGAACCATTAAAGCATACTATTTTGGCTGGCGTAATTCTTTCAATAATTTTTCTTAGTATCATCTGTATGTTGCTGCTTTATTTTTCACCTGAAATACTGGGGTTTTATAAAACAAACGACAGTCTTTTACAGATAATTTATAAAATTTATCCTTATATGATATGTGTTGTTTTTGGCTTAGGATTAAGCCATGTCTTTTGCTTTGCGTTGAAAGGCTTCAGCGACTTCTTCTTCGTTTTTATAATTTTATTTTCCACTTCATGGCTGTTATTTATTCCACTCGGCTATTTACTCAGTGAAACGGGCTATATTTTTCCAGCGCAGGGTATTCTTGGTTGGTGGTATGCTTTATTAATTTCAGTTTTTGCTTCTGCGATTCTTTCATTTGTTCGGCTATATATCGTTGTTAAAATAAGGCCTCAGGAATTATCACCCGACACTATTAAAATCAATGCCATTAATAATTAACTACTTTTTTAACAGAGGAAAAAATGCATAACAAGTATACACCTATTGAAAATGTTGATAAAAAAACAGATGTTATCGACCATATCAATGACGACCATATCTCAGAAATTTTAAGTATTGTTCGTGGATATACAAATTTCGAACAAATCGATTCGGTCAAACTTATTGATATTTTTGAAGAAGGAATGCTCATCGCAATCAATGCAAACAATGGTTCCGAAGAAAGATTTATCCCATTCTTGCTAAAAGGCGATCTGGAAGAAAACGTACTTTATCTTGCTTATAACGCAATGGTTAAGCTAGGAGAGTCGCCAATCAGCAGTAAAAAGCAGTACTTTGAAGTCATTGATACAGAAATGATTAGTCTTAATATGATTAGAATCATTGTAAAAAGCGCCGCTTCATTTCCCGAAAATCAGCCGGGCTACGCCTATCTTTTATCTTTAAAGAAACTGGAAAGCATCCCCAAAAAAATACGTAAAGATAGCGAAAAACTTTCAAAAATAAAGCAATGGCTTTATAAAGTATTTTTATGGAGAGTAAAAAACTTGTCTTCTCAGCAGCGCATGGAACGTATGCTGGCATTCGCCAAAAATACGCGTTACTACACACTGCGTAAAGCGAGAAAGAGCTCTACCGAATCTACTATTTTTGATATCGGCTATATAGATATTTTTCTTCATGGGGATACACCGGGAGGAATATGGGCTAAGAACCTAAAACAAGGCGATATCATTCATAGCATTTCAGAAATGCCAGAGCGTTGTGATGGTATAGATGATGGCCAGGTCGTTCTGATAGCAGATGAAACCTCATTACCAACAGTCGTAGCTTTGTTAGAAAATTGGCAAAACCCACTCAGTCCCTATGTGATTTCCATAACTCAAGATATTGCCGACCAAAAATATTTACCAGACTCAATAGTTCCTGATCCACAGAAATTATTTCGATTGCCGGCTCAGGATACAGGGCAAGAAGTCATCAAAATTTTGCAATCCATACCCAAAATTGATTCAGTTTGGGGGGCAATCGAGAATTTAGAATCCAGAGCAGTCAGAAAATATTTACGGGATGAACGAAATCTTAGAGGAAAACACAATCGTGTAAAAGCTTATTGGATAAAGACCTAATCTAAATAACTTAACTAGCACTCTTAACACAGTGTAATTCAACACTCTGAATCATTATAAATATTTATCTTTATAAAGAGGTATTTCAGATGGCCCCAAACAATAACTATCGGAAGTTCATCCCTTTTCCAAAGGATAGAGCCTTACTTTATAAGGCGTCTGGTTATTGGGTTGGCCAGACGCACACAGACTTTATTCAAGAAGCTTGCATCAGATATCCAAATAATATCGCAATCATTCAAGATGACCTATCGATAACTTATAAGGATTTTTATGAAAAAGTAGTAAAGTATGGAAGCTATCTTAAATGGAAGGGGATCAAAAAAGAAGATTTTATTATTTTACAATCTCCAAATACTGCTGCTTTTTTTGTTGCCCTATTTGGTATTTACTACGCAGGTGCAAGACCTATATTTGCGCTTGATGGACACGGAGCCCATGAAATCGAAAATATAGCAAAAAGTAGCGGAGCAATTGGCTACATTAGAATTATTAAAAACAGATCTATCAAAGACGATGTAACTTCAATCATTGATAAATTTATTGAAAGGAATGTACATCTTCTATATCAGCAAACTATTTACAGCGATGACAATATCGACTTTATGGTGCCGGTTTCAGAATTTAACTCAATCATCAGTCCAGAGTCAGTTGATTCCGAAAGTATCGCTTTTCTTCAGCTTTCTGGAGGAACAACAGGTATGCCTAAACTCATTCCCAGAACGCATGACGATTATTTATATTCGGTACGGGAAAGTGCGAAAGTAGCACAATTGCATCCCTTGTCCAAGCAGCTGATCGTACTCCCTATCTCTCATAATTTTACCATGAGCTCCCCTGGGTTTTTAGGGGCGCTCTATTCAGGAGCTACTATTGTGCTGGCTGAGAATGGCAGTCCTGATACTTGTTTCCCATTGATAGCGCACCACAAAATATCCCAAATATCTCTGGTACCCTCTCTTGCTATTCTTTGGTTAAACTCATCCTTGCTCGAAAGTTACGATTTGTCGAGCCTGGAGGTGATACAAGTTGGCGGTTCTGAGTTATTACCCAAGATCGCAGAGCGACTGATAAATACGCTGAACATCAAACTTCAACAAGTTTATGGCATGGCTGAAGGTCTGGTTAATTTTACTCACTTAAATGATGATCTTAACACAATCATTAATACCCAAGGCAAAAAGTTATCGCCAAGCGACGAAATATTAATCGTTGATAATGATGGAAATAAATTACCAACAAACAGCATTGGTAACATAATCACTCGAGGCCCTTATACAATTAACGGATATTATAACGCATCAGAAATAAATTTACTTTCCTTCACCAAAGAAGGTTTTTACATTACTGGGGATATTGGTTACTTAGATGAAGATTTAAATATAGTAGTCACAGGCAGAGCAAAAAATCAAATTAACAGGGCTGGAGAAAAAATATCCCCAAGCGAACTGGAAAACCTTATAATTTCTCATCCGTTAGTAAAAGATGTTTCAGTTGTTGGCGTTAAAGATGATCTTTTAGGTGAAAAAATAAAAGTTAAATTAATTTCTCTTGATAAAAACAGCGCTATATCATTGTCAGACATTCGAACATTCTTACTATCTAAAAATGTTGCTGAGTATAAGCTTCCTGACGAGATTGAATTAGTTACTTCCTTTCCACATACGCTTATTGGGAAAGTCAAGAGGTAAGAAATACCGCTATCACTTTTAAACTAATGCAATTATCTACTCTAGAATATATGGCTGATGAGGGTTGACATGGAAAACATTGTACGCGAAGAAATATCCAAAACATTAAATATTGACGCAAGTAGTATTAGCAAAGAAGATAACCTTATAGCGTATGGTCTTCATTCCCTAGCCATTATGCAATTAGTTGATTCATTCTCTAAAATATCGAATAAACGTTTAAAATACACCGAATTTATAACTTCGCCTACGATTGAAGGATGGACAAAAATTATCCAGGATAAAGAGTAAAGCGTGTCGCGGTTATCTATTAAAATTGTTTTTCACGTTATAAATGTATGTGAGAAATGATAATTTAAAAGGTAGAACAAATGAAAATTCCTGCTAGTGCTTTGAATCCTTTACAAATAGCCTACATTATTGGCAGAACTCATTATCTCCCTCTGGGAGGTGTAGGCATGCATGACTTTAGAGTCTTCAGAGGAAACCTTGATAGCATATTATTGCAAGAAAGCCTGACAATACTCGTTCAAAAACATGCTGCATTACGGACGCTGATTGATATTGACGAATTTACTCAATCTACTCGAGAAAAAGGGACCATCAATTTTACGGAAATTAATTTCCGCGATTTGTCATATGAAAATGCTACATTACAAGCCAATCAGTTCATAGACTCACATTCACATTATTTACATGACCTGGCGGATTCTCCATGGCATATTTGGCTTATTCTGCTACCCGAACATATTGGTTGTGACTATAACAGTATATTATTAACAAGTTTCGATGCGTTAATCTTAGATGGCTACTCTATCTCAATCCTACTAGAGGAATTATTTGACCATTATCACAATGCGTTATGCAATTCATATCAAATGGAAAGTGCAGTAATCGAGACAAACAAAAGTCAACAGTCAGAATTCGATTTTTATAAAAACAAACAGGAAGACGTTTTTTTTTGGCAAGAAAAAATAAGAACAATGACTAACACGTTGGATTTCCCCTGGAAAAGGGATCTCGAGTCGATTAAAACGTCGAAGTACGCCAGAAAAACAGTTTTTATTAAAAAACAGCATTGGGATGTTTTAAGATCAATAGCCACACAAGAATCCTTGCTACCCAATGCATTATTGAACAGTATTGTTCTCGAAGCGCTTGCGGAACAAAGCAATAGTAATCATATTTATGCGGCTATCCCCATATCGTTTTCCTTGTACCAAAATCAATTAAGTAATCATTCAACGGTTATACCCATTGGTTACCATAAGAGAGACGATAAATCTTTTTTTGAAAGCGCTCATGAAATTCAAAGAGACACATTGGATGCTTTGGAGCATGTTTCATTTTCAGGTATTGAAATTGCAAGACTAATTTGTGATCAAGTTAAAACCAGCATACCCTTTCCTATTGTTTTAACGAATGGCTTATCGTGGCGTCTCCCTCCCCACAGAGATTATATTGACTATTATTCCGGGCAGACACAAACGCCTCAGGTAGCTATGGACATCAGACTGTCTTTTTCTCACGCTAAAGAGCTAGTGATCGATATAGATTATGCTATCGAGGCAATAGATTTGAATGTAATTGATGTTTTGTTAACCTCAATTCAAGATCGAATCTGTCAATTTTCTTTACTGTAGCGATCTCCAATACTGGCAGCATTTCCCGATGCCTATGTTAGTACGATGGATGCCCTATACCGTTGGCGCGGTGAATCGGGAAAGAGAAAATTGACCTGCCCTGATCCGTCAAAACAGGCTAAATAACATACCCCAACCAACCTCCTACCCAACCTCGATAGTAATGGTGCCGGTCGCCTCATTGTAATGTAATTGAGTGCCGTATCTTCCACTTAAGCGAGTCAGATCCGCTGCGATTTCATGTCCTAATTCAGCTGAAGCTATCACCGGCAGACCACGGTCCAGCGAGCGTTCACGGTTCAGGCCAAGATCTATCGGTAATAATTCGAAGCGTAACGCGCCCGACTGGTAATCCATCAGCGCCAGGCAGTTTTTTGAAAAACGGGATTCGGCGTTAAAACCAACGAATTGACCCGCGCTGTTGATTGATCTGGCCCGATGCAAATCGGAAGGTCGGGCATCCAGGTCATGACCGTAAGCCGCATACATTTCAGGCGCAACGAGCGACTCCCCGGCTTCGAACTCCATCAGTAAACTGCCCAAATTATAGAAAATCGGCCGATTTTTATAAATTTCCACTCCGCGCAGGAAATGGGCGCCGTGACCGATAACCGCAGACGCGCCCGCGTCAATCGCGCTGCGGGCGAACGCTTCGATAAATGCCGGCGGATAAGGCGCATACCAGCCGTCGTTTTCACCTTCATGGGTGTGAAGACTGACCAGAGTCACATCCGAACGATGTACCGCATCGCGCACGCTTTTTAAAATCGCCTCATGATCGTCATCGTTCATATAAGTACGAACGTGCGCCACATCGCCGCGCTCTATCTGCACCGAACTCTCGAAAATAGAGCCGAATCTTAAATAATCCGGCCCTTGGTCGGCCATGACCTCAATGCGTTGACCTTCACGGTTGCTGTCTGCAATACCCAGTAACTCCGTGATTTGCCGCAACTGCCCGAATTCCGTATCCGGTAAGACATAGGCACGTCCCCAACGCAGCGGGTTGAGTCCGGGACGAGCGGCGACGTCGGCCCCGGCGACGCTGGCGGCAAAAACCTCTGAGCGAGTGGAACTTAATGCCACAACGCCGACCCTGCCGTTGGGTGTATCAAGGAAGCGCGCCGACCGGGCATCAGCAAGATTGCGGCCCACGCCGCAGTGGATCAATCCCCGCTGTTCAGCGGCCTCCAGGGTATCTACCACGCCTTGCGGGCCGAAATCGCCGGTGTGATTATTGGCAAAAGAAACCAGCTTGATATTGAGATCGACAAATTCATCCAATGTCGCAGGCTTTACCGACGTGATGTACCCTCTCCCCGCAGCAGGCGGCGTCTCTGGTTTCGGGCAGCAAAATTCCGCATTGGCAAAGACCGCATCCGCAGCGGAAAGCCGCTCGACAAGGCGTTTATCCAGCCGTTTGGCCAGATTACGGCTGGAAAAAAGTAAATCACCACAGGCGATAATCCGCATAGTATTCGTCTCTTTAAAATAATTTATTGACTGATAATGATTCTGATGGAGTTGACACGGCTAAGACTGGCGAATAAAGGCAAAGGCCTGATCCAGATCGGCAATCAGATCATTGGCATTTTCCAGACCTGCGTGAATTCGCAATAACGTGCCGGAATGCTTCTGGAGATGAACCGACCGCAGGGGATTAACCGGAAGGATCAGGCTTTCATAGCCGCCCCAGGAACTGCCGATACCGAAAAGCCGCAACGCATCCACCAACGCGCTGCGTTTTTCAGCCATTTCCGGCCGTAACTCGAAAGCGAACAGCCCGGAAGCGCCGGTGAAATCACGTTGCCATAATGCGTATCCTGGGTCGCCAGGCAACGCCGGATGGATCACCCGCGCCACTTCCGGCTGTCCGGCAATGAATTCCGCCAAGCGGATGCCCGTCTGCCAATGGCGTTCAAGGCGCAGAGGCATGGTACGCAGTCCCCGCAGCGCCAGATAGCAATCGTCTGGGCTGGCGATCAGCCCCAGTTCATGGGTGGTGGATTTTAGACGCGGATAGGTTGCCTCGGTCGCGGTGACGACGCCCATCATGACATCGGAGTGGCCGGCGATATATTTCGTCGCGGCCTGTACGGAAATATCCACCCCTTTAGCGAAGGGCTGGAAATAAAGCGGACTGGCCCAGGTATTATCCATAACGACCAGCGCATTATGACGATGCGCCACGTCGGCAATAGCGGGTATATCCTGCATTTCAAAGGTCAGCGAGCCAGGTGCTTCGGTGTAGACCAGCCGCGTTTCGGGCCGGAACAAAGATTCGATATCGGCGCCGGCCGCAGGGTCATAAAAATCGACATGAATCCGAAATCGTTGCATTAGCGAGCGCGCAACCTGCCGTAACGGACCATATACGTTATCGGGAATCAGTACATGCTCATCGGCTGAGACAAACGCGAGGATCGCCGTCGCGCAGGCCGACAAACCGGAAGGATAAACCAATGATTTATAACCGCCTTCCAGTTCGGCAATCGCTTCCTGTAGCGATTTGCTGGTCGGGGTGCCGTAACGGCCGTAGAACAGGTCGGGTTCATCGACAGAAGCCTGTTGCCGCAGTTTGCGATCCCATTCCTCCATTGAGTTGCAGACAGCCGTCGAGGTGCGATAAACCGGCGTATTAACAGCGCCGAGAAAATCTTCAGGATGGCGTCCGGCATGGATAACCTGAGTATCTAGTTTCATGGTAAGTCACGTTTTCGTTGAGAGTGGGTCAGCCCCTGTTCCTTTCAAGTCTGCCGTAACTCATCCCTAATTCAACAACTTTTTTCTCATTTGCATATATAACAACTTGATAATCTTTTTCGATATTCCTCACTCCCGGTTCATGATACAAGCGGTAAACAGCTAACCCGCCGCCTTATTCCATGACGAATTTTGCAGCCTCTCCCGCCACGAGTTTACCCAGCGCGTCAAGATCCTCGCTATGAATACGTACGCTTGGCCCGGACACCCCGACCGCGCCGACGACCAGCCCGTTCTGGTTGCGCAAAGGCGCGGCGGCGCCCCGAATGCCAAGATGGTACTCTTCATCATGCAGCGCATAACCCCGCTGTACGATATTCTGCAATTCGGCTTGAAAACGTTGCGGATCGGTAATGGTGCGGACAGTCTGGGCATGCAATTGCTCAGGTAATGGCGCATCCGCCAACGCCAGAAAAATACGGCCGATAGCGGTATACGCCAGCGGCGCCAGCGTACCGGGCCGGCTATCAACCCGCAGCGGATATTGAGACTCGATGGCATCCAGATACAGGACGTTCTCATCGGCCAGGATCGATAGATGCACCGCTTCGCCGGTCAGGGCGGACAAACGCTCCAACACCGGCCGGGCGCAGATCCGCAGGCTTTTTTGCGGACGGAGAATAGTTGGCTTGCCGGCCAGTTTGGGGCCAAGAATAAAACTGCGCCGCTCTCCGGCCTGAGCATATCCCGCCATAGCCAGCGTTTGCAGGAACCGCGAGGCGCTGCTCTTGTCGATGGCCAGACTCTCCGCCACATCGCCGGTTCGCACCTGCTGACGGTGAATCAGAAGATCCAGCACCGCCAGCCCCTTGGTCAGCGTCTTGAGTTCCCCCTTCACGCTCTCTGCATGAGCCAGTCCTTCCTCGGTTGACTTCTGTTGGACATTGCGGGTTTTCACGTTTCATTCCTCTTCGTTCGCGATGCTTATGTGAAATGTTGATATATATACAACTTAATGTAATGTTGATTTTATTGACACAAAAGAGCGAAAACTTCTAAATTCCTTGTACCAGAGGGAGGCTCAGGCCACCTCGTTCACCAAATAGCGCAGAGTAAAACTCCGCCAACCCAGGGTAAGTTGATTATATGTCAAAAACAACGCTAAATTCACTGATGATTCTAGGCGGCGGTTTGCTGGCGACCGCCTTTATTCCCAATCCGGCGCAGGCTAATGTTCTGGAAAAAATTGCCGATCGGGGCGTTATTTCGGTTTGCACCAATGTCAACAATCCCCCGCTGGCGTTCCTTGACTCCTCTGGCGTAGCCAAGGGGCTGCATATCGATCTGCTGAACGACTTCACCCAGCGCTTGTCCAGTCGTCTGGGTAAAGAGATTAAAACCACGTTGGTTCCGGTGCTGCCTGCCAACCGAGTGCAATTCCTGCAACAAGGCAAATGCGACATCCTGTTTACCTCGCTGACCGTGACGGAAGAACGCAAAAAGCTGGTGCAATTTGTCGAGCCGTACTACTACGCGGCAGGCCCGGCGCTGCTCACCAAGAAAAGCGTGACCTTTTCCCGCTGGGAAGACGTGAAGGGCAAACCCATTTGCAGCAATCAGGGCTCAAGCTGGAACCTGCCGCTGGAGCAAAAATTCGGCGCCAACATTATCGCCTTCCAGACCCAGCAGGAAGTAGACCAGTCTTTACGTGACGGCCGCTGCCCTGCCCTGGTTTCCGATGATAGCTACCTCCAGTCGCGTTTCCTTAACGATAAAGACGGCATCTGGAAAGATTACGTCATTCAGGATCTGGCCCCCTTCACCGAAGGCCCATGGGGTCTGGCCGTGCGTTTTAACGAACCTGAATATACCCAGTTCAGCTCCGACGTAATCAAAGACTGGAATAAGCAAGGAACCATCATCGAACTGGCGAAAAAGTGGGGGCTTAAACCGGCGCCGTTTGCGTTAAAAGCACATGAAGAAGCGAATTGATGTTTTATATTGCCGAGTGGTTTAAAGCGTTAAATGAACAGACGGGATGGAACTTCTCGTTGTTTTATAACGCCTGGGAAGCGAGGAAATATCTGGCCGGGCTTGTCCTGGCCGTTAAGCTGGCGATCGGAGCGCTGATGGGTTCCATGCTGATCGGCCTGCTGTGCGTGTTTGCCAGACAAGCCCGCCTGCGTGCGCTGCGCTGGTTGATAACGGCCTATGTCGAATTCTTTCGTAATACGCCGGGACTGGCCCAGCTCTATTTTTTATTTTTTGGCATAGGCTCTTATTTCCACCTCTCCACCTACGGGCCTAACGGCGAGCTGCCGTTGATATCGCCGTTTCAGTTCGTGGTTATTGCGCTATCGCTGCAATACGGCGCCTTCGTCACGGAAATCCTGCGTGCGGGTATCGAAGCGGTGCCGCGCACCACGATCGAGGCCGCCGAGTCGCTCGGCTACGGCCGCGCCAAGGCCATGCTGCATATCATACTGCCGCTGGCGTTGCGCATCAGTCTGCCCGCATTGGGCAACAACATGGCCCAGATAGTCAAAAGCACCGCGCTCGCCTACGCCATTGCGGTGCCGGAGGCGCTGTATGTCGCCCATGAAATCTGGACCGAGCACTTTAATGTGGTCGAAATGATGAATGTGGTGCTGCTGAGTTATTTGGGACTCATGACCATTTTTACCTTACTGGTGAAAATGCTTGAGCAGTGGTTGAAGGTTCCGGGGCTTGGACGATGAATATCATAGAGACGATTTTTCCGCCGCAGAGCGCTTTCGCCATTTTATTTCCCTGGCTGCCGTTGATCCTGAAAGGTTTTGGTCTGAACCTGCTGATCTCCGTATTCAGCATGATTATCGGCGTACTGGCCGGAACCTTGCTGGGGGCGGCGCAAATGACGCGCATGGCCATTATTCGCATGCCGGCGCGTTTGCTGACGTTGTTTTTCCGCAACAGCCCCTGGTTGGTCATCATGTTTTACGTGATGTTCCTGCTGCCGTTCGAAATCAAAATAGCCGGAACCTGGCTGAGTTTCCCTGACTGGATCAAAGCCGTGGTGGCGCTGGCGATCCCGGTCAGCGGTTACACTTCGGAGATTGTACGCGGCGGGTTGAAATCAATACCGACCACGCAATGGGAGGCGGCCGCGGCGCTCGCCTTCGGCCCCGTCCGCACCACGCTCAAGATCATCTTGCCTCAGGCGCTGCGTCAGATGGTGCCGCCGGCCATGAATCTCTACTGTTCGGTCATTATGGCGACATCGCTTGCCAACGTCGTCGGGGTACAGGAGATCATGACGGTTACCCAGACCATCCTGACCACCGAAACCCGGCCGGGTCTGATTCTGCCGGCCTATGGCATTACGTTGGTGCTTTTCTTTGCGTTTGTTTTTCCGATCTCCCTGTTTTCACGCCGCCTGGAGCGGACATGGCAATTTGGAACCCGCTAATGACTGATACACACGCTTCACCCGCACAGGTGATCCTAACCGATGTCCACAAATCCTTCGGCGACACTGAAGTGCTGAGCGGCATTTCACTGTCCGTCGCCCGTTCGGAAATCGTCTGCATTATCGGTCCGTCAGGATCGGGCAAGTCGACCTTGCTGCGCTGTATCAACGCGCTGGCACCGATCGATTCCGGTTCGATTAAAGTCGGCGATACCGAGGTCAACGATGCCAGACTGGATGCGCTGACGCTGCGGCGCAAAGTCGGCATGGTTTTCCAGAGCTATAACCTGTTTCCCCATCGTACCGTACTGGAAAACATCATGATGGCGCCGATTCAGGTGCTCAAACAGCCGACGCGGGACGTTGAAGCCAGAGCCCGCCGGTTACTGGCGAAAGTCCATCTGGAAGCCAAGGCGGACGCCTATCCGGGCGAACTGTCCGGCGGGCAGCAGCAGCGGGTGGCGATTGCCCGGGCGCTGTGCATGAACCCTGAAGTCATGATGTTTGATGAAGTCACCGCGGCGCTTGATCCGGAAATGGTCAAGGAGGTGTTGACCACCATTCAGGATGTCGCCCGCGACGGCATGACCTGCATTCTGGTGACCCATGAAATGCGCTTTGCCCGCGAAGTGGCCGATCGCATTTATTTCACCGACAAAGGGCGCATCGTCGAAAGCAATACCCCCCGGGAATTCTTTGATAATCCACAGGATCCCCGCACCCAGGCGTTTCTGGCTAAAGTACTGTGATCATATCGGACATAAAATAATGACGCTCTCCCAACCTGAATCTCTGGTCAGTACGGCATGGTTGTCCACCCGACTGACCGACCCCGACGTGCTGATTTTTGACTGCACCACCCGTTTGCTGCCGGATGCCAAGTCGGTATATCGCGCTGAACCGGCGCGCAAAGATTTTGCGGCCAGCCACATCCCCGGATCGCAATTCATTGATGTACAAAATGATTTATCCGATAACACGCATCGCTATAAATATATGTTGCCCACGCCGGAAGCCTTTGCCGCCGCGATGACGCGCTTTGGCGTTCGTCCCGGCGTACGCGTGGTGCTTTACTCCCGCGCCGACCCCTGGTGGGCGACTCGCGTCTGGTGGTTGTTGCGCGTTTTTGGTTTTGACAACGCCGCCGTGTTGGATGGCGGGTTTGGGAAGTGGCAACGCGAAAATCGGCCGTTGGAAAGCGGATCTGGCCGACGGCCGAACGCGGGCCGGTTCACCGCGAAAGCGCGTCCGCAACTGGTGGCTCGGCGGGATGACGTGCTGGCCGCTATCGGCGATGAGCGGATTTGTCTTCTCAACGCGCGGCTGCCGGCGCAGTTTGCCGGTCTGGAAGGCAACAATTATGGCCGGGCCGGACGGATTACCGACAGTCGCAACCTCCCCGCCGCCAGCCTGTTCGCGACGGATAGCGGCACTTTTCTTCCGCGCGATCAACTGCGCGCCAACGTCTCCGCCCTCGGTCTGGACAGTAAAAAAGTGATTGCCTATTGCGGTCATGGCGTAGCGGCCAGCGCAGTGGTCTTTGCGCTGAACTTACTGGGCCATCCGGATGTCGCGCTGTACGACGCCTCGCTATCGGAATGGGCTGATAACCCCGAACTGCCGATGGATGTCGGCTAAGCCGGCTCAATCATTCATGCGCGCTTTACCGCTATTGCCCATCATTATTTTAGCAACAGGAGTACCCATTGATTTCCATCGGACTTATCGGCGCCGGACGCATCGCCTCGGTGCATGCCCGTCATTTGCAGAACCACCCTTTTGCCCGCATCGTCGCCGTGGCCGATCCGCTGTCGACGCGCGCGGCGGCCATCGCGGCGCAGCATAACGCGCGCGTGCTACCGAACGCGGAAGCCATTATTGCGGCCGATGATATTGATGCCGTGATCATCGCATCCTCAACGGAAACCCATTGTCCGCTCATGCTGGCGGCAGTGCGGGCGGGTAAAAAAGTCTATTGTGAAAAACCGCTGGCGTCCACGCTGGCGGAAGCCGGTAATACATTGCGTGAACTGGGTGAAGGACAACATCAGGTGATGGTCGGTTTTAACCGTCGCTTCGATCGTAACCATGCCGCGATACAGGCGGACATCGCGCAGGGGCGGCTTGGTCGGTTACAAACCGTGCAAATCACATCCCGCGGCCCGAACGCCGTTCCTTCCCTGGCGTATCTCCGGGTATCCGGCGGCCTGTTTTACGACAAGATGATCCATTTCTTTGACCTGGCGCGCTGGCTAACCGGAGAGGAGATAACCGAGGTTTCCGCATTCGGTTCGGTCATCGCCGACCCGGTATTTCTGGAAGCCAACGACGTGGATACCGCGATGGTCACCCTGCGCACCGCCAGCGGCGCGCTTTGCCAGATCGATAACGCGCGTCGCGCCGTGTATGGCTATGATGACCGAATCGAGGTATTCGGTACCGCCGGGCTGGCGGAATCCTCGCGTATCACGGAAGGCAGCGTAATGCGCATTTTTGATGACAAGGTGCTGACGGAAGGATTGCCGAAAGATCCGATGATACGTATGGCGCCCAGCTATGCCGCCGCCATCCGGACATTTGCCCAATTTGTGCGTGATTTCGGCACGCCGAAAGCCATGGCGGTTCCCGGCGTGTATGACGGTCTGCGCGCCCAGATCATGGCCGAGGCGGCAACGCGGGCCGCCGCTGAACGCCGGATTGTGGCGCTTGAAGAGGTGGAGGCGGAGATCGGCTCTCTGTAGTCCTCCTCCTCACGGCGGCCCGCGTTGATTTACCTGCAAGCGGGCCGACGTAACTCCTCAGGGCGCGAGGGTGACGACGTGTTGACGAATATCCGGGCGTTTGGCGATCAGTCCCTGTTGCAGATACCAGTCGGCGATGTGCTCGATATGGGCGATGGCGTCGTCATCCACCGGCGTGACCGGCACGGTGTTGACGCGGCCGAGCTGTTCCGCCAGCCCCTCGCCCAACTGCCCCATTTGCGCCGCCCAGATTTTGCCCGCCTCCAGCGGATGCGCTTTGGCCCAGGCGTTCTCCTGCTGCAACACCTCATAAATCCACGTCAGCACCTGCGGATGGGCGCGATAGAAGGTCTCGCTGACGAAATAGCCGGCGGCGTTTTCCGAACCGACTTCCTTGCCGTTGCTCAACAGCCGCGCGTCGTAGCTCTGCTGCGCCAGCGACAGGAAGGGATCCCAGACCGCCCAGGCGTCAACGTGGCCGCCGACAAAGGCGCTGCCCGTGTCCGACGGGCTGAGATAGGATTTTTGCACCTCGTTTTCCGCAATGCCGGCGCTGCTTAACGCGCGGGATAGCAGATATTCGCCGGTGCCGCCTTTGTTCACCGCCACTTTTTTACCGCGCAGGTCGTGAAGCGAACGGATATCGCTGGCATTGCGCACCACGATGCCTTCGCCGTCGGCGGGCATCGCCTGATACGCGAAGAAACGCAGCGGCGAACCGGCGGCGATGGCGGTGACGAACGCCGTGGAGCTGCCGGTGGTAAGGTCGATCGAGCCGGCGTTCAGCGCTTCATAAGCGGGCGCGGCGGCGGAGAACGGCCCCGCCCACACCACCTTGACCTGATGGGCCGCCAGCGCTTTTTCCAACGTGCCTTTTTCCTTCGCCAGCGCCAGATCGGTGGGGCCGTGCAGAAAACCGATGCGTAACGTGATGGTTTCGGCGGCGTGGGCCGCGCCGGCGCAAAGCAGCAACGCGCCAAGCGCGATGCGAGTCATCCGGGATATCATGCTGTTCTCCGATGTGAAAGCGTTAAGGCGGCGGGAATGAAACCCACCGCAAAAAGGTCGTCCGCCTGCCGCTGCTGTTCGGCGATTAGCGCGTCGTCGGCAGGCGTAATCCCCCACGGACGCGCCGCCAGACTCTGTCGCCACTCCGTCGCATGAATGGCGGGATTAAGGTGCCGAGCCAGCAAATCCGCGGCGAGGTCAATATTCTGCACAATCCAGCGATCGTTTTCCTCCAGTATTTGCACCACCCAGGCGGCGACGTCGGGATGAAGTTCCAGCCACGCCTGACGCGTCCAGAACAGCGAGCGATTGACGATCTCGTCCCCCACCGACGCCAGCGTCACGATATCCGGCGCGGCGCGGGCGCGGGTAAGCCAGGGATCAATCGCCAGCCAGCCGTCGATTTCACCGCCGAGCAGCGCGTCCAGCGCGGGCTGTCCCTGAATATCCAGCAACTGAACGTCATCGCGCTGTAAACCCTGCTTATGCAGCAGGCGGGCAAGGAAATGATCGGTAAAAGACCCTACCATCGCCGCCAGCCGCTTGCCGCGCAGCGAGGTCAGATCCTGCCCGGCGCGCGCCAGTAGCGCGCAACTGGCGTCGCGCGGCGGCGAACCGGCGAGATAGGCCACCGCCAGCCCCGTCGTCTGCGCGGTGATGGGCGGAGTCGACCCCGTGCCGACCACATCGACGCGGTTTGCCGCCAGCCACTCGCCGCTGCGCGCGCCCTCCTGATAATCCAGCCACTCCACCTGCCAGCCGCGCGCCGCCGCCAGCGGTTCGATCGCGGCGCGGTGACGCAGGATAAACAGCGACAAGTTATTAGGATGGCTGCCAAGACGTATTTTCATTCTGCCTTACCCCCGACCGGACGATCCCACAGGTTGCCCCAGGTAAAAATGTTATCGGCGTTATCCGCTGCCGGCGCAAGCGCCAGACGCGGCAACACCAGTTCGCTGAAACGATAGGCTTCTTCCAGCAGGGGAAACCCCGAAAGAATAAACACCTCGACGCCCGCCTCCTGATAGGCGCGCAGCGTACGTTCGACGGTTGCCGGGCTACCGACGATGGCGGTACCCGGCCCCGGCCGCACCAGACCGATGCCGGCCCACAGGCCGCTATAAATCTCCAGCTCGCGCGGGTCGGCGGGTTTTCGGTTATTGTGCAATGCGCTCATCCGCGACTGGCCGATAGAGTCGGAGCCGCTGGCGAGCTGTTGCCGCGCCTCGATAGCCTCGTCGTCCATGCTGGCGTAGAGCGCGTCGACGGCCTGCCACGCCAGTTCATCGGTTTCGCGCACGATGACGTAAAGGCGAATGCCGAACCGCAAGCGACGCCCGTGTTTTTCAGCGCGCGCCTTAACCTGGGCGATTTTCTCCGCCGCCTGCGGCGGCGTTTCGCCCCATGACAGATAGGTATCGATGTGCTTCGCCGCGACTTCCTGCGCCGCTTCCGACGATCCGCCGAACCACAGCTGCGGCGGCGTATAGCCGCCGTTGCTCAAGGCCAGCCGGGCGTTATCGATATGCAGATGCCGCCCCTCGAAGGTGACGGTTTCCTCGGCCAGCAGCGGACGCAGCACCTGCAAAAATTCGTCGCTCAGCGCGTAGCGTTCGTCGTGGTCAAGGTGCAATCCGTAAGCGCCGAGCGTATTTTTATCCCCGCTCACCACATTGAGCAGCACCCGCCCTTTGGAAAACTGGTTGAACGTGACGGCCATCTTGGCCAGCAGCGTCGGTGAAATTAAGCCTGGCTGAATGGCGATAAGAAACTTCATCCGTTCCGTGTAGGGGATCAGCGATGCGCCCAGAATCCAGGGGTCGTGAGCGCCGGTGGCGAGCAGCGCGCCGGTAAAGCCCAGATGATCGACGGCGCGGGCGATCTGCTGAAAGTAGGCGTAGTCGACCTGACGACTGCCCGAGGCGGTCCAGGGCCGCGGGCCGTCCGGCGCCGTGAGATACCAGTATATCTCCATGCTGTCTCCCAATATGATGAAACCCGAAAGAAACACATCATTAACAAATGAGCGACAAGAGGGAAATACGCATAGTAGAAAAGCTTAGAACCCCGCCTCAAGGATTGATGATGCCGTTTTTTTAAATGGCGTGCGGCTATCCGCTCGCCGGCTTCAGGCCGTATAACCGCCGTCGACCGCCATCACCGCGCCGGTAATGAACCACGCTTCTTCACGGGCGACGAACTCGACCAGCCCGGCAATGTCTTCCGGCATAGCCAGTTTCTTGATTGCGCAGAAGGTCAGCATCTGCTGGACGCGCGGCGAATCATAGGCGCCGATCATGCCGGTCTTGGTCGGGCCGGGATTGATCAGGTTTACCGTGATGCCCTGTTCGGCATAATCATGGGCCATCGCCTTGGTCATCCCCACCAGCGCGGATTTGGTGGTGGCGTAGGCGGCGCGGCTTTGACGCGGCACGCGCACCGCATTGGTTGTGCCGATGGAAATGATGCGGCCGCCCTCTTTCATGTGACGCGCGGCCGCCTGCGCGCCGACAAAGGGGGCGCGAATATTGACGGCGATGGCTTGCTCCAGTTCATCCAGCGTCACGTCCGCCGCCAGCGCATTATTACCGAGCGCGGCATTGCTGATCAGGATATCGAGGCGGCCGAAGGTTGCCGCCACCTGGTCGATAACGGCGACCACCGCATGGGGATCGAAAGCGTCAAGCTGTAACGCCAGCGCCCGCCCCTCGGCCGCGCCCAGCTCCTGCGCCAGCGCCGCCGCCTGTTGCGCGCTTTCGTCGCGATGATGGGTGATCGCCACGATCGCCCCTTCCGCAGACAGCCGGCGCGCAATCGCTTCGCCGATCCCCCGGTTGCCGCCGGTGACGATAGCCACCCGGCCCTGCTGTTTTCCACTCATGTCACTGTTCCTCGGTTGAAGGGGGAAAGAGAGAACCGGCCGCCGTCCGATAAAGCCGTCCGCCTCCCGGCGCGGACGACAGCAGCAGCCGGGTATAGGCGTGTTGCGGATTAGCGAATATCTCAGCGGTCGGCCCATACTCGACAATCTCGCCGTGCTGCATGACCGCGATCTCATCGCAAACCTGCGCCGTCACCCGCAGATCGTGGGTAATGAACACCATCGCCAGTCCCAGCTCGTCGCGCAAGCTGATCAGCAATTGCAAAACCTGCGCCTGTATCGACACGTCGAGCGCCGACACCGCCTCATCCGCCACCAAAATTTTCGGATGCAGCGCCAGCGCGCGCGCAATGCCGATGCGCTGGCGCTGTCCGCCGGAAAACTCGTGGGGGAAACGGTCGGTCGCCTTCGCGTCAAGGCCGACCCGTTGCAGCAGATCGGCCACCCTCGCCAGCGCCTCGGCGCGCGGCGTACCGCGCACGGTCAGCGGTTGCGCGATAAGATCGCCCACGGTGCGACGCGGATTGAGCGAAGCGTAAGGATCCTGAAAAACCATTTGAATCTCGCCGGCATGCCGCCGCAGCTCGGCGCGCGACAAGGCGGTATAATCGAGTTCGCCCAGCCGCACCTGACCGCTATCGGGGTCGAGCAAACGCACCAGCGTGCGCGCCAGCGTCGATTTGCCGGATCCGCTTTCGCCGACGATGCCCAGCGAACGTCCGGCGGCCAGCGAAAAGCTGATGCCCCGCAGCGCCTGCACCACCCGCCCGCGGCCGAACAGCCCCGCGCTGCCGAAAGTCTTCCTGAGATCCCGCACCTCAATCAGCGGTTGCGCCTTGACGACGGCGCGGCGAGGCGGCGGCGCCATATCCGGCACCGCGTCCATCAGCGCGCGGGTATAGGGATGTTCCGGCGCGCCCAGCACGCGATCCGCGCTCCCCTGCTCGACAATATGCCCCTGTTTCAGCACCACCACCCGGTCGGCGATATCGGACACCACGCCGAAATCATGGGTGATAAACAGCACCCCGGTGCCGGTGCGCTGCTGCAATTCGCGAATCAACCTGAGGATCTGCGCCTGAGTGGTCACATCCAGCGCCGTGGTGGGTTCGTCGGCAATCAGCAGATCCGGTTCGAGCGCCATCGCCATCGCGATCATCGCGCGCTGTCGCTGCCCACCGGAAAGCTGGTGCGGATAAGCCATATAGGCCTGCTCCGGCTCGGCGATATGGACGTCCTGCAACAGACTGATGACCGCCTCGCGTCTGGCGGCGCGCGACATCCGGCGATGCAGGCGGAACATTTCGCCGATCTGCGCCCCGATGCGTTTGAGCGGATTGAGCGCGGTCATCGGTTCCTGAAAGATCATGCCGATGCGCGGACCGCGGATCTTGCGCATTTCATTGCGGCGCAGGCCCAGCAGATCGACGCCTTCCAGCTCGATGCGCCCGGACTCGACACGGACGCCGGGCGGCAACAGCCCCACGATGGCGCTGGCGGTGATGGATTTTCCTGAACCGCTTTCGCCGACCACGCAGACAATCTCGTTGCGCGCCACGCTAAGGGAGACATTGTGCAACGCCAATACCCGATCGCCGCTGGCGGGCAACGTAATGGTGAGATCGGAAATCTTCAGCAGCGGCGCGGAAGTCGGGTCGGATAACGCGTCGAGACGGCTCATTTTGCAGCGATCTCCCCCTGATTAGAGAGACCGGTAAACTCCGAATGCTCGAAATCCGCCAGCCCCTCAACGAACCAGGCAGCATCCTCCAGATAGAGCGATTGGACGATGCCCTCGACAATGCGGGCGCTGGAGAACGGGCAGCCGTTTATCCCGACGGCGCTCGGCCCGGCGCTGACCACCGCCGCCGGATTGGCGATGATCAGATTCGACAAGATCTTGTCTGACGCCGGCGAACGGCCTCGACATTCGAAATAAGGACCGATATAGGGATGACGGCCGATGCTCTGGTCGATGGCGTCATCGCCCAATTTCGCCGCATCGCGCCAGCGCAGAATATCGGCGGCGAGTTCCTGAAGGTAATCGACCTTGCTCAGATCAACCTCGAATCCGGTGCCGAAAATAATAAAGTCCGCCCGCTGTTCACGCCCATCCGTCAGGGCAATCACGATTTCGTCGCCTTCCTGCCGCAGGGAGCGCCATCCCAGCCCCATGCGCAGCGCGAAGTTTTCATAGGCCTGGCAGCGTTCGATCGACCAGAGCGGAGGCGGCACCGCATTTTCCATCGACGTGCGGGCGATCTCGAGCCGCAGGTCGTCCGGCATCAAGATAAAACTGCGGAA
Source organism: Brenneria sp. g21c3 (assembly GCF_040240345.1). Classification (NCBI taxonomy): domain Bacteria; kingdom Pseudomonadati; phylum Pseudomonadota; class Gammaproteobacteria; order Enterobacterales; family Pectobacteriaceae; genus Brenneria; species Brenneria sp. g21c3. The sequence goes on along the minus strand of NZ_JBEIAB010000004.1, from coordinate 277,274 downwards.
CATACCGGCGAACTCCAGATAGCGCAGCACGTTGCGTTCGGGATGCTGCCGGCGGCGGATAAACTGGTCGACCTGCGCGGCGCCCGCGTCCAGCGCCGCCGCCGCATTGTCGAGCGCGGAAGCGGAACCGCCGATCACCGCCACGCGCTTGCCGCGCAGCGGCGCAAAGTCGAAAACATCGCGACTGTGCTTCCAGCGCGCGGGGTCAATGCCCGACATATCGAAAGGCACGCGCCCGCCGCCCGCGCCCGCCAGACCGGTAGCCGCGACCACCTTGCGCGCCACGACGACGCGCCGCCCCTGCGGACCGTCAAGCTCAACCCGCAAGCCGTGAGGGTGCGGCGTCAGACTCAGTATCCTGGTGTCGTTGACGATCGGCAGGGCAAAAGCTTTGCGCAGCCAGACGAGATAATCCATCCACTGTTCCTTCGGGATCAGGGAGAGCCGCGCATAGTCTTCGGCGCCGAACTGCGCCTCATACCAGGCGCGGAAGGTAGCCGAGGGGAAGCCGCCGTCAGGGCCATGCAGGCGCTTGTCGGTGCGCAGCGACACCATGCGCGCATAGGTCACCCAGGGGCCTTCCCGTCCGGCGGGATTTTCATCATAAAGACGGAAATTGGCGATGCCCATCCGCAGCAGCCGGATGGCGATGGCGATCCCGGCCAGACCCGCGCCGATCAGCAAAACATCGAGAACCGGCTCGCCGCTTTCATCCGTGCGCGCGCGCGGCCAAACCCGATCCGGATAAGAGAGGGTTTCACGCTCCCATGCGAGGCGCTGCTCCAGATCTTGCAGGGCGGTGTTCATCATGCTAAGTCCTTTAACGTAACAGGTCGGCGCGCCGTTCAACGGCGGCGCAGCCTGGGATTTAATCTGTCGTTCAGTCCCTCGCCTACGATGTTGATGCACAGCACCAGCACAAAGATCGCGAGACCGGGGACAATGGAGAGATAGGCCGCGGAGCGGATCATCGGCTTGCCCTGCGCCACCATGCCGCCCCATGAGACAATATTCGGATCGCCCAGGCCGAGGAACGACAAACCGGCCTCGATCAACACCGCGGAAGCCACCATGACCGAGGCGATCACCACCACGGAAGAGAGGCAGTTAGGCAGAATTTCCGTAAAGATGATACGCGCCGGATGCATGCCGATCAGGCGGCAGGACTGCACGAATTCGCGCTTAGAGAGGGTCATGAATTCGCCGCGCACCAGCCGTGCCGCCGGCGGCCATGACACGATGGCGATGGCCAGGGTGATGGTGTAGACGGTGGGGGTGAAGATCACCATCAGCACGATGACGAACATGAAGCTCGGGATGGTCTGAAAAATCTCGGTAAAGCGCATTAACAGGTCATCGACCACGCCGCGCACGTAACCGGCCACGGCGCCGATCAAAATGCCCAGCAGCGTTGCCGCCGCCGTCGACGCGATGCCGATCAGCAGCGATACGCGCGCGCCATACACCAGCATCGCCGCCACGTTGCGGCCAAGTCCGTCGGTGCCGAGCGGCAAGTCCGCGCGCACGAAAGGCGGAATCAGCGGCTCCGCCACCTGCACCCATGGCCCTGCGGGCCAGATCAGCCCGGCGCTCAGCGCCGCCAGCGTGATCAGCAGCAGGATCGCCGCGCCCGATAGCGTGACGAAACGCCAGCGCGACAGACGCGAGCGCCATCCGGTTGGGGCGATTTCGCTTGCCGTCGTCATTATTTCAGCCCTATACGCGGGTCGATCCAGTTATACAGCAGATCGACGACAAGATTGGTCATGACCACGCAGACCGACGAGAGGAACAGAATGCCGAGCAACAGCGTCAGGTCGCGGGAAAAAATCGCATCATAGGTCAGACGCCCAAGCCCCGGCCAACTGAAAATCGTTTCGACCACCACCGATCCCCCCAGCATGCCGCCGATCTGGAGACCGAGCATGGTCAGCACCGGCAATATCGCATTCGCGCCGACATGATTGAGAAAGACGCCGATTTCGCTCATGCCCTTTGAGCGCGCGGTGCGCACATAGTCCTGCCCTATCGCCTCAATCACCGAGGAGCGCATCAGCCGGGCGAAAATCGCCAGGTAGAACACCGACAGCGTTAGCGCCGGCAAAATCAGATGCTTCGCCACATCCAGCCATTGCGCATAAATATCGCCGCGCATCCCGATGGTTTTCATGCCGCCGGAAGGCAGCCAGCCCAGATGGATGGTAAACAGCAGGATCAGCAACAATCCGAGCCAGAACAGCGGCGTCGCATAGCCCAACAACGCCAGCAGCGAGATCACCGTATCAAGCGGTTTGCCTGCATGGCTGCCGGCGATCATGCCCAACAGCGCGCCGACCACGAAGGCGATGCCGATCGCCACGCCCATCAGCAGCAGGGTCGCCGGCAGGCGTTCCATGACGGCATCCAGCACCGGCATATGCCGGGTGAAGGAGTAACCGAGATCGAACGTCAGCAGATTTCGCACATAGCTGACGAACTGCATCAACAGCGGCTGGTCGAGACCATATTGCCTGCGCAGTTGATCGGCGAACCCGGCGTCGCCGCCGCCGTCGAGTCCGGCCATCACGTCGGCCATATCGCCGGGCGCCAGATTCAGCACCACGAAATTGACCACCACGATGCCGACCACGATCAGTATCGCCTGGCATACCCGCCGCACGAGGAAAATGAGATATTCAGGCATAGCGCACCTGCATCGGTTGAATACCCGCCTGCTCAACCATCGATATAGGCGGTCGAGAAGCTGCCGCCGAAGCCGAACGGACTGTTCTCGGTATTCTTCAGCCGCTTGTTCTTGACCGCGAAATAAGGAACGTCGGCAATCGGCAGGATCGGCAAATCGGTCGCCGCCAGCGCCTGAAAGCGATGGAACAGCGCCACTCGCTTCTGCGGGTTCGGCTCCGCCGCCGCCGCTTCCAGAATGGCGTCCATTTCCGCATTGGCATAGCCGGAACCATTCGAGAACGGCACGCCGGGGATGATGTTTTTCGACCAGAAAAAGCGCTGCACGCCGATAGTCGGGTCCGTCAGCGCCGAAGCGCCGGCAAACGTCAGGTCGAAGTCGTAATCGCTATAAATGCGGCGGTAATAGGTGGCGATATCGCCCGAACGGATGTTCAGCTCCACCCCGATCACGGCGAAAGCCTGCTTCATATAGGCCGCCGCCGCAGAATAAAGATCGCCGCTCGGCAGGGGGTCGATGGTTAGACTCAGGCGTTTGCCCCGCGAGTCGGGCTTGAATCCGGCCTCGTCCAGCAGCGCTTTGGCCTGCTGCGGGTCGAAACCGTAGGTCGGTACGTCCGCGGTGTAGAAGGTTTTCATCGTCGCCGGCACCGGCCCGGTCGCCGCCGTGCCGAAGCCGAAATAGACGTTCTTCAGCATGAAATCCCGATCGAGCGCATGGAGCAGCGCCCGACGCACCCGCACGTCCTGAAGATAGGGGCGGCGCAGATTTACCTCGACGAAATTATTGTTGCCGAAGGCTTCATAACCGGTTTCCGGTATCTCGATATAGGGCAGCGCCGCCAGCCGGCGCGCATCGGCCATCGACACCGGAATGCCGCCGGCGGCATCGACTTCCTGCGCTTCAAAAGCGACGGCGCGGGCCGAGCTGTCCTGCACCAGCAACGCGACGATCTGATCGGCATAGGGTTCATCCTTGGCCCAATAGTCGGGGTTCTTTTCCAGCAGGATATATTCGCCCTGTTTCCATTCGACGAAACGATACGGGCCGGAGCCGACCGGCGCCGTATTGGCCGGATTCTTCAGAATATCGGTGCCTTGATAGATATGGCTGGGTACCACCTGCGCCTCGGCGGCGAAGAGCGCATTCATCACGAAAGCCGAGGGTCGGGAGAAATGGAATACGCTGGTAAGCGCGTCCGGCGTATCGACGCGTTCAAGGGCCGCATAGGTGGAACGTCCGCGCGAATGGAATTTCTTCCACACCTCCAGCGCGGAAAACGCCACGTCGGCCGAGGTGATGGGCTGCCCGTCATGCCACTTTAATCCCTCGCGCAGCACGATGGTCAGGGTTTTGGCATCCTCCGACATGGCGACCGATGTCGCCATACGCGGATGCGGCGCCATATACTGGTCGTATTCCACCAGACCGTCGAAGATTTTGGGTGAAATCAGCGCGGTCTGCCCGGCCGAACTGACCGCGCTGACCAGCACGGTGGGCTGGTTGAGGAACACGCGGATGGTGCCGCCTTTTACCGGCGTCGCCGTCTGGGCGAAAACGCTTGTCGACCAGCCGCCCAGCGCCGAGCAGAGCGTGGCCGCCCCCGCGCTCAATACAAATGACCTACGTGAGATCTCCACCTAATAATTTCCCTGCTAATCAATTTCATCAGGCGACGATTGTAGGTGGCGGAATCAGCCCTGTTCAATGGCTTTTCAATCAATGTTTATACAAATTACGTCTTTTTATATCACATAACTGAAATAACAATTAACAAAATGGAAATAACACAACAACATTAACAGCCCGCGCGATGCGACAAATCAGTCGCCCTACGGCCAATCCCCTGCGTCGTCAGGCGAGTGTGAAGATTGACGTTCCTCGCCGGAGAAACATTCGGACATCGCGCAATCCAGTTCATCAAGCAACTGATAACGCCGACGGTACTCAGCGCGCTTCTTGCTGGCGATGCTTTCAATCGGCTTGCGCGCAATGCGCAGCGGCAGTTGAAAATAGCCGCAAGTCATTTGTCGACCGCCGATAGATAACCAGAATTGATCATAGTCGGCGTGAAGCTCGTCTTTCTTCTTATGGTGATAACGCCAGTTCTGATAAATATGGCCGGCATTATCCACGGCGATAATTTGGTTAATGCCAAGATAATGCCCTAATGAACAAATTCCCTCGAGCGCCAGTCGTTTGGGAAAGAGTCCATAGCATGCTTTGGTCGCCTGATGAATTTCAGCATGAGGAACATGTTTATCCGCGCCCTGCAAACCACCGATGAATATCGTGGGCTGTTGGCAATAATTCATCAGGGTAAAGGTAATTTTCGCTAAAACGACGCCGTTGGCGTCACAGGCTGATAAAGTGACTTCCCCCTCTTTATTCAGGTGATCGATGGAGGATATTTTCAGCATCACCTCATTACCCTGTTTATCTAACGCTTTTGCAACCACCACAGGATCTTCATTTAAACATGCCACCAGCAAATTCAAAGGCATGCGTTGCGCTATCAGGGCGTAGTGATCGCGTAACGCAAATAAGCCTTCAAGTTTACTCATTTTCGCCGTCAGGTAGGGACGATGTAACTTACAGGGCAAGTTGGGTTGCGCCTGGAGGATCTGTTCCATCAGAAAATTGGAGGCCAACGTATCTGCAAGACCGGTGGTGATACGCCAACAAAATAACGAACGGCATAGAAATTTCAGGCGGAAAAGACTTTTTTTCCATGGTTTTCCCGGTATGAATTCGCCATTAATTAATGACATCATTAATTGCCGACCGTTAGCGATGCTATTTTTTTGCAGAGGAGCCACTATTTGAGACACGATAAAAACCTTGTGATATTAAATATGATGCGTAGATAATGAGATAAAGCCAATCAATCAAAAAAACTGGCTATTAAATTCATATTCGAATCATATTATTCGGCGCATCCAATCATGCATAATAATAGCCAACGTCTTTAGCGCTTATTAAAAACTGAATTTAACAAGGAATAATGAAGAAACCATCAAGATTTGGTCAAGCCGGCGTAATATCGCAGGGCGACCGCACGAGTGTTGATTTTTTGTCATTCCCGGCGGGAATCAGTCAATGACGGTCTACGGTTTCAGTAAGCGATCCCCGCCTACTGCCGCGGGGATGACGAGGTTATTGGCGGAGATGATGGGGTTATTGGCGGAGACGATGGGTTATTGGCGAAGATGACAAGGTTATTGGCGGGGATGACGAGGTTATTGGCGGGGATGACGAGGTTATTGGCGGAGACGACAGGGTTATTGGCGGAGATGACGGGGAGATGGCGGGAATGCGCCCTAAAAGCGGGTATCAGATCGTATTTGAACGCAATATCAACGCATTGATAACCGAATGGGTAATTTATGTTCGCGATCTTGCCCTGCGTAATATCGCTATTAGCACGCCTGAGCGGAAATAGAAATAGAGAGGAATAATAATGACGTGCGCGCGTTAAAAAAGCATAGAACGAAAGTAACAATCAATATCCCTTTTAGTCAGTTAACAAATAATCCCGGCTATGTTTACCTGATGCTCTCATTCTCTCACTTCTATTGAGAAAATTTTATGGCATCCCTGAAATTCGAGACCTTGCAACTTCATGCCGGCCAGGAGCCGGATCCCACGACCGGCGCGCGGGCGGTGCCTATTTATCAGACCACCTCTTACGCTTTCGAGAATGCCCAGCAGGGCGCCGATCGGTTTGCATTGCGTGAATTCGGCAATATCTATACCCGAATCCAAAATCCCACCACCGATGTGTTCGAAAAGCGTATCGCCGCGCTGGAAGGCGGCGTCGCCGCATTGGCGGTGGCATCCGGTCAGGCCGCGCAATTTATCGCGCTGAACAATATCTTGCAGGCCGGCGACAATTTCATCTCCTCCCCTTCTTTGTACGGCGGCACCTGGACGCAGTTCAATCTCTCGTTTAAGCGCCTGGGCGTGGAAGCGCGTATCGCCGCGGATGACAATGCGAAAAGCTTTGAAAGCCTGATCGATGAAAACACTAAAGCGATCTATCTTGAAACCATCGGCAATCCGCGTCTGAGTTTCCCTGATTTCGACCAGTTCGCCGAGCTGGCGCAAAAATATAACCTGCCGCTGGTGGTGGACAATACCTTTGCCGCCGGCGGCTACCTGTTTCGTCCCCTTGAGCATGGCGCGCATGTAGTGGTGGAGTCCGCCACCAAATGGATCGGCGGGCATGGCAACAGCATCGGCGGCGTGATCGTGGATGGCGGCAACTATCCGTGGGGCAACGGCAAATTCCCGCAATTCTCGACGCCGTCGGAAGCCTATCACGGTCTGGTGTATAACGAGGCTTTCGGCCCCGGCAGCGAGTTGGGCAACATTCAGTTTATTATCCGCGCCAGAGTCGAAGGGCTGCGTGATTTCGGCCCGTCGCTGTCGCCTTTTAACGCCTTCCTGCTGTTGCAAGGGCTGGAAACGCTCTCGCTGCGCGTCGAACGCCATGTGAGTAACGCGTTGGAACTGGCCCGCTGGCTGGAACAACATCCGGAAGTGGAAAGCGTGAACTATCCGGGGTTGCCCGCCAGCCCGGCATACGATATTGCCCATAAATACCTGAAAAATGGATTCGGCAGCATACTGTCCGTGGAAGTCAAAGGCGGTAAGGCGCGCGCCAGCCGTTTTATCGACGGCCTACGGCTGATTACCCATCTGGCGAATGTCGGCGACGCGAAGACCTTGATTATCCAGCCCTCGGCCACCACGCATCAGCAGTTGAGCGATGAGCAGCAAATCGCCGCCGGGGTGACGCCCGCCGGACTGCGGTTTTCGGTCGGGATTGAGCATATTGACGATCTGAAGTCGGATATCGAACAGGCGTTCAACGCCAGTAAATAACCTGACAAGCCTATGATGACGCGCCATCACTTTCATTCAGCTTCCCCCTTTCCGCTGGAGAACGGTTCGTTTCTTCAGGGGATTGATATCGTTTTTCACACCAGCGGAACGCTGAATGCCGACCGCTCGAATGTGATATGGGTTTGTCATGCGCTGACGGGAAGTTCGGATGTGACCGCCTGGTGGCCCGGACTGGTCGGCCCCGGCAAATGTTTTGATCCCGAGCGCTGGTTCATCATCTGCGCCAATGTACCCGGTTCGCCCTATGGTTCAACCAGCCCGCAAAGTCTTAACCCGTCGACCAGCAGACCTTATCTGCATGATTTTCCACCCATAACTATCCGGGATATGGTCTTCGCCCACAGTCTGCTCGCCGATTATCTGAGCATAGACTGCATTTTTTTACTTATCGGCGGCTCCATGGGCGGGCAGCAGGCGCTGGAATGGGCCATCAGCGAGCCCCGGCGGATACGGCAAATGGTGCTGTTATCCGCCAATGCCGTCAGCTCGCCCTGGGCGATCGCCTTCAATGAAAGCCAGCGGCTGGCCCTGCTGGCCGATAAAACCTTTGACGGCATCGATCCTAACGGCGGGATGGCCGGCTTGCAGGCCGCCAGAAGTATCGCCCTGTTATCCTATCGCTGTTTCGACACCTACCTTCATACCCAGCGGAGCCACGATCGGCATAAGCTGGATAGTTTTCCGGCCGCGAGCTACCAACGTCATCAGGGCGAAAAATTTATCCGGCGATTCGACGCCTATTGTTACTGGTGCCTGCTTTATGCCCTGGACACCCACAATATCGGCAGAAAGCGAAGCAATCCGCAGCGCGTGCTGAGAAACATCGCGGCAAAAACCCTGATTATCGGGATCGGGTCGGACATTCTCTTCCCCATCCGAGAACAACGATACCTGGCGCAACATATAAAGGGTGCGCAGTTTGCTGAAATTGACTCGCTCTACGGACATGACGGGTTTCTGACCGAAACGCCGACGCTGGAAAAACACATTTCGCAATTTTTATATGGCAAAAACATGACCGCCTCGTCCCCGCCGGACCGCGCGCGACAAGCAGAACACGATTAACCGACGCAGAAAGGTGCAATTAATGACGCAAAACAACCGCCCGGCGATAAGTCCATTCACGCCGGCTCATCAGGAAGCAATCATCGATCCCCAACGGTTGCAAGATAGGATCCCCGCCCATGTGCTGCAACAGATCACGCCTTTATCGCTTCAGGCTTTTATCGTCGACAGCGAGGCCTCCGATACGCGCGTTTTCTGCGAGCGCTACGGGTATCCGCCGGCATCCTGCGCCAACACGCTGATACTGAAATTTAAAAAGAACGGCCTGGAAGCCTACGCCGCCGCGGTCTCCACGGGCGCACAACGTCTGGACATCAACGGCGCGATAAAGCAATTGCTGGCGGCGCAACGTATTTCCTTTGCCCGCACGGAGAAATCCACCGAGCTGACCGGCATGGTTCCCGGCGGGATTACGGTTTTCGGCCTGCCCGCCGACTGGCCGCTGCTGATTGATAATCAGGTGTTACGTCAACCCGTGCTCATCATGGGCGGCGGAACCCGCGAGGTGAAGCTGCTGGTCCCCTCTTCCGTGCTGGCCGCCCTTCCCAATGTCTTAACCGGCGATTTAGCCCTGCCGGACTGAGGCGTGCGGATCTTCAGACATAAACGGCGGCTTTGCCAGCCAGATAATGATGACCAACAGAAAAAAGGCCGCGCCCAAAAAGGTGAAATAGTCGATGGTAGACAACATATAGGCCTGTTTTTCCACGATGGAATCGATGCGGGCAAGGCTTTCCTGGCTCGCTCCGCCGAGTTTATTAAAATAATCAATGGCGTTTGGCGAATAGGGCGTGACATGTTCCGACAAATTGGCATGATGCATTGATTCATTCCGTTTCCAGATCCACGTCGTCAGCGATGAGGCGAAACTGCCGCCCAGCACTCGCAAAAAGGTTGCCAGCCCGGATCCTTCGGCAATATCTGCGCCCTTTAAATTGGACAGTAGAATAGTGGTAAGCGGCATAAACAGGAACGCAACGCCTATTCCCATAAAGAGTTGCACCTGCGCAATATGGCTATAATCCACATCCGTATTGAACCTGGCGCGCATAAAACATGACGCGCCAATCACTAAAAATGAGATCGTAGACAACCAACGCAGATCGACCTTGTTGGCATACTTTCCAATAAGCGGAGAAAGAACGAGGGGGAGTATTCCCATCGGCGCGGCGGCGAGACCGGCCCAAATGGCGGTATACCCCATCTGGGTTTGAAGCCATTGCGGTAAAAGTAAATTTATCGCGAAGAACCCAGAAAAACTCAGCACCAGAGAGACGGTTCCAAAGGTAAAATTACGGTCGGCGAATAACCTTAAATTAACGATCGGATTATTGTCCGTCCATTCCCAGATCAAAAAGGCGACGATGGCGATGGCGGAAATAATTGAAAAGGTCACGATAAACGGTGACTCGAACCAGTCCGCATCGTTCCCCTTATCCAGAACGATTTGCAAGCAGCCGACGCCAATCACCAGAAACGCAATACCGATATAATCAACAGGCACCTTACTCGTTTTTTCGACGCGTCCTTTTAGCTGGCGCCAGACAACAATAGTGGCGAATATACCGATAGGGACATTAATGTAAAATATCCACGGCCATGAATAACTGTCGGTCAACCATCCCCCGGTAATAGGGCCGACTATCGGCGCAACGACCGTTACCATGGCGAGAATGGATAATGCCATACTGCGCTTGGCCTGCGGAAAAATAACCAGCAGCAATGTCTGACACATGGGAAATAACGGTCCGGCAAAGAATCCCTGTAATGCCCGGAAAATCACTAATTCCGTCATGGAATGCGCGAAACCACAAAGAAAAGACGTTAAGGTAAACAAGGCCACGGATATAATAAAAAGCCGGAGCTCGCCGAATATCCGGGTAAGCCAGCCGGTGATCGGAAGCGCGATAGCATTACATACGGCAAAGGACGTGATGACCCATGTTCCCTGTTCAGAGCTGACGCCCAGATTCCCGGCGATGGTCGGCAAGGCGACATTCGCGATCGTGGAATCAAGCACCTGCATAAATGTCGCCAGCGATAAGGCCAGGGTGGCAAGAAAAAGACTGGGGGGCGTATAAGTCGAATCGGCCATATCAAACCTTCTCTCTTATCTGTCCGATAATGAATATGAACTCGCTAGCGAATGGCTCAGGGTATAAACGCATAAAGCGATTCAGCTTTCCCGATTTTATTTCTTGCTGTGGAAGTCGCCGTTTTTAATCAAAAGCGCTTATCCGGCATAATTAATCCTTATGCCGGCCTTTAATCATTGTTGACTATTCGGCAGGGAAATCCCGTTGGCATGTAAAATGCCATCGACTATTTGGTCCGCTTCTTTCAGCGCGTTATCATAAACATCGGTCGTGTAGCGCGGCGCTTCATTGACGGCCGTCGGTAATAAAGATCCGCTTTCCTCATGCAGATCAACCGTGGCCTCCATGGATAATCCCACTCTTAAAGGATGAGAGTCCAGATATTGCGGTTCGAGCTTTATTTTAACAGGCAAGCGCTGCACTATTTTTATCCAGTTTCCGCTGGCGTTTTGCGCCGGTAATAATGCGAATGCGGAACCGGTGCCGATGCCAAGGCTCTCAATCGTGCCGCGGTATTTCACATCGTCGCCGTAAAGGTCCGACGTCAGAGTCACTTTCTGGCCGATTTTCATATGCGACATCTGGTTCTCCTTGAAATTGGCGTCAACCCAGACGGCATTTAACGGCACAATGGAAAGCAGATTGCCGCCGGCGTCGACCCGGCTGCCCAGTTGTACTCCTCGTTTGGCGATATAGCCGCTGACCGGCGCGACAAGGACAGTGCGGGCATGATCCAGATACTTTTGTTTGAAATTGGCGATGGCGCTCTTTATTTCCGGATGCTGCGCCATGATGGTGCCATCCGTCATCGCAAGATTCGTTTTAAGCGCTTCGCGAGCGGAATCCAATTCTTTGCGGCGGGTTTCCAGCGTTTCCTGATAGTGGGCCAGATCCTCTCTCGATATGGCGCCGGAATTCAGCAGGTTTTTCCGTCGGTTATAATCATTCAACGCTTGTTTATAGGCAACTTCCTTAGCCTCCGCCTGAGCTTTGTAATTATCGCTGGTACTGTATAATCCCCTTACCTGCCGCACGACACTGGCAAGGTTGGCTTCGGCGCTTTCGCGTTGAATCAGGGTTTCACTGCCGTCGAGTCTGACGATCGTCTCGCCTTTTTTGGCGAAATCGCCGTCGTCGGCATAAATTTCAGAGACCGTACCCGCCACTTGCGGCGACAGGATAACAAGATTGCCATTCACATAAGCGTTATCCGTCGTTTCGTAATATTTGGCATACAACTGATAATAAAAATAATAGGCGATGCCGGAAAGAATAATGAGGGCAACCAGCAGCAATAAACCTGTTTTCCTTTTCTTTTTCTGCGCGATATCTTTGCCGATATCGCTCTCTTGGGCGTCTTCGCCATCTTCGCTCTTCATCCTAACTATTCCCCTTGCGATTTTTCATTCGGGAAGCCAGATAGTCAGCAGGAAGCAACCTGGTAAGCAACGATTTCAATTGGCTGACTTCGTTTGGCGTCAGTTGTTGCGTTAGCCGCTCGTTAATACCTGGCGTCTGTTTGTTATCAATTATTTGCTGACAAACCGTTATTCCTTCAGGCGTCAACCATAATTTCGCTCTGCGTCGGTCGCTGGAATCAACCTTACGTGCAACCAATCCTTTAGCGACCAGCCTCGCGAGCATTCTGGCTACGCCGCCCGTATCCATGTCGAGCGTTTCCGCCAGCCCTATCGGCGTATCGCACACACCTTTGTAAAGGGATGCCAGAACCTTGAGTTGAGCGGCCGTGACATTAAAATCTTTGCCCTGCTCATTCAGCACCTTGTCTTTATAGAGGCTCGCCAAATGGAGCAAATGAATCAATGTGAGAGGTAAGTCCTGTTCATTCTTGTCTCGCCCCATGCGCCAACCTTATTATATTGATTTTAAAAGTTTATTTTTTATTTGGCGCTTTACTTCGGCGCTATTGCCAAAATTACTGTCCAGACAGTAATCTGTCAATGCGGTTATGGAATAGCCGCATTATTTCCTAAAGGATGATGAATAATGAGCTGGCTGACGGACCTTCAGGTACAGGAAATGGCGCTGGAAAAAGTAAGACTATCTGGGAGGAACGCTGATTTAGCGTAACGACTGTCTGGTGGAACTGACGGCAGCGGGTCGGCACTTTCTCGATCAGGCGCGCAGCATACTGCCAGATTGATGATGCCACTCTAAGCATGCGGCGTGCGTGCTGAAACCTGTAGTTTCTCAAGTCAAAGCCACTTCACCACGGCGCTTAAAAACCTGACCGGGCTAAACCCATACAAATGGCGGCAACTGCATCGTCAGTAGTGATATGGCCGGAGATACCGGCGCGTGCTCTACCTTCACGCACCGCACCGGATAGCCTCCGCTCTGTTTATGCCCGCGCCCTGGACTTAACGCTTTCCAGCATCACGGCGACGATAATGATCACCCCTTTAACCACCTGCTGGTTATAGCCGGAGATATTCATTAAATTCATCAGATTGGAGATAATGCTCAGGATCAGCACGCCGATAATGGTATTAACCACCGTGCCGCGTCCTCCCGCCAGGCTGGCGCCGCCCACCACCACCGCGGCGATCACATCCAGTTCGAAGCCGATGGACATCACCGGCGACCCCACGCCCGTGCGGGTGGAGGCCAGCACGCCGGCCAGACCGCACGCCAGGCCGCTCAGGGCATAGACGGCGAATTTATACCAATCCACCCTGACGCCGGCAAAGCGGGTGGCGGTTTCATTGGAGCCGATGGACACCACCAGACGGCCAAACACCGTGTAGCGATACACAAAATGCGCCAGCAGCGCAAAAGCGATAAATACATAAACCGGCAACGGCAATCCCAACAGGTAGCCGGTGCCGAAATTGACATAGGCCACATCGTCAATAAAAACCGGCTGCCCTTTGGCGGCGATCAACGCCACGCCGCGGGCGATGGTCATCATGGCCAGCGTGGCGATAAACGGGGCGATATTGAAAAAGGTCACCAGACTCCCGGCGGCAGCGCCCACCAGCGTGGCGATACCGGCCCCGGCGATAATCGCCGGCATCAACCCGATTTCCGGGATTAGCAGCGCCACCGCCACCGAGACCAGCGCCATAATCGACCCAACGGAAAGGTCGATGCCGCCGGTCAGGATCACGAACAGCATGCCGATGGCCGCCAACCCGAGCGGCACGCTCTGCCTTAAGACATTGGTAATATTTTCCGGCGTGTAAAAACGGTCGGATAAAAAATTGGCTACGATCAACATGACGAAAAACACCAACAGCGTCGAGTTGTTGGCAAAAAAATGCAACGTCTTGCTCCGCAATGCGAAACCCGAATTTTTTGTCGAGTCTTTTACCGTTTCCATAATCTTTCCTCAGCTACGCTAAAGCACGTTTAGGTATGGCGAAGCGCATAATGTTCTCTTCGGTGATCCGGTCGCCCTGTAGTTCGGCGGTGATGGTTCCTTCACTCATCACATACACCCGATGAGCCAGGGAAATGACCTCGATCATTTCAGAAGAAATCACAATAATGGCGTAGCCCTTTTCGGCTAATTCATGAATCACGTTATAAATTTCCACCTTGGCGCCGACGTCCACGCCGCGGGTAGGTTCGTCAAGGATCAGTAGATCGCATTCGGTGGCCAGCCATTTGGCGATCACCACTTTTTGCTGGTTTCCGCCGCTGAGGCTGGAAATAGGATCTTCCACCGACCCCAATTTAATCGACAGCCGCTGACGCGACTGCTCGCTCACCGTCCTTTCACGGCGGTAATTTAAAATGCCGAAGCGGTTACAAACGCGTTTTAAATTCGATAACGTCATATTCTCCCGGATGGGCCGGGATAGAATGGCGCCCTGCTCTTTACGGCTCTCCGGCACCAGACCGATGCCCTGTCGCATGGCGTCGGCGGGATGGCGCACGGCGATCTCCCTGCCGTTTTTCACAATCCGTCCCGCGGTCATACGATCCAATCCGAACAGACAGCGGGAAATTTCAGTGCGCCCTGAGCCGACCAGCCCCGCCAGGCCGACGATTTCGCCTTTTGCGACGCTGAGACTGATATCTTTCAGCAGCGACTTGGTGGACATGCCGTAGACCTCAAGCACGGTTTCTTGCCGGGGAACGTTTTTCGGCGGATAAAGGTTTTCGAATTTACGCCCCACCATGCTGGAAATAATGTCATCTTCGGTGCAGGTGGCGGGGTCCAGATCGGTCACCGTTTCGCCGTCCTTGATCACCGTAATCGCGTCGGCGATGGCGAATATCTCCTCCAGACGGTGGGAGATATACAGAATGGTCACCCCCTGGCCTTTCAGCAGCTTTAGCTGGCCGAACAGGATATCGATCTCGCGGTGCGACAATACCGCCGAGGGTTCGTCCAGGATCAGGATCTTTACGTCCCTGGCCAGCGACTTGGCGATTTCCACCATTTGCTGGTAGGCGACGCTCAGGGTGCCGAGCCGCGCCGTGGGAGGAATATGAAAGCCCAGGTTGGATAATACCCGGGCGGCTTTCTGGTTCATTTTTTTCCAGTTGACCAACCGGCCGCCGAAGCCGAGATCGCCCAAGAAAATATTCTCCGCCACGGTGAGGTCCGGGGCCAGCGCCAGCTCCTGATAGATAATGCCGATATGGTTTTCCCGGCTCTGCTTCGGCGACGTGAAGTGGACCTCTTCGCCATTGATATGGATGGTTCCGCCGTCCTTGATATAGATGCCGGACAGAATCTTCATCAGGGTGGATTTACCGGCGCCGTTTTCTCCCACAATGGCGTGGATACTGCCCTTCTTCACTTTCAAATCAATGTTTTTCAGCGCATGGACGCCGCCAAAACTTTTTTTAACCTGCTCGATAACCACCGCATACTGGCCCATGAAATACCTCATTTTCAGCCCCCCTGGTTCGCCAGGGGGGAAGCGACTTAGAAAAGCGATTCAGGATCGTAGACTTTCTTTACGTTATCTTTGGTGATCAGTACGGTGGGGGTATAGACGTAATCCGGGAACTCCTTACTGCCCGCCTGGTATTTAGCGATGATATCCAGCACGGTGGCCGTCAGAACATTGGGGTTATTGGCGGCCGTCGCCTGCAGATCGCCGCGCTCCACCGCTTCCAGCCCTCTTTTATAGCCGTCGTGGGCGAAGACTTTTACCTCCTGCAGCTTATTGGCGCCTTTTAACGACAGTATCGCCCCCAGCGCCATATCATCCATTTCGCTGTAGACGCAGTTAATCTTGCTGCCGTGGGCGACGACGATATCCTCCATCGCTTTCAGACCGCCCTGCTGATCCCAGTTGCCCCAGCCCTGGCTGACGATGGTCAGGTTGGTCTGGTTATATTTGCGCAACTGGGCTTCCATCACCCCGCGGATAAAGTTGGAGCGCCGGGCTTCGCCCACCAGATTCCCCTGGTTGCCGCTGATCAGCACGCAGTTCATCGGTTTGTTGCCGAATTGCTCCACGGCATATTCGCCGATGGCGATATTGTTTCTGGCGTTGTTGGCCTGCACGCGGGTAATCACCGGCGCATCCAGGGAAATATCGCTATCGAGAATAACGGTGGGAATGCCCGCGCGTTTGGCGATTTGGGTAATGCGCAAGCCCGCTTCGGGATCCTGCGGATTCAGCACCAGATAATTAATCCCCTGGGAGATCATATCTTCAACGTCCGAAATCTGCTTGGTCAGATCCCCGCGCGCGTCGGTGGTAATCAGATCGTAGCCGCGCTCCTTAGCATGGATCTTCATATATTCGGTCAGCCCGTTGAAAAAGGCGCCGTTAAGGGTGCGGTTGGCAAAACCCACTTTGATTTTATCTTCGGCGTGGGCGGAAACCGTAACTGCTGCTGCGGCCAGAAGAAGACCCGCTAATACTTTTTTCATCTGTCTCTTTCCTTCTCTTTTTGCGATGGGGTAGACGTCAGGTAGGGCGAAGCCGTCTACTTCTTATGGTATTTGCTGCCGGTCGGGAAGCCATAGGGGCTATTGACCCCTTGTCCTGGCCTCCACCTGCTGACGGTAAAACAGCCGGTAACGGGCTAGACGGCCGCGCAGCTGTTCGGCCCGCTCGCCGTCGGCGGTAAAACGGCTATCGATCGCCGGTTTGGCGCACACCAGCGCCTCATCGCCGCCAGCCGCCAGCCAGCCGAGGCGCGCGGCGCCCAATGCGCCGCCGGCCGCGCCGTCCCGGTGCGTCACCACCGGGATATCCATCACGTCGGCAATCAGCTGCGCCCACCAGGGGCTGCGCGCGCCGCCGCCGATCAGCGAAAACTGTTCGATGCGGCTGCCGGCCTGCTTCATCACTTCCAGACCGTCGACCAGGCCGAAGGCGACGCCCTCCAGCACCGCATAACCCAGCGCGGCGCGCTCGGTGGAGTGCGTCATGCCGTGGAAGGATCCGCTGGCGATAGGGTCGTTATGGGGCGTGCGCTCGCCGGAAAGATAGGGCAGGAAGATCGGCGCCCGCAGCTGCTCGTCCCTGCTCAGCTCGGCCACTTCCGCCAGCAGGGTGGGTTCATCGGTACGTAAAATCCGGCACAGCCAGCGCAGGGCGCTGGCGGCGGTAAGCATGACGCTCATCTGGTGCCAGCGCTGCGGCAGGGCGTGACAGAACGCATGCACCGCCGACTGCGGATTGGGGCGAAAACTTTCGTTGACCACAAAAATCACCCCGGAGGTGCCCAGAGAGATAAACGCATCGCCGCTGTTCACCGCCCCGATCCCCACGGCGCTGGCGGCGTTATCCCCGCCGCCGCCGGCGATGATGACCGTTTCCGCCAGCCCCCACTCGCGGGCCACATCCGCCTTCAGGCGGGCGGAAGGCGCGGAGCCCTCCACCAGCGCGGGCATATGGTCACGCGTCAGACCGCAGGCTTGCAGCAGCGCGTCCGACCAGTCCCGTTTGGCGACGTCCAGCCACAGGGTTCCCGCCGCGTCGGACATGTCGGAGACTTTCTCGCCGCTCATCATCAGACGCAGATAATCCTTCGGCAACAGCACGGTTTTGATGCGGGCGAATAGTTGCGGTTCGTGTTTAGCCACCCACAGCAGCTTGGGGGCGGTAAAACCGGGCATCGCCAGATTACCGGCGATGCGATGCAGTTCCGGCGCCCGCGCGGTCAGTTCGTCGCACTCCGGGGCGCAGCGGGTGTCATTCCACAGAATGGCCGGCCGGAGAACCCGATCGGCGGCATCCAGCAGCACCGCGCCGTGCATCTGCCCGGACAGGCCGATGCTGCGAATGCCCGGCCAGATATCCCCATGGCGGGCGCGTAACCGGCCGATGGCCCGGTTGGCGGCCGCCCACCACTGAGCCGGGTCCTGTTCCGACCACTGCGGGTGCGGCCGCTGCACGGTCAGCGCTTCGCCTTCGCCGGCGACCAGCGTCCCCGCGTCGTCGATAATGACGATTTTTATCTCCGAGGTGCCTAAATCAAGACCGAGATACATAATCGCTCCCTCTGGGTTTAAGGTAGGGTGAAATTAATGGCTGACGGCCAGCGGCGCATTGGCATTGGCCCGCGCCCAGGCATCAAGCCGGGCAACGGTCTCGCGCAGCAACTGTTCGAACTCCTCTTTGGCGGCCAGCGGCCCGAACAGCTTCTCATCGCGGGCGTAGCCGGCGAGGGGGTCGGCCGAAGCGAACATGGCGTGGGTGGCCGCCTCATCCAGAATGCCGTCCTGATAGTCGTACGGCAGCGTTCCCTCATGCCAGCGGCGCATAAAGATAAAAAACAGCGCCGGCAGCGCCGCGGTGGCCCTGGGCTGCTGGCCGCGGGCGTAGCACTCGATGAGCGTCGGGGTGATAAATCCCGGAATTTTGGAAAACCCGTCGGCCGCCACCCGCTGATTGGTGTCGCGGATATAGGGGTTGCCAAATCTTTCCAGCACCACGTCGCGGTATTGCCCGAGATCCAGCGGACTGGGGGTCAGCGACGGGATCACATCCTCGGTCACGTAGTCATAGGCCATCCGGCGGATAGCGTCGGTGCCGGTGCTTTCATGGATATAGGACTGGCCGATCAGCGTGCCGGCCCAGGCGATGCAGCTGTGGCTGGCGTTGAGGATGCGGATTTTCGCCTCTTCATAGGGCGCAACCGAATCCACCATCTCGACGGCGACGTTTTCCAGCGCCGGACGCCCGGCGATAAAGTTATCCTCCACCACCCACTGAATAAAGGATTCCCCCATCACCGGCGCCCGATCGTCCACGCCCAGCTTTTCTTTGACGCGGGCGGCGATATCGGCAGCCGGACGCGGCGTAATACGGTCGACCATGGTGTTTGGCGTAGTGGTATGGCCGTTCACCCAGGCCAGTAAATCGCCCTCGCCCTGTAAGGTCAGAAATTCGCTCAGTCCGTCATGGAACCGTTCGCCGTTGTGGCGCACATTGTCGCAGCTCAGCAGCGTGACCCCGCCGCTGTTCCGCGCCCGGCGGGTACGGAGAATATGCGCGACGGCCCCGTAAATGGTGCGCACGCCGCCTTGCAGATCGGCCTGGATGTCGGCGTTGGATTGATCCAGCCTGAAATGGGTGTCGAGGTAATAGCCGCCCTCGGTCACGGTAAAGGAGATGACGCGCGTCGCGGCGTCGGCGCCCTGCTCAACCAGCGCCGACAGCTGCGGGTCCCAGGGGATAATGGTGCGCAGAGAGGTGATTTTTTCATAGCTGCGCTCCCCGGCCGGCGTTACGGTTTCCAGGACGTATTCTCCATTTTGTTGCGCCAGAGTCTCCAGCAGCGGATTGGCATCGTCACGAATATTGCCCAGCGCTATCGACCAGCGTAGGTCGCCCTGCAGCAACAGGCGGTGCAGGTACCAGGCCTGATGCGCGCGGTGAAATGAACCGGCGCCGATATGCATCCAGGTAAAGTGCTCTAAGGTGGTCATAATATCTATTACCTCGCAACAGGATGATGAGCATAAGCTCAAAAAATGAGTAATTGTCTGGAAAAAGAGCATAGTTGAATAATAGCCCAATGAATGAGCTTTAGCTCACATATCGCAAATGAGCGATTTACCCGCCTGTCGCCGGCGGGTTATAGTTTTGACACTGCTAAAAATGAGTACCATCAATGAGTAAAACCGATAGGAAATTGGATCACGCCGCGCGCGCCGCCTGGATGTATTACGTGGCGGGCAAAACCCAGCATGAGATCGCCGAGCTATTGGGGGTTTCCCGTCAGGCGGCCCAGCGGCTGGTGGCGCTGGCCTCCGAGCACGGCCTGGTCAGGGTCAATATCACCCATCCGGTCGCCGACTGCACGGCATTATCCCAGCAGTTGGCCCGCCAGTTTCGCCTGTCGACCAGCCTGGTGGTGCCCTCCGCCGGTATGGACAGCGCCAGCCTTAATAAGATGATCGCCGTGGCCGGCGCCGAGCTGATGGCGCAGTTTATCCACCGGGAATCCCCGCAGGTCATCGCCGTGGGTTCGGGACGGGCGCTGCGCTCCACCATCAACGAGCTGCCGCAAATCGATCGCCCCCAGCACAGCTGCGTATCGCTTATCGGCGCCATCGCCGCGGACGGTTCCTGTACCCGTTACGACGTCCCGCTGTGGATGGCGGAGAAAACCCAGGGCAAATACTTTATTTTGCCGGCGCCGTTATTCGCCGACAATCTGACGGATAAAGAGCTGTGGTGTAATCACCGCATCTATCGCATGGTCACCGAGAAAGCGGCGCAGGCGGACGTCACCTTTATCGGCATCGGCCAGATGAACTATCACTGTCCGCTGCATTACGACGGTTTTATCACCACCGAAGAAGTGGAGAGCCTGACCGCGGCGGGGGTGGCGGCGGAGATCGTGGGACACTTTATCGGCGCCGACGGCCAGCGGGTGCCGAGCGCGATGGACGACCGCCTGACCAGCGTCACCATCAGGCAATACCCCGAAAAACCGGTTATTGCCTTTGCCGGCGGGGAGGAGAAGTTCCGCGCCATTCAGGCGGTGCTGCGCGGCGGCTGGATAACCGGCCTGGTCACCGATGAAGATACCGCCAGAAAACTGCTGGCCGCTTCAGCGCGCGATCTTTAAAGGCCGCGCAGCGTCTCTTCCGGCAGCGCCAGGGATAAATGCTCGTGGTTGGTTTTGCCCTGCCTGTGGGGAGTGGGTTCCTCGCGGATCAGCGCGCTGTCCCGCTAATCAATGATAAACGACGGCTCCCGCCGCGCGGGAAGCTGACTGATGCCGGCGTCGGGAACATCCCCGTCCATCTCGGGATAGAGAATGCCGCAGCGCCGGGTTTAGCCGCGCGGCCAACGGTCAACGGATCGTCGTCGATATACACGGTGATATTCTGCACGATGTGATACATCGCCTTCGCTCAGCGCAGAATCAGCAATTGCCCTTCGGTGGCGCGAACCGGTCGCGCCGTTCCCGGAGGCGTACACTGAAAGTGTAAAAAACGCGCCTCCTGCGGGCTTAATAGCGGCGTTTTACTGACTGATTAACGCCCCTCGTGGTACTTGAGGCCGCTATTCTCATCGTCCCCGGCGCGTTTCTCCTCTTGGCGATTAAAGATATGTTCCAAAATTTCCTGCTCCAGCGCCGCCAGACGGGGCAAACCTCGCTGTCGCGGCCGGGGCAGATCGATAGTCAAATCCAGGCCGATGGCGCCCTCCTCTATCAGGATCACCCGGTCGGCAATACTGACCGCCTCACTGACGTCGTGGGTCACCAGCAACACGGTGAACCCCTGTTCCAGCCACAGGCTTTCTATCAGCTGCTGCATTTCAATACGGGTCAGGGCATCCAATGCGCCGAGCGGCTCATCCAGCAGCAGCAGGCGCGGGCGATGAATCAGCGCTCTGGCCAGCGCAACGCGCTGTTTTTGCCCGCCGGAGAGCGCTGCCGGCCAGTCGTTTTCCCGACCGGACAACCCCACCGCCTTCAGCGCTTCCCGCGCCTTGGGCTTCCAGTCGCCTTTCAGGCCGAGGCCGATATTTTCAATCACCGTTTTCCAGGGCAGGAGTCTGGCATCCTGAAACATCAGACGGATATCCTGCTGCAATTGATGTAGCGGCTGATTGCCCGACAGCAGCCGTCCCGAACTCGGTTTCTCCAACCCGGCCAGCAGCCGCAGCAGCGTACTCTTGCCGCAGCCGCTGCGCCCGACCACCGCGATAAACTGTCCGGCAGGGATCTGCAAATCCAGGTTATGCAATACGGATCGCTGATTAAACTGTTTATCGAGCCGTTGCGTAACCAGCGGAATGCCCTGATTAACGGTGTAAATACGGGCGCTCATGCCTCACCTCCGGTTGACTGATAGGAAGGATGCCAGCGCAACCAGTTGCGCTCCAGCAGACGGGCGGCGACATCGGCCAGCTTGCCGAGCACGGCGTACAAGATAATAGCCATCACCACCACGTCGGTTTGTAGGAATTCGCGGGCGTTCATCGCCAGATAGCCGATCCCGGAACTGGCGGAGATGGTTTCCGCCACAATCAGCGTCAGCCACATCAGGCCCAGCGCAAAACGCACGCCGACCAGAATGGAGGGCAACGCGCCGGGAAGAATCACCTGACGAAACAGCGCAAAGCCGGAGAGTCCGTAATTGCGCGCCATTTCCACCAGTCCGGCATCGACATGGCGCACCCCGTGGTAGGTGTTCAGATAGATAGGGAAAAAGGTACCCAGCGCCACCAGAAAAATCTTGGCCGACTCATCAATCCCGAACCAGAGGATCACCAGCGGGATCAGCGCCAGATGCGGCACGTTGCGCACCATCTGCACCGTACTGTCGATCAGCAGCGCGCCAAAGCGCGATAGCCCGGTAATCAATCCCAGCAATAAACCAATGCTGCCGCCGATGCCGAAGCCAACTGCCGCCCGCCAACTGCTGATCGCCAGGTGTTGCCATAATTCGCCGCTGTAGGCCAGCGTCCAGCCGGCCTTAAGCACCGCGCCCGGCGCCGGCAGTATACGGGTAGACAACCAACCGGACGTTACCGCGCCCTGCCAGGCGATAATCAGCAGCGCCGGGATCAGCCAGGGGATGAGTCGCGTCAGCGTCTGTTTAATCACGATATTCATCGTACTTGCTCCCTTATAAAACTCCGTCAAAGCGTAATAGATGATAGATTACTCCGGTCGCGCCCACTCTGCCTGCCTGATATGCGACCGAATCATAATTGCGCCATAAAATAGAAACAATAATAAGCATCCTAGCCTTTATCAACCGGCAGTATGAAACATCAGTTATTGATAAGGATATCAATTATTGATCTAACGAAACATTGAAAGGAAAATTATACTTTAATTCGGTTAGATTAATTTATTCCCACACCAAACCCGCTATCCGCAAGAAAACAAATAATCAAAAAAACCTATTAATTCAAACTATTAAAATAAAATTACCATTAACCACAGCAAGTATGGTTTTATTAAGATAGCCATAAAAGACCTATTCAACAGCGAAAAAACAGAAATATAAAAATACACATCGCCGTTACAGCGCGCGTATTTTATAAAGCATACTGTTTATTTTATATCCTTTACAGAATGCCTGTCAGCCACGCGGATATCTCTATTAGTCGACAGGTTATTTATCTTCTCCCCTGGCTCGGGCTGAATCGACGGACGCGCTGTGGGAATAGCCTCGCGGAAATGGGGGAAAGACAAAACGCCGCTAAACGCTCGCGCATAAACAGATAGAACGACGACGGGAAGTTGCCGATGACTTCGCACCGGCACTTCCCGTAAGGATGAGGCGCCGCGACAATCCGATCAACCCAACCTGTTGGCAGGCCGGCGGCCGTTATTATCGCACTTGCCGATTGATGCTTAAAAAGAGCTCCAGCCCCCTTCGGCGGACGCCGATTTGGCGCCGGCTGCCGCAGGTTTAAGCTCCAGGGCCGCGTGCGGCGCTGAAGCGGCGGAGGCCGATTTGCCGACCGGCGCGGCACTTGAACGCGATTGCCCTTCCGTCAGTTGGAATACGCTGACCACCTGCTCCATCTGTTCGGCCTGCTGTTGCAGAGACTGGGTGGCAGCCGAGGCTTCGTTCACCAACGCCGCATTCTGCAACGTCGTCTGCTCCATCTGTGTGACCGCGACGTTGACCTGATCGATACCCAGGGACTGCTCCTGACTGGCGCTGCTGATTTCGCCCACCAGATCGCTGACCTTGCGCACGCCGCTCACGATGTCCAGTATTGACGCCCCCGCCTGCTCCACCAGGCGATTGCCCGTTTCCACGGTCTGTACCGAATGGTCGATCAGCTCTTTGATCTCTTTGGCCGCCGAGGCGCTACGCTGGGCCAGGCTGCGAACTTCCCCGGCCACCACGGCGAAACCGCGCCCCTGCTCGCCGGCGCGGGCGGCCTCCACCGCGGCGTTCAACGCCAGGATATTGGTCTGGAAAGCGATGCCGTCAATCACGCTGATAATATCCACAATCTTTCTCGACGAGGTATCGATGGCGCCCATGGTCTGCACCACATCGTTCATCAACTGCCCGCCAGACTGCGCCTGACCGGCGGTGGATTGCGCCAGTTGATTGGCCTGCTTGGCGTTATCGGCGTTCTGCCGCACGGTGGAAGCCAGTTGTTCAATGGCCGCGGCGGTTTCTTGCAGCGCGCTGGACTGCTCTTCAGTGCGGCTGGACAGATCGAGGTTGCCCGCCGCGATTTGCGAAGACGCCCCGGCAATCGATTCCGATCCCTGACGAACCTCGCCCACGATGGTGCGCAACTGGGTCGTCATCTCCTGCAAGGCATGGAGCAACTGCGCGGTTTCATCCCGGCCTTCGGCGCGCACGTTCTGCGTGAGGTCGCCGCCGGCCACGGCATTGGTAATCTGCACGGCATGCTCCAGCGGCCGCACAATACTGCGGGTGAGCATCCAGGCGATCAACGAGCCGGCGATGGTGATCAAAAGACCGATGATCCCCAGAAAGAGATAGCCGTTGCCTGCATTGCGGGAAATATCCGCGCCCAGTTGGTTGATCGTGGCGCGCTGCTGGTCACGCAGGGCTTGCAGCGTATCCAGATAATTACGCGCGGCGGGTTGGAAGTCCCGGTCAAAAAGCTGTAGCGCCTGTTCGCGCTGGCCGTTCGCATTGGCGGCGGAGATAGCGTCGCGCGCCCTGATATAAATCTGGCGAACTTCGCCCAGTTTTTCGAACAGCGCCTTTTCCTCCGGGCTGCTGACCAGTTTGGCGAACTGCTCCTGCCGTTCGGCGGAACCTTTTGAGGCGGCGGCATTGTCCGCGGCGAACAATTCAGCCAATGAACCATCGCTACTGCGCGCCACCGCGGTAGAGCGCTGTACGCTGGCGCTGATGACGCTGAACCAGTCCGCCACCAGCCGCTCTTTACGCAGCGGCTCCTGCATCATCCGCTGCGTGCTTTGGTCAATCTGCCGGAGCTGATAAACGCCGCTGACCAGCATAACCAGAGAAAAAATGATGAGTACGCCAAATCCCACCGCCAACCGAATACCTATTCTGAAATTCTTCACTATCCCGCTACCTCCAAAGATATAAGGCTGGCCAATTGCCCGCCTTTTACGTTGATGACTCGCATCTCAATATGGATTTCATACGTTTTTGATAGCAGTGATGACTACCTCCCGACATGCCAAGGGAAACGGTCGCAAAGCTAGCGCTGAAAAAATGCTTGCCGTTTTATGGAACAAGGCCTGACGCCGGGTTAAAAATGTTTTAACCCGCTATCTGCGCATGGGGTGTCCGGTTGCAACGATATGACGGGAAATGTTCCCAACGACACTGTCATTTATCGGCTGTTGGGAAAAGAAGTTTATATACGTTATCGATAAAAACGATCAAACAGCTGTATTTAATAGATTAAACAAATAGATTGCTTTGTTTTGATCGTTAAATACTATTGCACTGTTTGGCCGACTTGACGTTTTGCCTGAACTTAAAGCGCCAACGGCATATTCCAACGCGGTTGATTAGCGGCAAGAAGACGGTATACATAAGCGTATCGCGGGGAGAAAGCGCGGTCAGAGCGGCCGGAATCGGTTAACGCCGGACGCCGGCGCGGGGTAACGGCAGCGGGCCGACGTGAATGTCGGCCCGCTGCGTTTATTGCCTGATTCGGCATCTGCGAGAGGTCATGTGCGAAATTCGCATCACGGGCGTAGCCGGCGCTTACGCCGTTTCCCCTCCGCGCGCCAAAATTGAAAATCAGCCAGACTAATGCTTCACGCCATAGGCCAGCGCCAGCTTGGCATAGAAATCCTCCAGCGTGAATCGGGCATCCACCGCGTTATAGACCCGAATTTGGCGGGCGTTCGGCTGCGGCGCATAGGTGAGATCGTCATTCAGCAGCGGCGCGGCGCGCAACGTGTAATTGTACTCATGATCATCCAGCAACAATGATACCGAGGGATTATCACCCAGCACCCACACTTCGCTTTTCGGCCAGGGAACATCTTTTACCACCTCGGAAATCCTCTGATTGAATTCAATAAGCTGCTGCCAGAGATATTCCCCGACCTGACCCTGCGGCTTCACTTTCAGCGCCAGTTCGCTCAGCGATACCCGAACGGACATATAGACATTGTGCGGTACCTGCCATAACGGCACCTGCGATTTAAATACAACATTGGCGCCTTCGGGATCATTAAACATGTTGTATTCCCAACCCCCTTTGGGATAAGGCATACCGCCAATCCACACCACCGTCATTTTTTGCGCAATCGCGGGTTCGGCCAGCAAAGCGGCGGCGACATCCGTCAACGACCCCATGACCAACACAAACAGCGGGGAACTCTCCTGTTTCATGGCTTCATCGATCAGCGCCCTGGATCCCTCGCTCAACGTCGGCGACTTTTCTCCTTTTTTAAGCGCATCCGCGGCGCCGCGATACACCGGCACATCGGTTTTTTGCATCAGCGTCAGCAGATGTTTCAACTCCTGATAACTCTTTTCCATACTGGCGCCGGGATCGGATTTCATCAACGCCGCGGTACGGGCATAGTGGGCGGCAATAACGCCCTTAACCTGAAAGGTCGGCGTCAGCAGCGCATGCGCCACCGCGAAATCATCATCCGCTTCATTCTTGGCGTCGCTGCTGATTATTACCCGAACCTGTTTACGCTCGACGACATCAAACAAAGGCTGCACGCCAGCAAACGCAGGCGCTGCCGCAAGCATGAGCAACAATAGACTAACAACGCCGTATAGCCTCGCTTTCATTAAGCTGTATTTATTCATTAGTAAACCCTTCTCTATATTCACATCCAGCCCCTCTTTTTATTCAACGTCCGGATGTTCTCAAATAGGCTGAGGAGTCGCCGCCCCCACCGCTGGCGATGATTTAAACCACCGCTTATTTACCACCAGACTTCCGCCTGTACGCCTACGGTAAATTGATCGCTCTTACTATCCGCAAACTGGAATTGACTGATTTCATTATCTAACGCCTTCAAATAAGTGCCATAGAAACGGATTTCAGGGCGGGAAGTCAGCATGCTGGTGTCCACTTTGATGGTATGGAACAGCGTTGTTTTATAACCCGATTCATGATATTCCACCCCGCCCTGTTTATTTTTCTGATCAAACCATCCCAATTCAATACCGGTTTGGTTGTTGTTTTCCCATATATAGGCAGGACGAATAACCGCGCGAAAACTTTCAAAATCGGTATGCGCGCCGGTATCATAACTATAGATATCACTGCCGCGGGAATAGACTAAAGCGTTAGCCATGATCACTTTAGGATGTAAATAATTTTCACCCTGAGAAATTAAGCGAAACGCTTTTCCATAGCTGTGCTCGCCATAATAGTCGTCGTTATAACCATAGGACGGGTTGGCGTCGGAAATCAGCGCATAGCCGCTGGCGATGGAGTTATCCGCTCCTTGCAGAGTCAATTCATTAAAGCCTCCGTCAGTGAAGTTCTGCCTTAAAATCACGCCGGCATGCCAGGCATCTTTCACGCTGTAATAGCTGTCGTCATTTTCATTGCTACGCGTGGTGTCGTTATGGTTCGCCATCGCATATCGGCCGAATACTTCCAGCGTGGCGTTATCCCACAGCGGAAGCTCTTTATAGCGCAATTCCACAGAGTTGGTATTGACCTGCTGCGAATTGCCTGATGTCGCGTAATCCACCGCGTGGGCGTTCAGATCCTGACGCGTCAGCGCGACGTTCAGCTTACCCGGCCCAAGCTGCCAGTTTTCAATACCGACGCCGGCCCCTGCGTTGGTGCGGTGGCTCTTCCAGTCCAGCATCTGGATTTCATAGACCGGCATGTTATGTTTACCCACCCAGAAGTCCGCTTCCGGCGCGAATGGCAGAAAGCCCTTGGTGGTCAA
This sequence comes from Brenneria sp. g21c3, assembly GCF_040240345.1. NCBI lineage: Bacteria > Pseudomonadati > Pseudomonadota > Gammaproteobacteria > Enterobacterales > Pectobacteriaceae > Brenneria > Brenneria sp. g21c3. The sequence continues at coordinate 249,248 of NZ_JBEIAB010000004.1, read as the reverse complement.
ATAGATATCTGAAAATGCCAGTACATTTTCCGAATCCTTGTCAAACCATCCGCCGCTGTATTGCAACCCGACATTGCCATCCAGCATAACCACGGCTTTGGCCGTTTTTCCATCCTGATCATAGACTTTCTGCGACAATTCCAGATCGAACCAGGCGCCGTTTTCGTTACCGAAACGCCCCACCGAACCGATCGCATAAGATTTCGGCGCGCCGCGCGAGCCGGTCGCCCATCCGGAACGGAAATATCCCCGATAGTTGAAGCCAATATCATCCTTGATGAATTTGCTGAGTTCATGCAGCGTCAGCGATTTTTGTTCCGTCGCGGTCGCCGACTGCGCCGTTCCCGCCGGCTGCGTCTGAACCACTTCAGTGACAATCCGCTCCTGTCCCGTCGGTTTTTCAATACTGCCGGCGGCGACCGCCGTCTGGCGGCGTTCGGCTATCGCTTTATATTCCCGTAACTCTTTTTTTGTCGATTGTAATTCTTGCTTATTCTCCGCCAATTCTTTTTCTAATAGGGCTAATCTTTCTTCTATCGTTAATGGCGCCGCTATCGCACTATTAGATAAAATCGCTGAAGAAATTAATAATACTATAAGTTTAAGAGGATAGTGTTTTTTACGCATAATGTTTTCCAGATAACATACAGAGTTAAAACAAAAAAAATCAAGATGCCATTAACAGCATCCATGGATGATTTATAATAAAAATACCGCGCGGTAACCGCGCCTGTTTAATATCTGTTTTTTTATTTCCTAAAACCAGGACGAATAAAATAGCCTGGCGAACAACTCCACGCGTGACAATAACGATTAATTTATTCACCGCCATCTGACCAAGCCAGCGGACTCTCTCAATCAGAGGTGTCTCAACAGATATTCGCCCCCTGAATCGGCCCTGTTTTAATACACGAAGCAAACACGGCGGCTTTTATAATAATGTTCGTCTATTCATGCCAATATCCCTTCAATAGAAATAAATCGCTGGCCGACGCGTGCGGGGCGCGCCGGCAAAACCGAAAACGTCGCCGCTATTTCAGCGCGGCGCCATTACTGTTAATCACGTCGCGATACCAGTAGAAACTTTTCTTCCGCTTGCGCGTCAGCGAGCCATTGCCCTGATCGTCGCGATCGACATAGATGAAGCCGTAACGCTTCGACATCTCCGCCGTCGACGCGCTGACCAAATCGATCGGCCCCCAGCTGGTATATCCCAGCACTTCGACGCCGTCCTCCAGCGCTTCCGCCACCTGAATCAGGTGATCGTTGAGATACTGAATGCGGTAGTCGTCATTAATGCTGCCGTCGCTTTCAATCCGGTCTTTGGCGCCCAGCCCGTTCTCCACGATGAACAACGGTTTCTGATAGCGGTCATACAGCACATTCAACAGGATGCGCAGCCCTTCGGGATCGATTTGCCAGCCCCATTCCGAGCTCGCCAAATGCGGATTCGGCACCATATTCAGGATATTCGCGCGCGCTTTTTGGTTATGCTCGTCATCCGTCGTCACGCAGCCGCTCATGTAGTAGCTAAAGGAAATGAAGTCGACGGTTTCTTTGAGCGACTCCCGATCGTCGTCGGTGATGTGTAATTCGATGGCGCGCTGTTTAAAGAAACGCGTCATATAGGCAGGATAAGCGCCGCGCGCCTGTACATCGCCAAAGAACATCCACTCCCGATTCTGCTGCAAGGTTTCCAGCACGTCGGCCGGCTTGCAGGTCAGCGGGTACAGCAACCCGCCTAACAACATGTTGCCGATTTTTGCATCGGGGATGATTTCATGACAGGCCTTTACCGCTTTCGCGCTGGCGACCAACTGGTGATGGATCGCCTGATAAATGGCCGCCTTGTCGCTGCCTTCCGGCAAACCGACGCCGGTAAACGGCGCATGCAGCGACATATTGATTTCGTTAAACGTCAACCAGTATTTAACCTTATGCTGGAAACGTTGAAATACCGTCCGCGCATAGCGTTCAAAGCAGGCGATTGTCTGACGATTGCCCCAGCCGCCATAGTTTTTCACCAGGCCGTACGGCATTTCATAATGCGATAAGGTGACTAATGGCTGAATGTTATGCCTGGCCATTTCATCAAATAACCGATCGTAAAACGCCAGTCCGGCTTCATTGGGCGTTTCCTCATCGCCCTGCGGGAAAATGCGCGTCCAGGCGATCGAGGTACGCAAAGTCTTGAAGCCCATTTCGGCGAACAGCGCGATATCTTCCGGATAGCGATGATAAAAATCGATCGCCACATCTTTGATCCCGCTATCGCCCGCCGTTCTTTCCACGATCGCGCCAAACACGCCCTGCGGCTGCAAATCGGAGGTGGATAACCCTTTACCGTCCGTTAAGTAAGCGCCTTCCACCTGATTGGCCGCAATCGCGCCGCCCCATAAAAAACCGTCAGGAAAACGATGGCTCATCTTTAATCTCCTTCCCAATTCGGGTGTTAAATGTGTTAAATCAGCGAATTAACGTTAAGAGCGGCGCCTGTTCGGAGACGAATCCTTCCGCGACAGGCAGCACGTCAATGTAGTCGTCGCTATTGGTAATAATGACCGGGGTGGTGGTGTCATACCCCGCCGCTTCAATGGCCTGATAATCAAACGCCACCAGCAGATCGCCCCGCTTCACCACATCCCCGCTTTTCACGTGGGCGGTGAAGTACTGCCCGTTCAGTTTTACGGTATCAATCCCGACGTGAATCAATATTTCCGCACCCTCGTCAGACGCCAGACCAATCGCATGGTGGGTTTTGAACAATGATGCGACCGTTCCGTCGACCGGCGCAACCACTCGCCCGGACTGCGGCTTGATGGCGATCCCTTTTCCCATCAGACCGCTGGCGAAGGTCTGATCGCCGACCTGATCCAATGGCAGGGTTTCGCCTGCGATCGGGCTGCCGACGGATTGCTGACGTGCCGAGGCGTCCGTGGTAGCGGCGCGTTTTTCCTGCGCGTCCGCAACGGCCGGAACATCGGCCGCCGGTTCCTGTTTTATCCCGAACAGATAACTGGCCAGCGCGGAGAACGCAAAGGCGACGGCGGTACCGATGATCCCCCCCCAGACGGAGATATCCATGCCGGTTGACGGGATGATTTGCGTAAAGGCGAAGATGCTGGGTAAACCGAAAGAGTATTGCGTCGTGCCGAAATAGCCGGCGATGGCGCCGCCAAGCGCGCCGCCGATGCAGCCGAATATAAACGGACGGCGCAAGGGCAGATTGACGCCATAGATTGCGGGTTCGGTGATGCCGAAAATCCCCGCCGGAAACGCCGAACCGGCGATGCCTTTCATCTTCGGATCCCGGGTGCGCAAGGATACGCCCAGCGCCGAACCCGCCTGCGCCAGCACCGCCGGCGTCAATACCGCGATCAGAGTGTCATGCCCCAGGGCGCTGAAATTGTTGATCATCAGCGGGACGAATCCCCAATGCAGACCGAACATTACGAACATCTGCCACAGGCCGCCCATAAAACCGCCGGCTAGGGTTTGGTTGGCGCTGTAGACCAACTGATAGCCATGCGCCAACTGGTAGCTTAACCAGGTCGTCACCGGACCGATGGCTAAAAACGTCAGCGGCACGGTAATCAGCAAACACAGGGCCGGCGTCAGGAAGTTACGGATATTGGCATGCAGAAAGCCATTCAACGGTTTTTCCAGTTTGCAGGAAACCCATGCGGCGAAAATAATCGGAATCACCGACGAGGCGTAGTTGATAAAGGTAATCGGAACGCCGAGGAAATGCAGCGGCTGGTAGCCCGCCGCCGACATGGCGTTAAATTCTGCAATCATGGTCGGATGCACCAACGCGCCGCCGATCGCCATGGTGACAAAGGTATTGCCGCCAAATTTTTTACCGGCGGTATAACCGAGGATAATCGGGAAAAAATAGAATAATGCATCGCTGGCGGCAAAGAATAGCTTATATGTTCCGCTGCTTTCCACCAACCAACCGCAGGCCAGACTTAACGCCAGGAATCCTTTTAATATCCCGGACGCGGCCATCACCCCCATTAAAGGCGTAAAGATGCCGGCAATAATATCGATAAAGCGGGAAAATATATTTTCCTTATTATTATCCTGACTTTTATTATCCGAACTGGCGGACTCGCTTATACCGGAAACCTCAAGCAAGTCCTGATAAACTTCACCGACATGATTACCCACCACGACCTGAAACTGGCCGCCGCTTTCCAGCACCATGATAATTCCCGGGTTATTTTTAAGCGCCGCGACATTGGCTTTTTTGCTGTCCTTTAATTTAAAGCGCAGCCGTGTCGCGCAATGTATTACGCTATTTATATTATCGCGGTCGCCAACACCTTCAAGTATCTCACTGGCTAATGTTTTGTATTTCATCGACTATCCTTAACACCCAGTAACCACACAATTAAATCAGGACGTTACACACATCCAACGCTGTTTTTAGACGAAAAAAAAACCCAAACTGCTTTTCTTCTCCACCGCACAGGGTGGAACAGAAGCCGTTTAGGTTTTGCCTGTAAAACTGATATTCAGCCGTACAGTTACAATCCTGATTTTGTGAACTTGCCTAATGCGGAAATTCTATTATTCAATCTCTCATTCGTGCAAGCAGCTTATTTTCTTTTATCACTATTATGTGATGAACAGCAAACTCCTACCTCTTCAATCCTTGTTTTTTTCCAATAATTCGGTTCTTACCCGCTCAATATGAATGGTCAGAAACATCAATTCTTCTTTCGTCAAACGATATTGATACTGTTGTTCGATATGCTGCTGTATCTTTTCCGCACACTGATAAGCCAGCCGATATTTTTCCTTCACGACATCATGCAATGATTCATCATCGCTAAATACCGTATTTTTTCCAATCAGTCGTTGCGCAAAAAACTTAAGATGAGTAACGAAACGGTGATAGCTTAATGCCTGTTCATCATAATCCAGGTTTAACTGATACTTCACAATATTCAGGATTTCCTGCATGATCTTGGTGATATGGATCACTTCCGGCATTTCACTATCAAGTTGCGCGTTAACCAGATGCAATGCAATAAAGCCGGCTTCATCTTCCGCTAATCGCACGGACAGACGCTGCTCAATGATATCCAGCGCCTCCAGGCCAATCAGAAACTCCTTTTGATAGAGACGCTTGATTTCCCATAAAAGCACATTGCGGATATCGACCCCCTGCTTGTGCCGCTCGATCGCGAAGTGACAGTGGTCGGTCAGCGAAATGTATACGCTGTTTTGCAACTTTCCCGGCAAACGCGTTTTTGCCAGCGAAATGATCTTGTCCGCCGTGGTGATCACCTCCAGCGGGATCTCCGACAGCAACTCTCTCAGGCGCGAGGTCAGTTCCCCGCTTTTCAACGCAAACACTTTTTCAATCAGCGATTCGTCCAGGGAATCGCCGGTATGCTTTTTGAAACCCAGCCCGCGTCCCATCACAACCGACTCATTATTATTCTCGTCGATCACCGTCACGACATTATTATTGAGTATCTTGGCAATTTTCATTATGCATACCTTGAAAACGCAAAAAACCAGATATCCGCTAAACAACGGATACCTGGTTTTGCCTGCTTGCGCAGTAACAATCCTTAATTGTGGATAAACTACCACTTGAGGGCATCTTCTCAACATCTCCTGGAAAGAAACGTGACAGGGATCGAGATAAAACATTTTGTTTACATTTTCTTTTCTTTTTCGTCGAAAAAAGTGATGAAGATCACATTATTATCATCACTTTCTCGCCCTGCGCCCGCCTTCAACATGCTACTTTTCTGAGCAAGTTGCGCAACAAACCCCGGCAAAAACGACAAATCGTGACTTTTTTTGCGTAAACAGGCTAAAATAGACGCCTTGATGCCTCTAGCCACCTTGTTTCTCACCGGCTAATAACTATAATACGGAACGTTGTTTCAATTGAATGGTTTCAGCTAATTAACGTGCCACTATCATTAAAATCGTCATCCAAGGCATCGCTTACCCTTATCTCGTTGAACAAGCGCGATAATCGGTTAGGTAGTTCATCATCTATACTTATCTCTTTCAGACTGTATCCAAATGAATTCTTCCCGGGGGTTCATCTCTCGCAACCTTCGGTTCACTCGTTTTTTATCCATCACAACTTGTAGAAGCTATCGTATGAAAAAGACAAAAATTGTTTGTACTATCGGGCCTAAAACAGAATCAGAAGAAATGCTGAGCAACATGCTGGATGCCGGCATGAATGTTATGCGCCTGAACTTCTCGCATGGGGATTACGCCGAACATGGTCAACGCATCAAAAATCTGCGGGCCGTGCTGGCAAAAACCGGTAAGAAAGCAGCCATTCTGCTTGATACCAAAGGACCGGAAATCCGTACCATCAAACTGGAAAACGGCGCTGACGTTTCTCTGACCGCCGGTCAAACGTTCACCTTCACCACCGACCAAAGCGTCATCGGCAACAAAGATCGCGTTGCCGTTACCTACGCGGGCTTCACAGAAGATCTGAGCGTGGGTAATACCGTGCTGGTTGATGATGGATTAATCGGCATGGAAGTAACGGCCATCAACGGCAACGAAGTGGTCTGCAAAGTGTTGAATAACGGCGACCTGGGCGAAAACAAAGGCGTTAACCTGCCGGGCGTTTCCATCCAACTGCCGGCGCTGGCGGAAAAAGACAAACGCGATCTGATTTTTGGTTGCGAACAGGGCGTCGACTTTGTTGCCGCCTCCTTCATCCGTAAGCGTTCCGACGTTGAAGAAATTCGCGAACACCTGAAACAGCACGGCGGCGAAAATATCCAGATCATTTCCAAAATCGAAAACCAGGAAGGTCTGAACAACTTCGACGAAATTCTGGAAGCCTCTGACGGCATCATGGTCGCTCGTGGCGACCTGGGCGTTGAAATTCCGGTTGAAGAAGTTATTTTCGCCCAGAAAATGATGATCGAAAAATGTAATCTGGCGCGTAAAGTCGTTATCACGGCGACGCAAATGCTCGATTCCATGATCAAAAACCCGCGCCCTACCCGTGCGGAAGCCGGCGACGTCGCCAACGCCATCATCGATGGCACCGATGCGGTCATGCTGTCCGGCGAAAGCGCCAAAGGGAAATACCCGCTGGAAGCGGTGAAGATTATGGCGACAATCTGCCAACGTACCGACACCGTGATGAAATCCCGTCTGGATATCATCAAAACCCTGGGCAAACTGCGCATCACTGAAGCCGTGTGCCGCGGCGCGGTGGAAACGGCGGAAAAACTGGACGCGCCTTTGATCGTGGTCGCGACCAGCGGCGGCAAGTCGGCGAAATCCATCCGTAAATACTTCCCTAACGCACGCATTCTGGCGCTGACCACCAATGAATTGACCGCCCGCCAGCTGCTGCTGACGAAAGGCGTTGATACGCTGCTGGTAAAAGAAATCGCCTCTACCGACGATTTCTATCGTATCGGTAAAGAAGCGGCGCTCAACAGCGGCCACGCGCAAGCCGGCGACGTGGTGGTGATGGTTTCCGGCGCGCTGGTGCCAAGCGGCACCACCAATACCGCATCCGTACACCGCCTGTAAAAACCCGTTACTTTTTCATATATTTAAAAAGCGCCTTTCAAGGCGCTTTTTTATATTCTGCCGTTATCATCACGCAATAAATAAGCATATTTAACTTGCGGTTTTAATAACAAAAAGCTAAGACTTTTCTGATGGAAATGGCGCTGTTTTCTTTGCTTTTTTCACTATTTTGTAAAAGCCGCTGCTTCTTTGAGCTAACGATCAAAATTAAGCATGTTCTCATCAAAAATTTATTCTCATTAGAAAAAAGTTTGTGTAATACTTGTCACGCTACATGGAGATTAACTCAATCTAGAGGGTATTAATAATGAATCGTACTAAACTGGTGCTGGGCGCGGTAATCCTGGGTTCTACTCTGCTGGCCGGTTGTTCTAGCAATGCTAAAATCGATCAACTGTCTTCTGACGTTCAGACTCTGAACGCTAAAGTTGATCAACTGAGCAACGATGTGAATGCAATCCGCACTGACGTACAGACTGCTAAAGACGAAGCAGCTCGTGCTAACCAGCGTCTGGACAACCAAGTTCGCACTTACAAAAAGTAATCGAACTGGTTAAGTAATACAAATGGCGCAGAATATGCGCCATTTTTTTATCCTCTTTTTCAATCCGCTGTTCAAGTCGCTCGCCAGATCATCCCCCGTTTTTCCGCTCTCTCGCCCGTGAGAACAAACCCGGCGACGTTCTCCCTCGCGGCCGGATTTGCTGATTCACCCTATTCGGCTGCGCCGATCGTGGTGATAGGCGCCGCCTGTTGCGTCTCAGACGCCTCTGAAACCGCCTGTAGCGCTTCTTGATAGCTATTGATGTCCTGACCCACATTTACCAGTACCGGCATGCCTGAGCGGCGCGTGACGGCGTCTGCGACGGCGTTGGCATCCGTCTGCGCATGATCGATAAATGCTTTCGTCTTTTTACCGATGGCGATCGGCATGGTTTGCGGGTCGTCCTGATCCGATTTAGACAGCGGCTGGTGAACCTCGACATAGCGTTTGCCATCAGGCTCAACCGACGTTTTGATCGCGTCATTGATGATTTGTACCCGCGTACCGACGGGAACGGTATTGAACAACGCTTCGATATCTTCAGGGCGCAATCGGATACAGCCGGAACTGACGCGCATGCCGATGCCGAAATTCGCATTGGTGCCGTGGATCAGATACACGCCGCCATGCGCCGCCAACCGCAGAGCAAACAGCCCCATCGGATTATCAGGCCCGGCTGGCACCACCGCGGGCAGCACTATTCCTTGCTCTTCCAGATAGTGCTTACGGATATTCGCGGTCGGCGTCCAGGTCGGATTCGCGCGTTTCTCGGCGACGGAGGTCACCATCAGCGGCGTTTTACGCCCCAGTTGACCAATACCGATGGGATACACGATGACGGTATTCGTCCCTTTCGGATAGTAGTAAAGCCGCAACTCCGCCAGATTCACCACAATGCCTTCGCGCGGGGTATCCGGCAGCAGCATCTGCGTCGGGATGGTTAACGTTGAGCCGGCTTTCGGCAGGTAGGGATCGGTGCCGGGATTGGCTTCCAGCATCCCTAACAGACCAATTTTAAATTCAGCGGCAATAGCTTCTAATGGACGACCATCATCGGGGACGGTATAAGCGATGTTTTCGCCGATAAGACGACTGTTTGGCGGCGGCAGCGGGTATTCCGTGGCGCTGGCCGCGCTACTCGCCGCCAGATACGTCGCGAATACCATACCAAGTAACGTTAACGCACGTTTCATACTAGGTTCCCTACTTACTGATGATACCCAATAGACCTCAAGAAGCAGGCAGGCGACAACCGGGCTTGGTCAGCGCCGCCGACACGCCTGCAACCAGAAAGATGACGGGTATATGTCGGTTTAAAACGATGCCTGGCGCTCTTTTTTTCAACCAGTATCATGCTCTTGCTATATTAGCATTGTGGTAACAAAAGATTATTTCATTTAAAAATCAAACCATTGATATGCATTTCTTTACAAAACGCAGGGTCAGAATAAAATTTGGCGGGAAATAAATATACGGGACTAATTCCGAAATATCAGAATGTTAATTTATATATACCCATAATTGTTATGGTTTAGGGGATAAAAAGAATGAAATCTTAAAAACGCATTACGCGACATGCCGTTCAGAAAAATGAATACCGCATGATTTAAAGGGATTAAGCGAATAAAAATTGCAGATGACGGACACCGAGCGCCCGCGATGAAAAATCACCCGGCGCGACGGGCGGCAAGCCCGTCATAAAACAGCGCCGGACGATTGGAACGACGAGATTAGAACTGCATCGCCTTGGCGCGAATCGCTCTCAACATCGCTTCCAGCCCCTGCGATCGTGATGGCGTCAAATGCTGACTCAGCGCCAGTTCCTGAAAGAAAGGACGAACGTCGAGCGCGACGATCTCCTGCGCGTTCAGCCCCTGATAGAGACTGAACACCACGGCAATCAATCCTTTCACAATCGCCGCGTCGCTGTCTCCATGCAGCGTGACCACGCCTTGTTCGTCACGCTGCATCACAATCCATACCTGACTCTGGCAGCCGGCAATCAGGTTTTCCGCCTGGCGCCACTTATCCGGCAAAGGCGCCAGCCGCGCGCCCAGTTCAATGATATAAAGGTATTTTTCTTCCCAGTTATGACAGCGCGAAAAATTACGCACCAATTTCTGCGGTTCCGGCAGACTTGCCATTTTTTCCTCCCCAGGCAACAAAACGGACGGTTTAGTTGCCCAGTAATCGATGGACGCGTTGCAACCCGGCGACCAGCCGGTCAACTTCTTCGCGTGTAGTATAAACGGCCAGCGAGGCGCGGCACATACTGGAAACGCCATAATGCGCCATCAGCGGCATCGCGCAGTGATGGCCGGTGCGAATGGCGATACCATACTGATCGAGGAAACTGCCGACATCATAGGCATGATGGCGGCCGAGGTTAAACGCAATCACGCCGTGCCGTTCCGCCGGCCCATACAGAATTAAGTCCGGCACCTGCGCCAACGCCTCCAGCGCATAGCTCATCAGCGAACTTTCATAGCGCTGAATCGCTTCACGCCCCAATTCCGTCACATAGCTCAGCGCGGCGCCCAGCCCCATGATCCCAGCGGTATTGGGCGAACCGGCTTCAAAGCGCCACGGCGCATCGGCGTAGGTGGTGCCGTTGCTCAGACTCACTTCACGGATCATCGCCCCGCCGCCTTCCCAGGGCGGCATCGCCTGCAACAGCGCGCTTTTGCCATACAGGACGCCGATGCCCGACGGCCCGTAAATCTTGTGGCCGGAAAAGACATAAAAATCGCAGTCCAGCGCCTGCACATCGACCGGCTGATGCATAATCGACTGCGCGCCATCCACCAGGACGACGGCGCCGACGGCTTTTGCCTGCGCGATAATCGTTTTAACCGGGTTCAGCGCGCCCAGCACGTTGGAAATGTGGGTCACCGCCAGCAGCCGGGTACGTTCATCCAGCAATGCCGGCAGTTTGCTCAAATCCAGCGCGCCGTCCGCCGCCATCGGCAATACGCGCAGTTCGATGCCCCGCTCCTGCGCCAGCATCTGCCAGGGAACGATATTGGCATGATGCTCCATCTCGGTAATCACCAGATTATCGCCAGGCTCAAGGAAAGTCCGCCCGTAGCTGTTCGCCACCAGGTTGATCGCTTCCGTCGAACCGCGCACAAAAACGATCTCTTCCGCCGACGCGGCGTTAATGAAAGACGCGACCTGTTGGCGCACCGCTTCCATCGCGCTGGTGGCTTGCGCGCTCAGCGTATGAATACCGCGATGTACCGCCGCATATTCATGCTGGTAAAAAGCCAGCTCGCGATCGATCACCGCCTGCGGTTTTTGCGCGCTGGCGGCGCTGTCCAGATAAGCCAACGGCTGACCGTTCACTTCCGTCGCCAGCAAAGGGAAATCAGCGCGAACTCGTTCGATTGGATAACTCATAGCTCTGCCTTTAATAAATCCGCCTGTGCATTCGGCAAGCGTTGCGCAATGCGTTTCAATATCACGTCTCTTAATGACTCATCGGCGATGGCCTCCGTCAACTCGGCGGCAAAAGCAAAAATGATCATCTGCTGCGCATCCTGCCCGGTAATGCCGCGCGAGCGCAGATAGAATAGTTGCTCTTCATCAATGCGGCCGATGGTGGCGCCGTGACTGCACTTGACATCGTCGGCGTAGATTTCCAACTGCGGCTTGGTATCGACTTCCGCCAGCCGGCCCAGCAACAGGTTATTGTTCGTCATCTGACCATCGGTTTTCAAGGCATGCGGCGCGACTTTGATCATGCCGTTGAACACGGCTTTCGCCCGATCGTTGACGATGGTTTTATGCAGTTGCCGGCTTTCGCCATAGCCCTGGTTATGTTCCAGATAGGTGCGCGTGTCGCACACCTCGCTGCCGATCGGCATGATAAGGCTGTTCATCACCAGATTGACGCCTTCGCCGTTGATCTGCGCGCTGGTGTGATGCCGGGTCAGGCCCGCGCCCAGCAAAAAGCTCTGGCTGCGAACCCGCGCATCGCGCGCCAGCGTCAGATCGTTATGGGAGAAGTGATAACCGGCAGCCGCTTCAAACGCCAGCTTCATGTGATCGACCCGGCTATTCTCACCGGCGTTGATCGTCAATCGCGCGCCGGTAAAGTGCGCCTGCTCGTTCAGACTGACATAGTGTTCGATAATGCGCGCGTCGGCGCCGCGCCCGACATTCAGATGATGGCGGTGATGAACGGTATTCAACGACGAAGCCTGACCGCTGCTGACGTGCAACAGATACAGCGGTTTTTCCGCCTGTACGCCGGCGGCCAGACGAATCAGCGTGCGTTCGACGGCCAGACTTTCGGTCAGGTGTAAAAACACTTCCGGCTGAATTGCCGCCGGAAATTCACCCTGCTGATCCGCCGCATCGACATCAACCTGATAAGGCCCCCGCTCGGCATCGCTCAGCGCCGCGCTGAACTCGCCATCGACGAACACCAGACGCCAGCCGTCAATCGGCAGCGCCAACGCGTCCAGCGTCGCCTTATCCACCTGCGCGCGGGCAGAAACGAACTCATGCGACAACAGCCCGTCCAGCGGCGTGTATTTCCAATGCTCATGTTTACGATGAGGCAACCCCAGACGCAGCACTTCCTGCCAGTGCCGATGCGCATCCGCCGAACGTCTGGCGCTGTAGGTTTCAAACAGGTTGTGCCATTGCTGCAAGGCTTTTTCCTGTTTCCGCTCCGCGCTGGTTTTATTGGCGGCAGCGTTATTGTTGGTCGGTAAGCCAGCCATAGCCTTGCTCCTCCAACTGTTTCACCAGCGAGAAATCACCGGATTTAACGATGCGCCCCTGGTAGAGAACGTGGACATAATCGGGCTTGATGTAGTCCAGAATACGCTGGTAGTGCGTCACGATGATAAATGAGCGTTGCTGGTCGCGCAGCGAGTTAACGCCATTGGACACGATTTTCAGCGCGTCGATATCCAGACCGGAGTCGGTTTCATCAAGAATGCACAAATCCGGCTCAAGCGCCGCCATTTGCAGAATATCGTTCCGCTTCTTTTCGCCGCCGGAAAAGCCGACATTGACGGATCGCGTCAGCAGGTCGGCCGGCATATTCAGCAGTTTGATCTTATCTTCGATAAAATCGGCGAAATCAAAGCGATCCAGCGGCTCCAGTTGCCGATATTTACGCACCGCATTGACCGCGGTTTGCAGGAAAAACTGGTTACTGACGCCGGGAATTTCCACCGGATATTGAAACGCCATAAAGATGCCTTCGCCGGCGCGGTCTTCAGGCGCCAGCTCCAGCAAATCCTTGCCTTTGAAACTCACCGAACCGTCGGTGACTTCATATTCTTCACGTCCCGCCAGCGTCGCGGAGAGCGTACTTTTCCCTGAGCCGTTCGGCCCCATAATGGCATGAACTTCACCCGGCTTAACCGTAAGGTTGAGTCCCTTGATGATCTCTTTGCCTTCCACGCTGACTTTCAAATTTTCGATACTTAACATGCTCTATCCTTCAGGCGTCTTGCACCTTGTGACGCTCATCATTTTGTTCGCGACCGATAAGAAATATCGGCGACCGACTCATTAACCCACACTGTGTTCCAGGCTAATCGCCAGTAACTTTTGCGCCTCTACCGCGAATTCCAGCGGCAGCTCAGAGAACACATCCTTACAGAAGCCGTTGACGATCATCGAGATCGCGTCATCTTCGCTAATGCCGCGCTGTAAACAGTAAAAAAGCTGATCTTCGCCAATCTTCGAGGTGGTCGCCTCATGCTCCAACTGGGCGGTGTTATTGCGCACTTCCACATACGGGAAAGTATGCGCGCCGCAGTCGCTGCCGATCAGCATCGAATCGCACTGGGTGAAATTACGGGCGTTAGTCGCGCTCGGCATAATTTTCACCAGCCCGCGATAGGTATTTTCACTGTGTCCGGCGGAAATCCCTTTGGAAATAATGGTCGAACGGGTGTTCTTACCGATATGGATCATCTTGGTGCCGGTATCCGCCTGTTGATGACCATTGGTCAGCGCCACGGAGAAAAACTCGCCCACCGAGTTATCGCCGCGCAGGATCACGCTGGGGTATTTCCAGGTGATGGCCGAACCGGTTTCCGACTGCGTCCATGACATTTTCGAATTTTCGCCGGCGCACAGCGCCCGTTTGGTCACGAAGTTCAGGATCCCGCCTTCCGCTTCCTGACCGGCAAACCAGTTTTGCACGGTGGAATATTTCACTTCGGCGTTTTTATTGATGATCACTTCAACCACGGCGGCATGGAGCTGGTAGCTGTCGCGCACCGGCGCGGAACACCCTTCGATGTAGCTGACGTAACTGTCGTCATCCGCTATCAGGATCGTACGTTCAAACTGCCCGGTTTTCGCCGCATTGATACGGAAATAGGTCGACAACTCCATCGGGCAGCGCACGCCTTTCGGCACGTAGACAAAGGTGCCGTCGGAGGCTACCGCGGCATTCAGCGCCGCAAAGAAGTTGTCATTCGACGGCACCACGGAACCCAGATATTGTCGAACCAAATCAGGATGTTCCTGAATAGCTTCGCTGAACGAACAAAAAATGATGCCCTGCTCCGCCAGTTCATGACGGTAAGTGGTCGCCACGGATACGGAGTCGAAAATCGCGTCCACCGCCACCGATTTGCCTTCGCGAACCGGCACGCCGAGTTGATTAAACGCGTTTTCAACTTCACTGGTCAGATAGTTATTGACCTCCGCCACGCCCGACTGCTGGGTCGCGCCCGGCTGGGAGCCGCAACTGTCGTCGCAATGACCGCAGGAGGGCGCGGAATAGTAACTATATTCCTGATAGTCGAGCGACGCATACTTGGCTTTCAACCAGTGCGGCTCTTCCATTTCCAGCCATGCGCGATAGGCATTAAGCCGGAACTCCAGCATCCACTCAGGTTCATTACGTTTGGCTGAAATCGCCCGGACAACGTCTTCGTTGATCCCGTGCGCCAGTTCGTCCGTCGCCAGTTCGGTGAAGAAGCCTTCTTTGTAGCGCCCATCCCCCATCCAGAACTGAACATCATCGGGTACTTCTACAGTGCTACGTGTCATAATTTTTCATCACTTAAATGCCAAAGCTCTCGCCACATCCGCAGGCATGCTGGGCTTTGGGATTATTGAACTTGAACACCTGATTCAGCCCTTCACGGACAAAATCGAGCTCGGTGCCATCGATAAAAGGCATCGCCTTTAACGGTACGTAAAGTTTTGCCCCGTCGCGTTCGAACAGCAGGTCATCCGGCGCGCCGTCGCGCACCAGATCCAGTACGTAAGCAAATCCGGCGCAGCCGGATTGTTTAACGCTGAGTTGTAAACCTTTTACTGCGGCATCCTGCTGCATTAAATTTTTTATTTGTTTTGCTGCGCTATCCGTTAGCGTTAAACCTTGCCAGACATTTTCTTCTAGTGAAAATGTCCCTACATTTTCCGTCTGCATACGGCATACCTCATTACGTGTGTACCAGTTTCAGGCTGGTTTCCCCTAATGTTAGTGATAATGCGTCTGGCTTCAACCACTTGCTTCGCAGGGCTATTGTTAACATTTGATGATAAGCGACGGCGATTATCCCGTTCAGTCGCTGTTTTCAGACGCGAAACACAACGAAAATTTAAATATAACCACTTGATAAATATTTATAAAAGTACAATTACCCAAGCTAATTTCCGCACAAAAATTATCAAATCATTATCATTACTTTAACATATATAGGCAGCATCTATTTATAAAACAGGGAAACTAAATGAAGATTTAATTTCATCAACCGCGCATTTTGTGGCGGGCCGTCGCCGATGACGCGTTAAAACTTCTCCAGGCGCTTTTTTATCGCTAAAGGCCATTTTGCCCATTGATCCCGACTATTTTTATAAATATGATAATGATTATCATTAATATTCAAGGGCGATAGCATGCTTTCCGTAAATGCCTGGCTGCAACATCAGATTGACGAATATAAATTTCAAATCAGGGACGCCACGGTCGATTTCTATATGGCGGAGGCCCGCCTGAATCGCCCGGAAAGCCATATTGATCATCTGAGACGCTATCATAACGCATGTATGGAGATGGTCGATTTATGTCTGAGAAACGGCGACGACGACAGTTATTTGCATGCGCTGATAAAGCTGCATAACCGATTGATTAAAGAAATAAATAATGAGGAGCGCTGCCATCTGTTCCGGGTACAGAGCTACTACTTTGCGCGTAATACGTTAAAGTGCATTTGTCACCAGCTCAGCATGCAGGGCTCGTGGGCCAAAGCCACCGCATTCCAGACTGATTTCGTCAAACGCGTCCCTTTCCTGCCTTGAGCAATGACCCCGCCGTAGCGCCGGCGGATATCACATCGGATGCGGGCGCTTCGTCTGAACCGCTGTTATCAAGTATAGCAGACGACAAAACCGACCGGGCCGATGCCGATCGGCCCGGTCGGTTGCGCGGCGGCGGACTAAGGGCTAATGACCGCGGTCGTCAGTCGGGATGAGCAACACTGCCGATCGTCGGCATCGAAAATATCGATCTGCCAGACCTGATGACGCCGCCCGACGTGCAGCGCGCGGCACACGCCGCGAACTTCCCCCCCGGCAACGGCGCGCAGGTGGTTGGCATTAACCTCCATCCCGACCACGTGCTGTTCTCCTTCGGTACACAGATACCCCGCCATTGAGCCAAGCGACTCAGCCAGAACAACGGAGGCGCCGCCGTGCAATACGCCATAAGGCTGGCGCGTGCGGGCATCCACCGGCATCACCCCTTCCAGACTCTCGTCCGTCAGTTTCGTAAAGCGAATGCCCAGATGCGCCATCAAGCCGCCCTGAGCCTGCTGATTGAGTTGTTCCAGCGTAAGCCGCCGTTTCCACTGCATCAGATAATCTCCAGTAACGCCTGTAACGGATGGCGCAACGCCCGACCTTCCATCCGCTTCACCTGGCTGCGGCAGGAATAGCCGGTTGTCAGGCAGCGCGTTTGCGGTAATTTCTGCAACGCCTGTTGCCACGACAGCGCGTAGATGCCCTGAGAATTGGCCAGATTATTGATTTCATGGCCGTAGGTTCCCGCCATGCCGCAGCATCCGACGTTGACGTTTTCCAGTCTGGCGCCGAAACGGGAAAAAATATCGGCCCACTGCCGGCTACTGGCCGGCAACGCGGTGCTTTCCGTGCAATGCCCCAGCAGATACCAGGATTCGCCGGCGGCGGTCTGCGGCGCGTCTTTCGCCGGCAGCGTCGTCAACCATTCATGCACCAACTGTACCTTAAAGTCGCCCCGTTTATCCCCCAGAATTTCGCGATATTCGTCGCGATAACACAAGACCAAGGCCGGGTCGACCCCCACCATCGGCATGCCCAATGTCGCCACGCGATTAAGGAAGTCCGCGGTTTTGGCCGCCGTTTTGGCGAAACTGTTTAAAAATCCTTTAATATGCTGCGCCTTGCCATTGGGCGAAAACGGCAGCAGCACCGGTTTCAACTGCAATTTTTCGACCAGATGAACAAAATCGGCCACCACCTGGGCATCGTAATAGCTGGTAAAGGGATCCTGCACGATCAGAACATACTGCCGACGTTGCTGTTCGGACAATTTCTCCAGTTGTTCCAGCGTGGTTCGGCAGGCGCTGTGGCCGGCAAACTGCTGACGCAGCGACGGAGAGGAAAGCAGCGGCAGATCGACCATGCCAATCTGCCGACGGCTCAGCGCATTCACCCAGGGCATTTTCAAAAAGAAGTTAAAGGTTTTGGGGCTGCGCGCCATCAGCGGCGCATAACTTTCCACCCCCGCCACCAGGTAATCCCTCACCGGACGCAAATAGCGGGTGTGGTACAGTTGCAGGAAACGCGAGCGAAAACTGGGTACATCGATTTTAATCGGGCATTGCGTCGAACAGGCCTTGCAGGCCAGACAGCCCGACATGGACGCTTTGACCTCGTGGGAAAAATCATATTCCCCCTGATGGGCATGCCAGGTGTTGCTGACTTTCTGGATGAACGCCCGCAGGCTGAGCTTCTGCTGCGGCAATGCTTTCTCCAGCGCCAGCGGATCGACGCCCTGTTCCGCCAGCAAACGCAACCATTCCCGCACCAGCGTCGCCCGACCTTTCGGCGAGTGAATACGGTTGCCGGTAATTTTCATCGACGGACACATCGGGCTGCGCGCATCGAAATTGAAACATAAGCCGTTGCCGTTGCAATCCAACGCGCCGCGAAAAGAGGTACGCACCGCCAGCGGGATGGCGCGATCGTAGGTGCCGCGCTTGGCGGCGTCCACTTTCATCATCGGCGCGTCCACGTCCAGCGGCGCGCAGATTTTCCCCGGATTAAGACGATTATCCGGATCGAACGCGGCCTTGATGCGCCGCAGTTCGGCATACAGTTCGGGGCCGAAAAACTCAGGGCTGTATTCGGCGCGGAACCCTTTGCCATGTTCCCCCCACAGCAGACCGCCGTATTTGGCGGTTAACGCGACGATGCTATCGGAAAGCCGCTTCATCAATATTTCCTGCTGGGGATCGCACATATCCAGCGCCGGACGCACATGCAGGACGCCGGCGTCCACATGACCGAACATGCCGTAGGCAAGATTGTGGCTATCGAGCAACGCGCGGAATTCGGCGATGTAATCCGCCAGATGCTGCGGCGGTACGCAGGTATCCTCGGCGAACGGGATCGGCTTGGCCTGACCTTTACTGTTTCCCAGCAGGCCGACCGCTTTTTTGCGCATACCGTAAATGCGTTCAATTCCGTCCAGATCGTTACAGGTCTGATAACCGATAACGCCCGTTTGCCCCTCGGCCATCAATACATCCAGCCGTTCACACAGCGTACTCACCTGCTCGTTGATCAAGGCCTCGTCATTGCCGGCGAACTCGACAATGTTCAGCCCCAGCATATCCCGATCGGGTACATCGGTAATCAGCTCGCTGACCGAATGCCAGACAATATCCTCGCGCGCCAGATTCAATACCCGTGAGTCGACGGTTTCGACCGACAGCGCCTGCGCTTCCACCATAAACGGCGCATTGCGCAAGGCGGAATTGAACGAGTCGTACTTAACGTTCACCAAACGCCGCACTTTCGGCAGCGGCGTGATGTCGAGTTTGGCTTCGGTAATAAACGCCAGCGTCCCTTCGGCGCCGGTCAGAATACGCGTCAGGTCGAAAGTTTGCAGATCGTCGCTGAATACATGACGCAAATCATAACCGGTCAGAAAACGGTTAAGTTTCGGGAAATGGTCAATAATCAACTGTCGCTGCTCGCGACAACGGTTTAGCACCGTCTGGTAAATTCGCCCGACCGTGGATTCTTCCTGCGCCATCCGCTCCGCCAACGCCACGGGCATAGCCTGAGTATCCAGCATCTCGCCGCCGATCAGCAGCGCGCGCAGGCCCAGTACGTGATCGGAGGTTTTGCCGTATACCAGCGAGCCCTGCCCTGAGGCGTCGGTGTTGATCATGCCGCCCAGCGTCGCGCGATTGCTGGTGGACAATTCAGGCGCGAAAAAATAGCCGAAGGGCTTAAGGTACTGGTTCAGTTGATCTTTGATCACGCCGGCCTCGACCCTGACCCAGCCCTGTTCCGGATTGATTTCCAGAATACGGTTCATATAGCGGGACATATCAACCACAATGCCCCGATTCAGCGCCTGACCGTTAGTACCGGTGCCGCCGCCTCGAGGCGTGAATGTCAGGCTGTTAAACTGTTCGTTCGCGGCCAGGCGAGTCAAAATCGCCACATCCGCGGTGGAACGGGGGAAAACGACGGCATCCGGCAATAGCTGATAAATGCTGTTATCTGTCGCCATCGTCAGACGATCGGCGTAGTTTGTCGCCGTATCGCCCGTAAAACCATGTTGTTTTAATGCTTCCAAAAAATTAAGCACCGGCTGAACGAGGCCGGGTGACTGAGAGATCTGTGGGATCATTATGTTTTGACCCTGTATGTACAAGATGTGTTTGCCAATATCAATATGACGTCAGGTGTCTGTGAGTGAAGGGATTTATGCCCTATACCTTGAAATATATGGCGAATAATTCATCAGTTTTCCGTTTATCCAACCATCAGACTCATCACGTTTTATCACATTTTCCGCGACCGTGCCGCCGAATCGGGAAAAAACGCATTGAGTATGGGCTTTACGCGGTTTACGCCAACAAAATGTTTAACAGGCTGTCAAAAACCACAGAAATATCTCATGATAAATCATCGCCGTTTCATCGCCTTGCTAAAACGGCGCAGCTTTCCGACAAGGTGTCTACTGATATAGAGGTAATCTTCGTTGATAAAAAAAATCCAACAACAGCATTTTGACCCGGCCAGAACATTATTCAGCCTGCTGTTCATCATCATAATGATCATCGCCTGTTTTTGGGTAGTTCAGCCTTTTATTCTGGGATTCGCCTGGGCCAGCATGGTTGTGATCGCGACCTGGCCTTTGTTGATCAAGATTCAGCATTTGTTGTGGGGACGCCGTTCACTGGCCGTGCTCGCCATGACGCTGCTGCTGA
The DNA here is from genome assembly GCF_040240345.1 of Brenneria sp. g21c3. Classification (NCBI taxonomy): domain Bacteria; kingdom Pseudomonadati; phylum Pseudomonadota; class Gammaproteobacteria; order Enterobacterales; family Pectobacteriaceae; genus Brenneria; species Brenneria sp. g21c3. The sequence continues at coordinate 228,680 of NZ_JBEIAB010000004.1, read as the reverse complement.
TCCTGCTATTCGTCATGCCGATCGCCATACTGGTCAGCAGCGCCATTGATAACAGCTCGGCGTTAATGAGTTGGGGAGCCAGTCAGGAGAATTTCTCTCCGCCCAGACTGGAATGGTTAACGTCTATTCCGGTCGTCGGAGACAAATTATTCAACAGTTGGCAAACCCTGCTGCAAAGCGGCGGCAGCGGTCTGTTCGCCAAAGTTCAACCCTACGTGGGGAAAACCGCGACCTGGCTGGTGGCGCAGGCGGCGCACGTTGGGCGCTTCCTGATGCACTGCGCCTTGATGCTGGTATTCAGCGCGCTGCTCTACTACAAGGGCGAATCGGTCGCTAAAGCGGTGCGTCATTTCGCTATCCGTCTCGGTCGTGAACGCGGCGATACCGCCGTCATTCTGGCGGCGCAATCCATTCGGGCGGTGGCGCTGGGCGTGGTGGTGACCGCCATCGTTCAGTCGCTGCTGGGCGGCATCGGCCTGTTCATTTCCGGCATCCCCTACACCACTTTATTGACGGTGCTGATGTTTTTGTGCTGCCTGGTGCAATTGGGGCCGCTTCCTGTGTTGATCCCCGCCATTATCTGGCTTTACTGGACTGGCGACACCACCTGGGGAACGGTGCTGGTGGTGTTCAGCTGCGTAGCGGGAACGCTGGATAACTTCATCCGTCCCGTCCTGATCCGTTTAGGCGCCGATCTGCCGCTGCTGCTCATTCTGTGCGGCGTTATCGGCGGATTGCTGGCTTTCGGCATGATCGGCCTGTTTATCGGGCCGGTCGTGCTGGCGGTATCCTATCGCCTGCTTTTTGCCTGGATGGAAGAAATTCCTGAGCCGCAGGCCATCACGGAAGACCCTTTAAACCCGCAGGCGGGCAAAGACTGATCGCCGTCAAGCGCAATCATCGCCGCGGGAGAAACGTCTCGCGGCAATCAAATGATAAACAATGCTAATGTTTGGTTTCACTTTTGAGGGATTATTCCTAAAAAATCTGCTTATTTAAGTTTATTTGGTTAATTTCATTGAAACCCCGATTGCTTTCGCCAATAAACTCTTTAAAAACAATTAACTATTAGGATGATTCCTAATGACTGTCCGCGGCGTTCTCTTTAGCATGTGTCACGGAGCTAGTTTTAACCTTCTGTTAGTCAACAAGGTTTCCTCCTCGTCAGAGTTAGTAACGAATTGCTGTGTGTAGTCTTTGCCCATCCCCTGAGATGGGCTTTTTTTTAGTTTCCCCGCCATAAATTGCGGTCGGCCATGTTTTTGTTAATCTCCTGTTTGTATTTCTTCTGCTTTGCTTTATATCTTTCTTCTTTCAGATTTCAGCCGGTCGAATGCCCCGCCCGTTGAAATCTATTGATTATATTGGCTTCATTCTCAGGAGTTTTTCATGGCTAATCTCGCCAGGGGATTAATAGTTGGTTTATTGTTCAGCCTGCTTACAGGTTGTGATAACGCTCCCCACACCGACCTTCGTCCGCTGATGGCCATCGAGGGAAAAACGATGGGGACGTTTTACAGCGTAAAAATCAGCGGTGAACAGCAAGAAAGCAAAGAACGGCTTCAGCAGGAGATTGATGCTCTGCTGGAGCAGGCGAACAACGAGATTTCAACCTATCGTCAAGACTCAACGCTATCGAGGTTCAACCAATACCGCGGCAATGAACCGCAACCCATCGGCAATGGCATGGCGGATATCATACTGGCGGCGCAGCGTATCGGGCGGGCCACCGGCGGCGCGATGGACATCACCGTGGGGCCGCTGGTCAATCTGTGGGGATTCGGTCCGCAGAAACAGCCGACGCAAATCCCCAGCCAGCAGCAAATTGACGCCGTGCGGCAAAAAATCGGGCTCAGCCATCTGAAATTGCTGAGCGACGATCGGGGGGAATGGATTCAGAAAGACTTGCCCGACCTGTATGTCGACCTGTCGACCCTCGGCGAAGGTTATGGCGCCGACCTGCTGGCGCAACTGATGGCGCGCAAGGGCATCACCAACTATCTGGTTTCGGTCGGCGGCGCGATATCCAGTCGGGGGGTAAATGCGCAAGGGATACCGTGGCGCGTGGCGATCCAGAAGCCGACCGATCGGGAAAACGCCATGCAGACGGCGGTCAATTTGCAGGGATACGCCATCAGCACCTCCGGCAGCTACCGCAACTACTTTGAACAAAACGGTCAACGCTATTCCCATGTGATCGACCCCGCGACCGGAAAACCCATCACGCACCAGTTGGTTTCGGCCACCGTTATCGCGCCTACCGCGCTTGAGGCCGACGGCTGGGACACCGGGTTAATGGTGCTGGGACGTGAAAAAGCCTTAGAACTGGCGCAACAGCAGGGGTTGGCCGTTTACCTGATTAGCAAGACCGAGAATGGCTTTCAGGCGGAGATGACGCCGCAGTTTAGCGCCTTCCTGATTGCGCAGTGAAGCATGCCGTCGGGCGTCAGAGCATCAATAACGTCGCCTTCGTAATATCAAACCCAAATCGGCCATTCCCGCGTTGGCGGGAATGGCCGATGACTATGTGCGGTTTCAGCCAGCGATCCCCGCCTACTGACGCGGGGATGACAGTGTAAGCTGCGGGGATGACGATGTAAGCAGCGGGGATGACGGTGTCGGCTGCGGGGATAACGATGGAAATGTGAGGCTACTGATGTTCAGCCAGATTCAACCAGGTTTGCACCACGGTATCCGGATTGAGCGACAAACTATCAATCCCCTGCTCCATCAGCCAGAGCGCGAAATCCTCATGGTCCGACGGCCCCTGACCGCAGATGCCGACGTATTTCCCCTGTTTTTTGGCGGCCTTGATCGCCATAGAGAGTAATGCTTTCACGGCATCATTGCGCTCATCGAACAGTTCGGAAACCACGCCGGAATCCCGATCCAGCCCCAACGCCAACTGCGTCATATCATTCGAGCCGATGGAGAAACCGTCGAAGTACGCCAAAAACTCCTCCGCCAGCAGGGCATTCGAAGGGATCTCGCACATCATGATGATTTTCAGGCCGTCTTCGCCGCGCCGCAGCCCCTGACGAGCCAGCTCATCAATCACCGCCTTCGCCTGCGCGACGGTACGAACGAACGGGATCATAATCTCGACATTCTTCAGTCCCATGTCGTTACGAACACGTTTAATCGCCTCGCACTCCAAAGCGAAACACGCTTTAAAGTCCGGGGAGACGTAACGCCCCGCGCCGCGGAAGCCCAGCATCGGATTTTCTTCATCCGGTTCGTAACGCTCGCCGCCCACCAGATTGGCGTACTCGTTAGATTTAAAATCGGATAAGCGGACAATGACCCGCTTGGGTGAGAAAGCCGCCCCCAGCGTGGCGATGCCTTCCGTCAATCGGCCGATATAGAACTCGACCGGATCGTCATACCCTTGCATCAACGCCTTGATTTCGCGCTGTAGCGCCGGCGTTTGCTGCTCAAACTCCAGCAACGCGCGCGGATGAACGCCGATCATGCGGTTGATGATAAACTCCAACCGGGCCAGTCCGACGCCATCGTTCGGCAGGCAGGCGAAATCGAAAGCGCGATCGGGATTGCCGACATTCATCATGATCTTCAGCGGCAACCCCGGCATGGCGTCAATCTGCGAGCTTTTTACCGTGAAATCCAGCAGGTCATGATAGACATAGCCGGTGTCGCCTTCGGCGCAGGATACCGTCACCTTCTGTCCGTTATGCAGACGTTCCGTGGCATCGCCGCAGCCGACCACGGCGGGGATGCCCAACTCGCGGGCGATAATCGCCGCGTGACAGGTGCGGCCGCCGCGATTCGTCACGATGGCGGCCGCTTTTTTCATGATCGGCTCCCAGTCAGGGTCAGTCATGTCGGTCACCAGCACGTCGCCCGCGTTAATCAGGTGCATTTCGCTGATATCCTGAATCACTTTCACTTCGCCCGCGCCGATACGATGACCGATGGATCGGCCTTCAACCAGCACTTCTCCGCGCGACGGCAGATGATAGCGCTCCATAACCTGACCGTTGGAGCGAACGGTTTCCGGACGCGCCTGCACGATGTACAGTTTGCCGTTGTGGCCGTCTTTCGCCCATTCGATATCCATCGGCCGGCCGTAGTGTTTTTCAATCAGCAGCGCCTGACGAGCCAGCGCCTGCACTTCATCATCGCTCAGGCTGAAACGCGCGCGCTGCTCTTCCGGCACATCCTCAATCTGAACCTGCTTACCGTGCTCCTGGCTGGCCGCGTACACCATGCGGATTTTTTTCGATCCCATATTGCGACGCACGATCGCCGGCTTATCGGCGAGCAAGGTGGGTTTGTGTACATAAAACTCGTCGGGGTTTACCGCGCCCTGCACCACCATCTCGCCCAACCCGTACGCCGAGGTAATGAACACCACCTGATCAAAACCGGATTCCGTATCGATGGTAAACATCACGCCGGCCGCCGCCAGATCGGAACGCACCATGCGCTGCACCCCGGCCGACAACGCGACGCCGCGGTGGTCGTATCCCTGATGGACGCGATAGGAAATGGCGCGATCGTTGAACAGGGAGGCAAACACGTGTTTCACCGCCACCATCACCGCCTCGATGCCCTGAACATTCAGGAAAGTTTCCTGTTGCCCGGCAAACGACGCATCCGGCATATCTTCGGCGGTAGCGGAAGAGCGCACGGCGAAGGAGGCATCTTTCTCGCCGTCGGCCAGTTGTTGATACGCTTCGCGGATCGCCTGTTCCAGCGCGGGCTGGAAGGGGGTATCGATAATCCACTGGCGGATTTGCGCCCCGGCTTGCGCCAGTTGGTTCACATCATCAATATCGGTGCGATCCAACAAATCATAGATACGCTGGTTGATACCGCTTTGATTAAGAAAATCATTAAACGCCTGTGCCGTCGTCGCAAAACCATTCGGTACCGCTACGCCCAGTTCCGACAGGTTGGTGATCATCTCGCCCAGAGAGGCGTTTTTGCCTCCCACCCGTTCAACGTCGTGCATACCAAGCTGGTTATACCAGAGGACATTCCGCAAATCAGAGCCGTTATTGGACATCGAAAAAAATCCTTTCTGCATACAAGATACAAGTAGGGTATGGAAATAGCCGGTTGAGAATTCATCTCAACATAATCAGCGTAGCATAGCGTTTTATAAAGTATGGAAAGGTGAATCGATCAACCTATGAAAAAAAACTCATTTCACCGGGCAAAATCGATAAATGCGGTAAAAATAAAATATTGCGGAAGATTATTATCGTTATCATATTGATAATGAAATCGCGTTTTAATAAAAGTATTCATTAAATCCATTTTTTGATGAAGTTAATGCATTTTTGCTGAAAAAAACGATAAGGGGCGGATGTGGAAAGAAGCGTATTTTATGTCTCGGATGGGACGGCAATCACGGCTGAAGTGCTGGGCCACGCGGTGCTGTCGCAATTTCCTGTCAGCACGGTGAGCTATACGCTGCCCTTCGTCGAAAATGAAGCGCGCGCCAAAGCCGTCTGCGAGCAGATCAATACCGCCTACCGGCACAGCGGACTGCGTCCGCTGGTTTTTTATTCCATCGTGACGCCAACCGTGCGCGATATCATCATCAGCAGCGAGGGATTTTGTCAGGATATCGTGCAGGCGCTGGTGGCGCCGTTACAGCAGGAGCTCAACATTTCCCCCGCGCCGATCGCCAATCGCACGCACGGGCTGACCGCCAACAATCTGGGTAAATATGACGCGCGTATTGCCGCCATCGACTATACGCTGGCGCACGACGACGGCATTTCGCTGCGTAATCTCGATCAGGCTCAGGTCATCCTGCTTGGCGTTTCGCGCTGCGGCAAAACCCCGACCAGCCTCTATCTGGCGATGCAATTCGGGATTCGCGCCGCCAACTACCCCTTCATCGCGGACGATATGGATAACCTGCGTTTGCCTGACGCGTTAAAACCTTTCCAGCACAAGTTATTCGGGCTGACCATTGATGCGGAACGGCTGGCCGCCATCCGCGAAGAGCGCAGAGGGAATAGCCGCTATGCGTCTCTGCGCCAATGCCGTATGGAACTGAACGAGGTTGAAGCGCTGTTCCGTAAACACCAGATCAAATACATCAACACCACCAACTACTCGGTGGAGGAGATCTCCGCCAAGATCATTGACATTCTCGGCATGAGTCGACGCATGTACTAGTACATGATAGATTTTTTAACGCCGGACGATTGAAATACGCCGGGTTTGGTTTATGGTAATCGCCATCACTTCCCGGCAATTCGCCGTTGCGAAGAAAATCCTTTGGCTGAGGAACATTCTCCGACAGAGATAGAGAGGCGTTCTTAGCCGACAGCACTCAGAGACACATTATGCATCAAACAGATGAACTGCGAAGTACGCGCATCGACAGCCTGGCCGCCCCCCAAACGCTGATGGACGAATTACCGGTTTCACCCGCCGTTGCCGAGACGGTGACGGCGTCACGAAAAAATTGCGAACAGATTCTTAGCGGCCAAAACCGCCGTCTGTTGGTGGTTATCGGCCCCTGCTCCCTCCACGACACGGCCGCTGCGATCGAGTATGCCGACCGTTTGGCGGCATTGCGAACTCAGTATCGGGAACGGCTGGAAATCGTTATGCGCGCCTATTTTGAAAAGCCGCGCACCGTCGTGGGCTGGAAGGGGTTGATTTCGGATCCGCGACTGGATGGCTCGTACCGGGTAAATGAAGGGCTGGCGCTGGCGCGTCGTTTACTGCTGGACATCAATAGCACTGGCTTACCCACCGCCACGGAATTTCTGGATATGGTGGTCGGTCAGTACATCGCCGACCTGATTAGCTGGGGAGCCATCGGCGCGCGCACCACCGAAAGCCAGATCCATCGTGAAATGGCGTCGGCGCTCTCCTGCCCGGTCGGTTTTAAAAACGGGACGGACGGCAACACGCGCATCGCCATCGACGCCATTCGCGCCGCCCGCGCGCAGCACATGTTTCTCTCCCCCGATAAACAGGGACGCATGACGGTTTATCAAACGCACGGCAACCCGTTCGGCCATATTATTATGCGCGGCGGCAAGCAGCCGAACTATTATGCCGACGATATTGCCGCGGCCTGCGCGCAGTTGCGCGAACACCACTTGCCTGAACGGCTGGTGGTCGATTTCAGCCATGGTAACTGTCAGAAACAGCACCGCCGCCAACTGGACGTCGCTGATGATATCTGCCGGCAAATACGCGCGGGGTCATCGGCCATTGCCGGCGTGATGGTGGAAAGTTTTCTGCTGGAAGGCAATCAGCCGGCGCGCAACCCGCAAACGCTGACCTATGGGCAGTCAATCACCGATCCCTGCCTGGGCTGGCAGGACACGGAAAACCTGCTCGCCCGCCTGGCCGACGCGGTCGATAGCCGCTTCTGAGCGGCCAGCCTTCGCCGGTTAAACATGAGATAGCGGCAAAACGGCTATCTCATGTTTGCCGCAGTCCGCGCGACATTGAGCATCTGCCATCCCGCCATCCGCGTAAGCCGCGATCGTCTATAACGTGAGTTTATTGCGCTGCATATAAAAGCTCACCTGATAGTCATGGGCATTGATCATGATGGAAAAATCAATATATTCACCCCCGGTCGTCTTCGCCAGCGATGTCATCTGCAACAGCGGCGTGCCTTCATTCACCTTCAATAAGCCGGCAACGACGCTATCCGCCAGTATCGGGGAAAAGATCTCATAACAGCCGGCAATCTCGACGTGCTTTTCATCTTCGATGTAGGCGAACTTCGAGCCCTGCAAATGCTGAATGGAGAGATCGGGAAAAGGCGCGATGGGCAGATAACTGTCTTCCAGCATGCAGGCTTTGCCATCCACGTAGCGTATACGGCGGGCGAAGTAAATTCTTTCGTCGGCGCGCAGCCGCAGTTGGCGGGCAATCGCCGGCGGCGCGGGAATGGTTCGAAAATCAATCACCTCATTGTTGGACGTGCGGCCAATCAGACGCATATGCTCGGCGAAACTGTTCAACGCATGCCCCTCGTGCTGAACATCCTTCTGCAAGATATAGGTTCCGCTGCCGTGGCGGCGTTGCAGCAATCCCTCCTTAATCAACTGCTCGATGGCGCGACGGATGGTCATGCGCGAAACGGAAAATTCAGCCACCAGACTTTTTTCCGACGGCAAGGTTTCGCCAATGCGAAATTCGGCGGAATTGATACGCGAACGGATCTGTTCCGCGATAGATTTGTAGATCACTTTCAGACCTCCCGCCCGGCGTAAATCCGTCTCATTTCCACCCCCGCGTCGTTTGAATTTCATTAGTTATCATCATATTACCGTGGTTCCTGCCCGACGGCGGCGACCGCCTGCGCCAAGACGTCTGTGAAAAGCCCAAAAGGTATACCTCTTTAGCGATCGCTAAATCATGATTCACTTCACACATCTCAGGTTAAATGACGACCTGCCTTATTCAATCTTTATATTCTCGCTGCACAAGAAAATATTAGACGTACAAAAAAAAAGCCTCTCCCTACAAAATTTAAAATGAAGGAAAACACGATGCTAAGTCAAATCCAACGATTTGGTGGAGCGATGTTTACTCCCGTACTGTTATTCCCATTCTCAGGAATTATCGTCGGCATCGCAATTATGCTGACCAATCCCATGTTTGTCGGCGAATTAGCGAATCCGGATAGTTTATTTTTTCAGATTATTAATATTATTGAAGAAGGCGGCTGGACCCTATTTCGCAATATGCCGTTAGTCTTCGCCGTCAGCCTGCCGATAGGCCTGGCGCATCAGGCGCCGGCTCGGGCCTGCCTGGCCTCACTGGTGTCTTACCTGACGTTCAATTACCTTATTCAGGCTATGGCGACGCAATGGGGCGGATATTTTAATGTTGATTTCACCGCCGATGCCGGGGGCGTAAGCGGATTAGCCATAATTGCCGGAATAAAAACGCTGGATACCAGTATTATTGGCGCCATTGCGATTGCCGGTTTGGTTACCGCGATTCATAACCGTTTTTACGATAAAACCTTGCCGGTTTATATTGGTATATTTCAGGGAACGGCCTATGTCGTTATCATCAGCTTTTTCATTATGCTGCCCGCCGCCTGGTTAACGCTGCTTATTTGGCCGAAAATTCAAATGGGCATTTCTTCGCTGCAAGATTTAATGTTGGCATCCGGCGCATTAGGCGTATGGATCTATACCTTTTTGGAACGCATTCTGATCCCAACGGGTTTGCACCATTTTATTTACGGACCGTTCATCTTCGGCCCGGTTGCGGTGGAAGGCGGGATTCAGGTGAACTGGATTGAGAATATTCAGGCCTTCAGCCAGTCAACCCTGCCGTTAAAAGAGCTGTTTCCCCAGGGCGGTTTCGCGCTGTTCGGCAATACCAAAATGTTCGGCTCCATCGGTATTGCCGCCGCCATGTACGCCACCGCCAACGCGGAAAATAAACGCAAGGTGGCCGGCCTGCTCATCCCGGCCGTGATGACCGCGGTGCTGGTGGGAATAACCGAACCGCTGGAGTTTACCTTCCTGTTCATCGCGCCATTCCTGTTCGCCGTTCACGCCCTGCTGTCCGCCACCATGGCGACGGTGATGTACGCGCTGGGCGTGGTCGGCAACATGGGCGGCGGGCTGATTGAAATCGCCACGCAAAACTGGATGCCGATGTTTCACCACCACGCGATGAACATGGTGATCCAGATCGGCGTCGGCACCGCGTTTTCATTCATCTACTTCTTTGTTTTCCGCGCCCTGATTTTACGCTTCGACGTCAAAACGCCGGGCCGGGAAAACAGCGAGATCAGGCTGTACACCAAAACAGACCTGCGCGGCAAGCCAGCCGAGCAGCCGACAGGCCAGTTGGAACAGGCTCAGGCCTATCTGGATGCCCTGGGCGGCACGGCGAATATCGTCAACCTGACTAACTGCGCCACACGTTTACGTATCACGCTCGCCGATCCGGCGCTGATGCAGCCGGACGACATATTCCGTCAGCTCGGCGCTCACGGCGTGGTGCATAACGACAACGCGATTCAAATCATCGTCGGCCTGTCGGTTCCGCAGGTTCGCGATCGTCTGGAAAATTTGATGCAACACTCACGCTACACGGAGATTCACCCATGAAAAAATTCTCAATCGTCATTGCCGGCGGCGGCAGCACCTTCACCCCGGGAATCGTTCTGATGCTGTTACAAAACCGCGATCGTTTCCCGATCGGCACGCTGAAGTTTTATGACAACGACAGCGCAAGGCAGGAAACCATCGCCGAGGCTTGTAAAATCCTGCTGAAGGAGCAGGCGCCGGAAATCGCGTTCAGCTATACCACCGACCCGGAAGAGGCGTTCACCGACGTGGACTTTGTGATGGCGCATATCCGCGTCGGCAAATATCCGATGCGCGAACTGGATGAAAAAATTCCGTTGCGCCACGGCGTGGTGGGGCAGGAAACCTGCGGCCCCGGCGGTATCGCTTACGGCATGCGCTCTATCGGCGGGGTGCTGGAACTGGTGGATTTCATGGAGCGATATTCGCCGCAGGCCTGGATGCTGAACTATTCCAACCCGGCGGCGATTGTCGCGGAAGCCACGCGCAAATTGCGCCCGCAGGCAAAAATTCTCAATATCTGCGATATGCCTATCGGTATCGAAGGGCGGATGGCGGAAATCATCGGCCTGACATCACGCAAAGAGATGAAAGTCCGCTACTACGGGCTGAACCACTTTGGCTGGTGGACCTCGATTCAGGACAAAGACGGCAACGAACTGCTGCCGACCATTCGTGAACATGTGGCGAAATACGGCTATATTCCGCAAACGAACGAGACCAACGTCGAACCGAGCTGGAATGATACCTTCGCCAAGGCCAAAGACGTGTGCGCGCTCGACCCGCAAACGCTGCCGAATACTTACCTGAAATACTATTTCTTCCCGGACTATGTGGTGGCGCATTCCAACCCGGAATATACCCGCGCTAATGAGGTGATGGCCGGTCGCGAGAAACACGTATTCGGTTCCTGTCACGCCATTATCAACGCCAAATCCGGCGCGGCCGGCGATCTGGAAATCGATGAACATGCCTCCTATATCGTCGACCTGGCGCGGGCCATCGCCTTTAATACGCAGGAAAGGATGTTGCTGATCGTAGAAAACAACGGCGCAATCAATAACTTTGATGACGATGCGATGGTGGAGATTCCCTGTCTGGTGGGCAGTCATGGGCCGGAACCGTTGCAGGTCGGCAATATTCCGACCTTCCAGAAAGGCTTGATGAGTCAGCAGGTGGCGGTGGAAAAACTGGTGGTTGAAGCCTGGACGGAACACTCCTACCAGAAGCTGTGGCAAGCCATCAGCTTGTCTAAAACCGTGCCCAGCGCCAGCGTGGCGAAAGCCATTCTTGATGATTTGATCGAGGCGAACCGCGACTACTGGCCTGAATTGAAATAATCGCCGCATCCCTCCTCTGCCTAGTCTTCGGGCCGCCATGGTTGATAGCGACCCGAAGACAGTATCGTTTCCCCGCCGCGCCCGTGGCTCCGATCTAATGGATTAAGAAAATTTCACTTGATGTAACTTTTTTGTTACATGAAAATGATTCTCATTAGATTCTGGCTAGGCTGTGACGATGACAAAGAATAAGGAAGCGACAATGCAGACTGCAATATATCAACAATACCTTCAGGCGAAAATCGCGCACCCGCGTAAATATGCCCGCGATCTGGCCGACCTGCTCGGCATTAGCGAAGCCGAATTGACGCGCGCGCGCGTTGGCCACGATGCCCGCCGCCTACAGGGCGATGCCAAAAGCTGGCTGACCGCCCTGGAACGGGTGGGCAATACCAAGTCCATCACCCGCAATCACTATGCCGTTCACGAGCACGTCGGTTACTACCGCAACCAGCACCTGGACGGTCATGCCGGTTTGATTCTCAATCCGCGCGAGCTGGATCTGCGCCTGTTCCTGCATCAATGGGCGTCCGCCTTCTCGCTGGTGGAAAGCACGCCGCGCGGCGAACGCCAGAGCATTCAGTTTTTCGACCATCAGGGCGATGCCATTCTGAAGGTGTATGCGACCGACGCCACCGATATGCCGGCCTGGCAACAGGTCGTCGCCCAATTCGCCGACAGCGAAAATCCGGCGTTGTCCCTCCGTCCGCAAGCCGCCGTCCTCGCCGAAGCCGTAGAAGCGGAACATAACCCGGTGCTGGAAGCCGAGTGGCGCGCCATGACCGATGTTCATCAGTTTTTCATTCTGCTGAAGCGTTACAACCTCACCCGCCAGCAGGCTTTCCGCGCCGTCAGCGACGATCTGGCCTATCAGGTTGATAACGCGGCGCTATCGCAGATTCTGTTCGCCGCCAAAGACGCGCAAAATGAAATCATGGTATTCGTCGGCAACCGCGGCTGCGTGCAGATTTTTACCGGCCAAATCGAACGCGTGGAACGCATAGCGCAGCATGCCGAATGGATCAATATTTTTAATCCGGACTTTACGCTGCATCTGATTGAAAACGCCATCGCCGAAAGTTGGATCACGCGCAAACCGACGGCCGACGGCATCGTCACCAGTCTGGAGCTGTACGCCGCGGACGGCACGCAAATTGCGCAGTTATTCGGGCAGCGCACCGAAGGCACGCCTGAACAACAGCAATGGCGCGACCAGATCGGCGCGCTGAAACCGCTTAAGGATCTTGCCGCATGAAAAACTGGCTCATTCCATTAGTGTTGGTTCTGCCGTTGGGCGTTTCGGCCGCGGAGCGCATTGTCTCCATCGGCGGTGATGTTACGGAAATCATCTATGCGTTGGGCGCGGAGAAAGATCTGGTGGCCAGAGACAGCACCAGTCTTCATCCCGACGCCGCGACCAAACTGCCCGATGTGGGTTACATGCGCCAGCTCAATGCCGAAGGCATTCTGGCGATGAAACCTTCGCTGGTGATCGCCAGCGACCTGTCGCAACCGTCGTTGGTATTGCAACAGGTCGCGGACAGCGGCACCAAAGTTATCAACGTGCCGGCCAAACCGACGCCGGAAACCGTCGCGCAAAAGATCGGCGTGATTTCTCAGGCGCTGCATAAAGAAGCGGAAGGCAAGAAACTGACGGAAACCTACCAGCAACAGTTAGCCGGCGTCGCCGGCTCGCCGTTGCCGGTGAAGGCGCTGTTCGTACTCAGCCACGGCGGTATGACCGCAATGGCCGCCGGCAAGCATACCCCGGCAGATACCATCCTCCGCCGGGTCGGCCTGACTAACGCCATGCAGGATATTGAGCGCTATCAGCCCTTGTCGCAGGAAGGGGTGGTCGCCAGCGCGCCGGATCTGGTGCTGATCTCCACTCAGGGACTAAAGAGCCTGGGCGGCGAAGCGCAAATCTGGCAATTGCCGGGCCTGGCGTTGACCCCGGCGGGGAAAAACCAGCGCCTGCTGGTGGTTGATGATATGGCGATGCTCGGCTTTACGCTGGAGACGCCGGCCCTGATGGCCGCCATCCGTCAGGCCGCAGAACAAATAAAATGACGCGACGGTTTCATCCACGCTATGTACTGATCGCCCTGCTGTTGTTGCTATTGGCGCTGATGTTATGCGCGGCCAATCTCGGCGCGCTCGCCCTGTCGTTCAAAACGCTGTGGCAGACGCCGTTTACCGATCCGCTGTGGCATATCTGGTTGAATATCCGCCTGCCCCGCGTACTGCTGGCCGTACTGGTCGGCAGCGCGCTGGCCTGTTCCGGCGCCATCATGCAGGGATTATTCCGCAACCCGTTGGCCGATCCCGGCCTGTTGGGGATCAGCAGCGGCGGCGCGCTTTGCGTGGCGCTGACGATTGTGCTGCCGCTCGGCCTGCCCCCGCTGCTATCTCTCTATAGCCCGATGCTGGCGGCTTTTGTCGGCAGTCTGGCGATTACCGCGGTGATTTTTATGCTGAGTCGCGCCGAACAAGGGGGATTGACCCGGCTGCTATTGGCGGGCATTGCGCTTAACGCCCTGTGCATGGCCGCTGTCGGCGTGCTGACCTACGTCAGCACCGACCAGCAACTGCGTCAGTTTTCCCTCTGGGGTATGGGAAGCTTAGGTCAGGCGCAGTGGCCGATGCTGATCGGCGCCGCCACGCTGGCGCTGCCGGCGATTATCGTGACTCTGTATCAGGCCCGTCGTTTGAATCTGCTGCAACTGGGCGACGAAGAGGCCCATTATCTGGGAGTCAACGTCAAGCGCACCAAACACACCCTTTTGCTGCTCAGCGCGCTGCTGGTGGGCGTCGCCGTCGCCGTCAGCGGCGTAATCGGTTTTATCGGACTGGTGATCCCCCATTTGATCCGTATGCATCTGGGAGCCGACCACCGCTTGCTTATTCCCGGCGCGGCGCTGGGCGGCGCCTGTCTGCTGTTGATCGCCGATACGCTGGCGCGCACGCTGTTATCGCCGGCCGAGATGCCCGTCGGGCTGTTGACCAGCCTGATCGGCGGTCCCTATTTCTTATGGCTGATCGTGCAGCATAAAGGACGTGGAAATGAGTAACGCCGTTGCGAATAACGCGCTGGTGGCCCGCAACCTGCGTTTCCACACCGGCGGACGCGACCTGACGCAGGATGTCTCGCTGGAGGTGCATTGCGGCGAGATCGTGGCGATTATCGGCCCCAACGGCGCGGGAAAATCCACGCTGTTGCGCCTGCTGACCGGCTACCTGACGCCGAATCAGGGAGAATGCTGGTTGGCCGGTAAGCCATTCGCCCAATGGGCGCCGACCGCGCTGGCGAAAACGCGGGCGGTGATGCGTCAGCACAGCGGACTGGCTTTCGCTTTCAGCGTGCAGGAGGTTGTGGCGATGGGCCGCGCCCCTTATGGACGCGACCGGCAAAACGACGACATCGTCCGGCGGGTGATGGCGCAAACCGGCTGTTCAGATCTGGCGCAGCGCGATTATCGGCACCTCTCCGGCGGCGAACAGCAGCGCGTGCAGTTAGCCCGCGTGCTGGCCCAGCTCTGGCATCCGCAGCCGACGCCGGGATGGCTGTTTCTCGACGAACCCACCTCGGCGCTGGATCTCTATCATCAGCAGCATTTGTTGCGGCTGCTGAAACAACTGACCCGCCAGCAGCCGCTGGCCGTGTGTTGCGTCCTGCACGATCTCAATCTGGCCGCCCTGTATGCCGACCGGATTTTGCTGTTGCACGCCGGAAAGCTGGTGGCGCAAGGCACGCCGGAACAGGTGTTGCAGGCGGATATTCTTACCCGCTGGTATCAGGCCGACCTGAGCGTCGGCCCGCATCCCGAATACCCGATCCCACAGGTCTATCTGCGCCGCTGAAACGCTTCAACTGGAGCAGGATACGGTCAGATGCTTACCCCATTCCGGCGGCAGCGCCGCCAGTTCCTCCCTCTCCGGCTGGTCGGCGTAAGGCTGGCAAAGCGTCTGATGCAGCCGGCTCAATGCGCCGATATCATCCTTTCCCGCCTGCTCGATGGCCTGCTGCGCCAGATAGTTGCGCAGCACATATTTCGGATTGGCCGCGTTCATGTACCGCCGACGTTCGGCATCGTCCTGCGGTTCCTGCAACAGACGTCGACGATAGGCGTTAAACCAGCGGTCGAATGCCGGTCGATCGATAAACTCATCGCGCAGCGGGCTGACGGGGTCGTTTTTCTCGACCGCGGACAACAGGCGAAACGTTCGGGTATAGTCGCGGCGCTCCCGCCGCATCAGGTCTAACAGACCGACCAGAATATCGTTATCGGCGGCGTCGGCGGTGAACAGCCCCAGCCTGGCGCGCATCAGCTCGCCGAATTGCCGCATCAGCGCCGGCTCATAGCGGGCCAACGCGCTCTCCAGCTCATCCGTGGTCATCAGTCCCGACAGCGACTGCGCCAGACGATGTAAATTCCACAGCCCGACCGCGGGTTGGTTATCAAAGGCGTAACGCCCCTGATGATCGGAATGATTACAGATGTAGTCCGGCTGATAATCATCCATAAAACCGAACGGCCCGTAATCAATGGTTAACCCGAGGATCGACATATTGTCGGTATTCATCACGCCGTGCGAAAAACCGACGGCCTGCCAGCGGGCGATCAGCCGCGCGGTTCGTTCAACCACATCGCCGAACCACAGCGTGTAGCGCCGCTCCTCATCCTGCCACTGAGGCCAGTGACGGGCGATGACGAAATCCGCCAATTGACGCACCTTTTCCGGCTCTCGGCGATAATAAAAATGTTCAAAGTGGCCGAACCGCACATGGCTTTCCGCCACGCGCAGCAACATTGCGCCGGGTTCTTCCCGTTCGCGCCGGATCAGTTGCTCGCTGGTGACCACCGTCAACGCCCGCGTCGTCGGGATGCCCAGATGATGCATCGCCTCGGAAGCCAGAAACTCGCGGATCGCCGAGCGCAGCACCGCCCGCCCGTCGCCCATGCGGGAATAAGGCGTCAGGCCCGCGCCTTTAAGATGCCAATCCATGCTGCGGCCGTCCGCCAACTGCTGCTCGCCCAGCAGAATGCCGCGGCCATCGCCCAGTTGTCCGGCCCACGCGCCGAACTGATGGCCGCTGTACACCTGCGCCAACGGCGCCATGCCGGGCAGCAGCGCTTCGCCGCGCCAAACCGCGTCATGCGGGCGCGTAAACCACGCGGGCGACAGACCGAGCTCATCCGCCAGCCCCTGACTGTGATAAAGCAGGCGCGCGCCCTGAAGCGGCGTCGGTTTCAGCTCGGTATAAAAACCCGGCAACTGTTGATGGTAGTGATTGATGAACGATAGTTTCTGCGGCATGTTGTCTCCCCTGTAAGGGAAAGTGTAGAACGGCTGCCATAAAACTAACACGGAGCGAGTATGGGGGTATTACGCCGTAGACCGGCAAGCGGGAAGGAAAGGGAAAGAATCGTTATCTTATATCCCATAAAAAATCGGTTTGTGTTTCCAGTTCATCAAAATGAACCGCCGGACAAAGCCCGCCTTGCAACGCATCGATATTTAGCTTTCTGGCTTTTTCCAGATGTTCAAGGGTATCGATGCCTTTTGCGATAATCCTGACGCCTTGATAATTATTCCTGATAACCCGCAACAGCGGATCCATAATCGAGCTTTGCGTCGGTCGGGATAAAAGATACCAGACCAGATTCTGATCCATCTTCACCGCGCTGATGCATCCGTCATTCAACGGCTTCAGATTCACTTTTCCCGAACCAAAATTATCCAGCCATAAGTTAAACGACTCGCTCAGTTTAAGAATACGTTCGTTTCCTCTGCCCTGGGATAAGTTTGGAAAGAGTTCATTAATCTCCAATTCAATGAAAAGCAGACTTTTAATTTCATTATATAATGATGTCGATTCCAGTAAAAAATCCGCTATTTCATGATCGACTTTCAGCAGCAGACGCACATCATGTTGGGTAAACCAGGGGGCAATTCGCTTAATGAAATCGACCTGCTCCCTAATTAAATCATGCTGTTGAGTTTTTGTTAACATACTGAAAATGATATCCGGTAAAATACTCGCATTGCCAAACAAACTATTAAAACGGATTACCATTTCAGCAGCCAATAACTTCCCTTCCATGCTATAAACTGGCCAGAAAACAGAATCACTCACATAGTCCACATCTAACCGAATAAGCATGTTATATCATCTACTTCAGGTGATAATTAATCACCATTTGCTTGTGTTTTATACTAAATACGTAAAAAACAATCCGTATCCAGCGCTGTTTTCCAAACGCCATCCGCTATCCTGGTCAGAGGGTCAGATTAATCACTAATGGCAGGCTGTATAAAGCGATCGGATTGCAGCCCATAAAAAAGCACGCTACTAGCTTTATTTATAGAGCAGAACACTGCATTTTTCATATGAACACAATAAGAATAGGCCGATTCGGATATTGGCGGGCGCTTTCAGATAAAAAACGGCGTCGGAACAAGAAAACATTATCAAATCGTATTCTTTCTCTCGTAGCACTTTTTATACTCTCGAGGGCTGATGCCGTAATGATGGCGGAATAGCCGAGAAAAATAGCGCGAGTCCGGATAACCGACCGCCTGCGCGATCTGCGCGATGGGCAAAGAGGTGCTTTGCAGCAGGCTTCTTGCCCGGCTGATACGCTGTTTCTCGCGCCAGGCGAAAACCGTCTGATTCATCTCTCGCTTAAATAGATGGGCCACGCGCGAAGGGGAAAGGAAGATCTGTCTGGCCAGCGTCTCTATATTGATATCCTCGGCGATATGCTGATCAATGTACTTGCATAGCGCATTAATGCGCGGATCCAAGGCGTGGCGGTTGCTGATTGGTTGAGCCTGGAAACAGGTTAAAATCACCCTTTCGAGCGCGTTCATGGCCATCGCCTCCGCCAGCGGTTCGGTGGCGGCATGGTGATGAATCACTTCAGAGAACAGGGATTGCATATTCTCGATGGCAGCGGGCGCGTCAAGCCGCATTTTGCCGATTTCCTTGTCGGTGACGTCCCAGCGCAGCCAATCCACCCAGTAGGGCCTGGGGATAAAATAAATCCACAAATGATCCCAGAATTCACTACTCTCCGCGCGCCCATAGTGATGCGGCACGCCCGGCGGAAAAAGCACCAGTTCGTTTTCCTGACAATGAATATCGTGCTCCCCGGCCTTCACCCGCCCTTCCCCTCGCAGCGTCAGGTTGATGATGTAGCCTTTCATTCCTTGTGGACGGTTGATGTAATAATCCAGTTTACTGCCTCGCGAAATCGGGGTGAAGCCGGCGACCAGATAGGCATTGAAGGTGAAACTTTTTATCAGCGGCGAAAAGTTCACCATCTCATCGGAATTAAACGCCATTGTCCTCTCTCTCCGGTGCCGGAAGGATAAATCAATCATCCTGCAATATGCGTAATCCCCAGGGTTCCAGCGTCACTTCCGACGCCGCAGGCAACGCCTGGTCGTTTATCAGGCAATGAGACGGAACCGGGATTCGGATGGGATGCGCCGTTGCCGAGTAGTTAAACATAAAGCGAATGGTGTTCCCCGCCCGATTTTTTCCGCGGCGCACGATCAGCGGAAAAACGCTATCCGCCGTGCGCGACGCCAACTGACAATCCCGGCATAAATAATTGAATAATTTGCTGATAAAAGATTTCTGCGGCAGAAACCCCACATACATCGCCCGCCCGTCGCCGTAATCCGTTTCAGTTACGGCGGCATATTTTTGCCAGACCGGATGTTGATATTTAGCGACGACGCGCGTTCCCTCGCCATCCGGCGTTAACAGTTCCATCCATAATTCAGCGGGTTCATCCGCCAGAGCGGCGACGTCCTCAACCAGCGACTCGATGGCGACCGACTCCGGTAAGACAAATTGGCTATAGGAGACCCCGCAACTCTGACTCAAGATGCCGGGTTGTTTTGCGCTGCGCACTTTCACATTTTCGTCGCAAAAACCTGATTTAAAACCGATCAGCGCGCGACCGCCGTTTTCGATATAGCGGTTGATGCGGGCCAGCAGCGCATCGTCGGCCGCATACAACGCCGGGATGATGATGGCCTGATATTGGTGACAGCCATCATCGACGTCATTGATGATATCCAGCGCAATGTTGTGGTCGTACAACGCGTCATAAAAGCGCCGCACAATATCGTTATAGACATTGCCTTGCGTTTCTCCGGGCTTAAACCAGTTCAGCGCTTCCATCGCTTCATTGTTCACCAGCAGCGCGACGTCATGCTGAAAAGCCAGATCGGCCAGCGCATCGGAAAGGCGGGCAAAATCAGCGCCGATAGTCTGCGCTTCACGATAAGTCGCGTTAGGCAGGAAATCGTGACTCAACAAGCCTTTCCAATAGGTTTCAAACGCGTTATGGATCGAGTGCCAGTGCCAGTACGACACCATTTTAGCGCCGTGGGCGACATGGCTGAAAGCCTGAAGACGCAACTGTCCCGGATAAGGCGTCCACTGCGCAAACCCCTGCGCCTGCGTTTCCAGCACAAAATAGTTAGCGCCCTGTTTCAGATTGCGGGCGATATCGCCGCCAAACGCGATCTCCCGCCCGGTGAGATGATCCTGTGAGGGGTGATAAATATCTACGCCGGCGACCGTCAGCGCTTGCGCGGCGGCGAAATGGTTCACGCGCGGCTGTATGCCGTAAGAGTGACCGCGCCACTCAAAATCGAAATTATGGGTAATAAACTGATCGTCCCGGACATATTCAGCGACGAGACCGGCCTGCCACATCAGATATTCAGTCACCATCTGGCGCTGAAATTTGGCGAACGCGCTGCCCAGGCTGGCATTAATGGTGCTCTCCACCGGGGGAAAATCGTCCCAGTCGTCAATCCGGTTGCTCCAGTAATCCAGTCCGAAATCACGGTTCATCCGCCTGATATCCGGGTAACGGGACTTCAGCGCATCAACAAAACGCCGCTGCATATCCGGCCCGACGTTATCGTAATGCTTGGTTTCGTTATCCAGTTGATAGCCAATGACGGCCGGGTGACGGGATACATGCGTCATCAGTACGCGAATGATATTTTCGGCATAATGCAGAAACGTCGGATTTACAATATCCATGATCTGACGGCGGCCGTATTTTTCCCGCCCCTGCGCCGTCGTCACCATCACCTCCGGGTGTTTTCTCGCCAGCCAGCCGGGAATGGCGTAGGTCGGCGTACCGATAATGACGGCTATCCCGGCGGCATGCATGGCATCCAGCACGCGGTCCAAATGGGTGAAATTATACTCGCCCTCCTGCGGCTCCAGCGTACTCCAGGTCGATTCAGCGATACGAACCACATTAATGCCCGCGGACAACATCAATTCAATATCTTCTCCCAGCCTGTCCGCCGGCATATATTCATCATAATAAGCGACGCCATAATATAAATCAGTCATTGTATCTCCCAGATTTATTTTTCCAACACGGTGCGATTGAGTAATACACGAGATGAGTCAAGTGTAATAAATGAAATAACGGTAAAGAATAATGCGATACTTCCCAGCACCAGATAACTTTCAACAAACCCCATATGTTGGTACATATAGCCAATTCCGCCGGACAGGAAAATGGTGCTAAAACTTTTTGAGAACTGGAATCCAATTAAATAAACCGTTGCCGACAGCCACGGATTAAAATTAGCAGCGATATATTTTAAGCCGGCGACTAAGAGAATTGAACTTTCAAAACCATGAAGCATCTTGATGGCGCTGATTGAAATCGGTCCGACGGCCCAGGCCGAACCAATAATACGGAAGCTCATGATTAACCCGCAATACAACAGGGCATTCTTCGGTCCGATTTTATTGACAAACCAGGGCGCCATAAACATGACCGCCGCATCCAGAAATATTTGCGCCGTCGTCAGATAACCAAATACTTCCGCGCCGCGCGCTTTACTGGCAAAGAAATGGCTATAATAAATGGCGAATTGCTGATCATAAGTTTCATAGATCGCCCCCACGCCCACCATATACATGGCAAAGAACCAGAACTTCTTCAATTTTATCAGGCTTCGCACATCGGCCAAGGAGATAGGTGCCGTTTTAGGCAAACGTTCCTTTGACGCCGTCGCGGAGCCGGGATGCGTTTTCCACACGATAAACAACAAGGCGATCCCCGCCAGACTGGCCAGCCAGAAAATATAATCCTGATTGATGCCGTAAAGTTTGCCGGCGACGAAAGTACCGATCGCCGCCCCAATCCCCCCGAACATGCGCGCCCGGCCGAATTCAAATCCCGACAGGCGGCTGACTTTATCGATATAGGCTTCACACACGCCGCAGCCCGCGCCAAATGCCATGCCGATATAAAATCCGCCGGCCAGCGCCCCCAGAATAACATTGAATCGCAATAGCGGCGCGAATACATAGATCCAGTACGGCGCAAAGAGCGTAATAATAATGGCCAGCATCCACATAAGGTGTTTTCTGAAAATCAACTTATCGGAAATAAAGCCAAATAGAGGCTGTACGCAAACGGAAAAAACAGCGGTAAAAGAATAAACCAGGCCGACATCCGCATAATCAATGCCGATGGTTTCCGTCAGCCATAATGAAAGATAGGGATAACAACATCCCCAGCCGATAAAGAAGAAGAGAAAGAACAGACAGCACATTAAGTAGTTTTTTTCTGTATGAGACATATACCTTGCCCCGCTGAAAGTTGATATTCATGCATTTCCATGAGGCAACTAACTTAACGCCAAATTTATATCTCGATCAGGAATGTCCTGCTGTCAAAGGGTAGAAATCTGCTGCGCGAATGCTATTTGTGAGCAACTTCACGCATCGGCTTTATTGCGTGCCGATACGCGATAACGTGATGAAATAATAGGGGAAGACCGGATTAGGCCGCAGGCGATTAATCAGCGGATGCTTTGCGCCAGCCAGGCGGCCATTTGCTGTAGTTCATTTTGCTGTTGCGGGAATGTCGCTATCAGTTGCCCACAGACGACGGCCATGCTTTCCGGCCGATAGGGCGTATTACTCAGGGCGAGGGCCAGCGCCTCCAGCGGCGCGGGATTCAGGCTATCGGTAAAGACCTGTGTGCGGGTAATGACGCCATGCTCAACGTCAAAATGCAACTCAACGCCTCCCCAGGCAAAGCGGTTATCCAAAAGATGAGTGAAAGCCGGCGCCTGGCCGAAATTCCACTCCCAACTGCTCTGGCGGGCAAACTGTTCGCTGAAGCCCGGCAAATCCGGAAAGGCGGCGGGGGAAATGATTTCCGGCTCGCAGCGTTCGCCGTAATATTCAAAAAAGGCCTGCGTCGCCGACTGACAGATTTGCTGATGATCGATAGCGGGCAATAACTCAACCAGATTCGCGACCCGGGAGCGTACCGACGTAATGCCCTTGGCCTGCAATTTTTTCACATCGGGGTTGAGATAATCCGCTAACCGGCTCAGATCGGCGTTTAATAGCAACGTGCCGTGATGGAAACCGCGATCTTTGGTTTCCCGGTATGCGGAACCCGATATTTTTCGGCTGCCGTCAGGCGTATCAATCACCAGATCGTTACGGCCGGAAGCGCTGGCGTTAATCCCGAGCTGCGCCAGCGCGTCGAGGATAATTTGGGTTGAAACGCTTTTATCGTATTCAGGCTTTCCCGCCATAAAGGTAAAGCAGGTATTGCCGAGATCGTGAAACACCGCGCCGCCGCCGCTGCTGCGTCGAGCCAGTTTGATGCCGTCTTCTTCCATCCGACGCGTATTACACTCTTTCCACGGATTCTGCGCCCGACCGATGACCACCGTTTCGGCGTTGCGCCACAAAAACAATACCCGTTGCGTGGTCGGCATTTGCCGAAATATGCACTCCTCAACGGCCAGGTTGAACCAGGGGTCGAAAGAGTCGGAGAGTAACAGACGCAGCGAAGACATAAGGCTCCATAGACGCGCAAAGGCGCATCAGATACGGCGGGCCTGCCAGTAAGCCCGCTTCCAATAGACGTTATCCAGCGATGAGCGAATCACGCCCTGACTGGTGGAGGCGTGGATAAACTTGTCGTCTTTATCGTAGATTCCCACGTGCAGCCCGTTGCCGCCGCTGCCGGTTTTGAAAAACACCAGATCGCCCGGCATCAGGCTGTCGCGATCCACGCGTTCGCCCAATTCCGTTTGCGCATCGGTGCTGCGCGGTAAACGAATGCCGAAACGGTCGCGAAAGGTCAGATAGACAAAGCCGGAACAATCAATACCGTTGCGATCCAGACCGCCATAGCGGTATGGCGTACGATGCCATTGATGCAGTTGATCGTTTAATTGCGCCACCACCATTATCGAATCGCTCAGGCGCGCATCCGGCGGTGGATTGCGGTGACTGCTGCACCCCGCCAAGATCAGGCTTGCCAACACCAACACATGTTTTAAACGCATCATGTTTTTTTACCCGAAATCGCCGGTTAATCGCTATCAGAATGATATATCTGCTTAATCTAGCGTTGAAAGGGTATGGCTGGCAAGTAAAGCCGATTCTTCCTAATTTTCGTCGCCGCGGCGGGTTATCAGCCAGTCGCGGCCGTCGACGCGACAACGCTGGAAATCGACGCCGAAAACCGGTGATAAGATTTCAGGCTGCATCACGTCGGCGGTATCGCCATGCGCCGCCAGTCGTCCGCCGGACATCAGCCAGACGCCGTCGGCGTGTTGCAGGCTGTGGTTCAGATCATGAGCGCAGACGATAACCGTTACGCCGGACCGACATAGCGTATGAAGCAATTCATCCAGCGCCGCCTGTTGCGCGACATCCAGACTGTTGGCCGGTTCATCCAGCAGCAGTAAACGACCATAGGGATTGGCCGCCGGCCAAATCTGCAACAGCGCGGCGGCAAGCCTGACCCGTTGCCACTCCCCGCCGGACAATCGGGTTAACGCGCGCGATAGCTTGTCGGCCAGCATCAGCTTTTGCGCCAGAAAACCGACGACATCGTCGTTTATCGCCTCGCCGGCCGCCGGCGGCTGATGCAAACGCAAATACTGAAACACCGGCATCATCGCCGTCGGGGGCTGTTGCTGCGCCAGATACGCCCGATGCCACGCCAACTCCCGCGCGGGCCAGTCCGCCAGCCGTCGGCCGGACAGACAGACATCGCCCTCGCCGTCCAGCATGCCGGCGATTCTGGCCAGCAGGGTGCTTTTCCCCGCGCCATTCGGGCCGATGACATGCAACAGCCGACCGCTCCCGCACGCGACGTTGACCGGAGACAAGCGGGGCGAAACGCCGGCCTGCCTCAGTTGCAACAAGGGAGAGGATTGCCGCGCCAATTACTTCGCCAGCGCCGCTTTGACGGCGTCGACCACCGCCGGATCGTCGGGGGTAAAATCGGGGGCGAAACGCTGAATCACCTGACCCTCGCGGGAAATCAGGAACTTCTCAAAATTCCACAAGATATCTTCCGGGTGAGCGGGCTTACGTCCTTTGTTGACCAGCCGGGCGTAAAACCCGCTCAGCAAAGAACCGGTTGCTTTAGGCTGCTCGCGGATCAATAGCTGGTACAACGGGTGACGGTTCGCGCCGTTGACTTCGATCTTGCTGAACAGCGGAAACTGAACGCCAAACGTGGTGCGGCAAAATTCCTGGATCTCCGCCTCGCTGCCCGGCTCCTGTCCGGCAAACTCATTCGATGGAAATCCGAGCACCACAAAACCCTTATCGCGATAGGTTTCGTAGATTTTTTCCAATGCATCATACTGCTTGGTCAGGCCGCATTTCGACGCCACATTGACGATTAACGCCACCTTACCCTGATAGGGTTCGAGCGTGGTGTCTTGTCCGTCGATGGTTTTCAGGGGAATGCTATAGATTTCATTACTCATCGTCTTGATCCTTTTTATCCTGTGGGGATGATGGCCGTCAGCCATTGCTGGCTACGCGGTGAGCTAAATCCTGTTACGTAACAACAACCAGATAAACCAGGGTGCGCCCAGCGTAGCGGTAACGACGCCAATCGGCAACTCGGACGACGCTAACGCCACCCGGGCCAGCGTATCGGCCAGCATCAGAATCGAGCCGCCGGCCAACGCGCAACCGGTTAATAAATAACGATGATCGGTTAGGCCGCCCAGCCGCAGCATATGCGGAATAATCAAGCCGACAAAACCGATCACGCCCGCCAGCGCCACGCTTACCCCGACCAACACGCCGACCACCAGCACCAGCACATTGCGCCAGACGTAAACCGATACGCCCAGTTGGCGGGCCTGGATCTCCCCCAGCGCCAGCCGGTTCAACACATGCCCCTGCGCGCTCAGCCACAGAATAAACGGCGCCAGCGCCAGCATCAGCCAGCCATAGCGCCAGTCGATTCCGCTGAATCCGCCCATCATCCAGTACATCAACTGGCGCAAATCCAGACTGGTGCTGAAATAGACCGCCCAGGTCATGACCGCGCTACAGATAATCCCCAGCGATACGCCGATCAGCAGCAGACGCGCGTTGGAAACCTGTTTGCGGGCAAAGCGCAGCAGCAGAAAGGTGATCAACAGCGCGCCGGCGATGGCGCTCAGGCTTAAAACCCAGACGGGCAGCGCGCCCTGCCCGATTAACACCGTGAGCACCAGCGCGACGCCCGCGCCGTTGGCGACGCCCAGCAGTCCCGGTTCGGCCAGCGGGTTATCAAATATCGACTGCATCACCGCGCCGCACATCGCCAGGCTGGCGCCCACCAGCAGCACCGCCAGGGTTCTGGGGAAACGCAACTGCCAGACAAAGATGCGCTGCGCGTCGTCCAGCCAATGTAGCGGCCAAATCCAGCGGTCGCCCGCGCACAGCCCTATCGTCAGCGCCGTCAGGGTCAGAAGAAACAGCAGAGCCAACCGCTGACGATCCCGCACGCGCCGCCGCTGTTTTAACTGGGTATATCCCGAATTCAAAGGCTGCATAATCCAATCCGCGAAAAAAGGAAAGGCGCCTGTCCCGACAGGCGCTGGCGCTATGGTAACCGATTTTGGCCGTCGCTTCCGCGCCCGCTGCGATGAATATAAGTTCTGCCTCTTTAATCACGCGGCGATGTTCGCCGTTGATCAGATCAATGAATGTGCGGATGGTACAGCGGCGCAACCCTCCCCTTCTCAGGGGAAGGCGCAAAGACGGGATTATTAATTTACCGGGATGACCGCGCCGGCATATTTCTGGTTGATAAAGTCCTGGATCGCCTTGGAGTGCAGAACCTCAACCAGCGCTTTAATCTCCGGTTTGTTTTCATCGCCGCGACGAACGGTGATGATGTTGGCATACGGATTATCTTCGCCGCTCTCTACCGCAATCGGATCTTTAGTCGGATTCAGACCGGCATCGATGGCGTAGTTGGCGTTGATCACCACCGCATCCCCTTCGTTATTGGCATAAACCTGCGGCAACAGGCCGCGCTCTACGCTCGGCAGGAATTGCAGCTTTTTCGGGTTTTCGACGATATCGCTGATACGGGCGTCAACGCGCTTGACCTCCGGTTTCAGTTTAATGACGCCGGCCTTTTCGAAAATGGACAGGATACGCCCCTCTTCTGCCACCGCGTCGCCGAGAATGATCTTGCCGTTTTCCGGCAAATCTTGCAGGCTCTTGTGCTTTTTGGAGTAAATGCCGATCGGTTCGATATGGATCGCCCCTGCATTGACGAAATCATAACTCTTATCGCCGGCGTGATCTTTCAGCACGCTTTCCAGATAGGGAACATGCTGGAAATAGTTGGCGTCGATATCACGGCTGGCTAACGCCGTATTGGGCAGAATATAGTCCTGAAAGCGCTGGATCTGGAGGTCAACGCCCTCTTTCGCCAGAATCGGTTTCGCCTGCTCAAGAATTTCGGCGTGCGGAACGTTCGACGCCCCCACCACCAGTTTGCTGTCCGCGACCGCAGAAAACGCGGTCAGACTCAGTGCGGTCAGAGAGGCATAAGCCAGCATTAAAATTTTACGCGTCTTCATCATCATCATTCCTTTATCATATTAACGTTTATCAAGAATTGCCGTAACGGTATCGCCAATAAACTGGATAATGAAAACCAGCAGCAGGATCATTATCGTCGCCACCAGCGTCACATCGCCGTGATTGCGTTGAAAACCTTCCAGATAGGCCAGATTGCCCAGCCCTCCGGCCCCAATGACGCCCGCCATAGCGGTATAACTCACCAGCGCGATTAGCGTGACCGTAATCCCGGAAACCAGCGCCGGTGAAGACTCGGGCAATAGCACCCTGAAAATGATGGTACTGATTCTGGCCCCCATCGAGCGGGCCGCCTCAATCACCCCTTTATCCACTTCGCGCAGGCCGATTTCCACCAGCCGGGCGTAAAACGGCGCCGCGCCGATAATCAACGCCGGCAGGGCCGCATTGGCGCCTAAGATGGTGCCGACGATGACCCGGGTAAACGGGATCAGCAGCACGATCAAAATAATAAACGGAATGGAGCGGAAGACGTTGACCACTACCGAAACCAGCGTATACACCAGCCGGTTTTGCAATAGCTGCCCGCGGGAGGTGAGAAATAACAGCACGCCCAGTATCACCCCCAGCACAAAAGTCGCCAGCCCGGCGATGGCCGTCATGTAAATCGTTTCATAGGTCGCATCAAGCAGACGGTCGACCTGTAGGTGAGGGAACAGTGTCTCAAGCATGTTTAATCACCTCGGCCGTAATGTTCTTTTCCTGTACCAATGCCAGCATGTCTGCCAACTGCCGTTCATTTCCCTCTACGTGAACATAGATCTCGCCAAATGCGCCATTTAACGTCTGGGTTATTTTGCCGTGCAAAATATTGATGGTCAGACCGTAACGCTGGATTAATTCCGAAATCACCGGCTGCTGGGTCTGTACGCCGACAAAGGTCAGTTTGACCACCGCGCCGGACAGCGACTCGACCAGCAGCGGATTGAAGCTCTCCTGCGTCTCTTCATACTGCGTCACCTGCCTGACAAACTGCTGGGTAATCGCCTGCTGAGGATGGGTAAAGACATCCAGCACCGCGCCCTCCTCGACGATGCGGCCGTTTTCCATCACCGCCACGCGCTGACAAATTTTGCGCACCACGTGCATCTCATGGGTGATCAGCACGATGGTCAGATTCAGCTTGCGGTTGATATCCAGCAGCAAATCAAGAATAGCGTCGGTGGTTTGCGGATCGAGCGCGGACGTCGCTTCGTCGCACAGCAACACCACCGGATTGTTCGCCAATGCGCGGGCGATCCCCACCCGCTGCTTTTGTCCGCCGCTTAGCTGGGAAGGATAGGCGTTTTCCCGTCCCTGCAACCCCACCAGCGCGATCAGTTCCGCCACTCTGGTCTTGATATGCGCTTTTTTGACCCCGGCGATCTGCATCGAAAAGGCTATATTTTCACTCACCGTTCGCGACCACAGCAAATTGAAGTGCTGGAAAACCATGCTGATGCGCAAACGCGCCGCGCGCAGCTGTGCGCCGTTGGCTTTGGCGATATCCTGCCCGTCAACCACAATCGAACCGCTGGTAGGGGTTTCAAGGCCGTTCAACAGGCGGATCAGGGTACTTTTCCCGGCGCCGCTGTAACCGATGATGCCGTAAATCTGCCCGGTTTCAACACTCAGGCTAACGTCTTCAACCGCGCGAATAGAGCCAGAGGAACTATCGAATACTTTCGAGACATTCGAGAGAGTAATCATTATGAAGCACATCCCATTATTATCTTTTATTCCTTAATTATTAAGGAGTTAAATCACGCATTACAATAAACTCGATGCGCCGATATCGTCACATAATCCTATCCGGCCGCAAAAGAATGTGTTAATGACCTGGCTCGGGAGGATCCTACCGAGCCAGTCAATATAAGGAAAGAATATAAAGTTTATTAGTTATTCGCTAATCGAATAAAAAGCGGAGTAACGGTAGAAAAATCATCGACATGACGTTGCCGACAAACTCGCCGGTAGGCGTGCTATACCAAAACGAAGCGCGACAGCCCCTCGCTGCGCGCTACTGGCGAACTGTCTTTGTTAACGGCCTGATCAAAATGCGATATTTTTTCGCCGCGTCAGCCAGGCGCCGACGAATTCGGGTACTACCGCGCCGGCCGGGCCATAGATTTTTTCGTCAAACTGACTTTCCACCTGACTGGGTTCAAGATTCAGTTCGATGGTATAGGCGCCATGCGCATGCGCTTCCTGCACGAAGCCGGCGGCGGGATAAACATGGCCGGAGGTGCCGATGGCGATAAAATAATCGGCCTGTGACAGCGCCTGATAAATTCTATCCATTTCCAGCGGCATTTCGCCGAACCATACGATATGCGGACGTAACGGCGCGGGAAACTGGCAGCAGTGGCAGCGATCTTCAACCGACAGATCGCCTGTCCAGTCGAATACCTGACCGCTGCGGCAACAGCGTACCTTCAGTAATTCGCCGTGCATATGCACAACGCGTTGGCTGCCGGCCCGCTCGTGCAGGTTATCGATATTCTGCGTGATAAGTAAAAAATTGTCGCCCAGCGACGCCTCCAGTTCGGCCAGCGCCAGATGCGCCGCGTTGGGCTTGATTTCAGGCTGCTGCAACTGGCGACGGCGGGCATTATAAAACGCCTGCACCAGTTGCGGGTCGCGCTGGAAACCCTCCGGGGTCGCAACATCTTCGACCCGGTGCTCTTCCCACAGGCCATCGGCGGCACGAAAGGTTCGAATGCCTGACTCCGCGGAAACGCCCGCGCCGGTTAAAACAACAACTCGTGGTTTCTTCACTTCAGTTACCGCCAGATAATCTCTGTGGAAAATACGTGCCCGCAGACGCTGCTGACGCATTCGTTTCCCTTTGTGAAAACGTCCTAACCGTTGATGCGAATGCATAACTGCTCCTGCTATTTGTCCATTAAGTGTAGCAAAGCCGCGCCGCGAATGCCGCCGGCATCGCCATACCGCGCCTTGGCGATACGCGGCAGTTTGGCAATCGGCAATAAACGCGGGGGTAAACGGGTGGGTAATATTTGATAAATTTCATCAAAATTCGACAATCCCCCGCCCAGCACCAGCAGGTGGGGATCGATAAGGGTTAACAGATTGCCCAGGCAGGCCGCCAGCAAATCCATAAAGCGGTCGACGAACGCCAGCGCATTGGCATCGCCTGCGCGATAGTGTCTGATGATGGTGACGGCCGGCAACGTCTGTTGATAAAAATGCGCATACAGCCACTCAAATCCGCGCCCTGAAATGTAATTTTCAATACAGCCGCTTTGTCCGCAGCCGCATTTTACACGGGGAATATCGTCCCCCAGCACAGCCAGCGCGTCGGACGGTAAACGCAGGTGGCCTATCTCGCCCGCCATGCCGTTGCGGCCATCCACCGGGCGGCCGTTAATCACCAGCCCGCCGCCCACGCCGGTGCCGAGGATCATGCCCAGCACCACCGGGTAACGGCGGAACTCCGCATTCCAGGCTTCCGACAGAACAAAACAGTTAGCGTCGTTGTTGATACGGATTTCGCGATGCAGCAACTGCCCCAGATCCTGAGCCAGCGGCCGCCCCATGGTCGCGGGTAAATTCGCGGTAAACAACGCGCCATTCTCCCCCGTCTGGACACCCGGCACGCCGATGCCGATTTTTCCGGCCATCCCCGTCTGCGCATCGGCTTCCCGGGTCAGATCGACCAGCGTGTTCAGCAGCGCCTCATAGCTATTGCGCGGCGTGGGAACCCGCTTCTGCCAGACTTTATTCAGTTCGGCGTCGAATACGCCCAGCTCGATTTTCGTGCCGCCCATATCAAAACCGTAATACATGACCGCCCCTCGATAAATAATCCGCCCATCATTAAAGATAAGCGGAGGGTGAAAAGGTCACTGCCCGCTTAATACGCGCGCAGGGTCAATCCGGCTGGCGCGGCGCGCCGGATACCAACTGGCTATCAGACTCAGCACCAGCGCCGTCGCCAGTACGCTGATGACATCGATCGCATGTAACTCCGATGGCAGAAAATCAATGAAATAAATATCGCCCGATAAAAAACGATGACCGGTTATCGATTCAATGCCGCGAATAATATTGGTCAGTTGCAGGGTGGCTATCACCCCGACGATGACGCCGATCACGCTGCCCAGCAAGCCGGCCAGCAAACCGTACCAGACGAATATCGCGCGGATCAGTCCATCCGTGGCGCCCAACGTACGCAACACCGCAATGTCGCCGCTTTTATCTTTAACCGCCATCACCAGCGTAGAAACAATATTAAAACAGGCCACGCCGATCACCAGTATCATCGCCAGATACATAATAGTGCGCACCATCTGGATATCCCGATACATATAGCCATAGGTGCCGATCCAACTGCGAATGTATACATAGGCGTTGGTCACCTCGCCGGCGCTGCGCACCAGTTTATTGGCGCTGAAGACGTCGGCAGCCTTAATCGCAATTCCCGACACGCTGTCGCCCATATCCAGGTATTGCTGCGCGTCCGCCAGCGGCACCAGCGCCAGACTGTGGTCGAGCTGACCGCTGAGCTGCAAAATACCGCTGACGTGAAGACGGATGCGCTTCGGCTGCATCAGTTTCATCTGCGGATCGTTATTGGGGATCATCACCGTGACCCAATCGCCTTCATTCACGTTCAGCGCTTTTGCCACGCCCTGACCGATAATCACCTGCTGTTCGCCGGCATGAAAATTTTTCCAGCCGTCATTCAGCACAAAACGCGGCAACGCGCTGAGCTCGCTCTCTTGCTGCGGATCGACGCCTTTCATTTGAATGGCCCGCAGATTGGCGCCGTTCTCCAGCAGCCCGGTGAAATTGATATAGGGCGCGGCGGCCGCGACGCCCGGCACCTGCTCAATTTTAGGCAGAATATTGCGCCAGCCGTCAAACGGCTGGTCCACCGGCTCGATTTCCCCGTGGGGAACCACCGCCAGAATGCGATTATTCAACTCGCGTTCAAAACCATTCATCGCGCTTAAGCCGACGATCAGCACCGCGACGCCCAGCGCGATACCCGCCGTCGAGATAACCGAGATCAGTGAAACCATGCCGCCGCGCCGACGGCCGCGACTAAAGCGCAGACCTATCAGCAGGGAGAGCGGAGGAAATCTCATTGCGGCACTCCCGTTAACGTCAGTTCCTGCTGTAACTGACCATCGCGCATTTCCAACTGACGGCTCAGGCGGCCGGCCAGTTGCAAATCATGGGTAACCACCAGAAACGCCGTACCCTGCCGAACATTCAACTCGCCCAGCAGTTCAAAAATCGTATCCGCCGTGCGCTGGTCCAGATTCCCGGTCGGTTCATCCGCCAGCACCAGAGAAGGACTGTTCACCAACGCGCGGGCAATGGCGACGCGCTGGCGCTCCCCGCCGGAAAGCTCCGCCGACCGGTGATGGCTGCGCGTTTCCAGCCCGACCGCCGCCAGCATTTCCCGCGCCTTTTCCTGCGCCTGCGCCGCCGGCACATGGCCGATCAACAGCGGCATAGCGACATTTTCCAGCGCGGTAAAATCCGGCAGCAGATGGTGGAACTGATAAATAAAGCCCAGTTCGCGGTTGCGCAACGCGGATTTATCCGCCGCGGAGAGCCGGCTCATCTGTTGACCTTTAAAGATCACCTCGCCGGAGGTCGGCGAATCCAGACCGCCTAATAAATGCAATAAGGTACTTTTACCCGACCCCGAACTGCCGACAATCGCCATCATTTCCCCGCAGCGCATCTCAAAAGAGACGTTGCGCAGGACATCCGTCGACAATTTGCCTTCCTGATAACGCTTGCACAGGTTATTGCACTGCAATAACAGTAAATCACTCATAACGTAAAGCCTCGGCTGGTTGAACGGCGGCGGCGCGCCATGACGGATACAGCGTGGATAACAGGGCAATCGCCATCGCCGCGACGGCGATGACGATCACCTGCAACGGCGCTATCGCCACCGGCAGCGCGGCGCCGTCAAGCAATAATCCCAACGCCGGCATCAGCGTATTCAACTGACTGGCCAACAGCGTTCCCAATAGCGCGCCCAATAAGGCGCCGATAATCCCGGCGCTTCCGCCCTGCACCATAAACACCGCCATAATCTGACGTTGGGTCAGTCCCTGCGTTTGCAGAATGGCGACCTCGCCCTGTTTCTCCATCACCAGCAGCCCCAGCGACGTAATAATATTGAAGGCCGCAACCGCAACGATCAGGCTCAACAACAGCCCCATCATATTTTTTTCCATCCGCACCGCCTGGAATAACTCGCCCTTGCGCTCGCGCCAGTCTTTCCACACCAGCCCTTCCGGCAGCGTCTGGCCGCTCAGCTCATCGACCGTCAGCGGTTGATCGAGCCACAGGCGCCAGCCGGTGATATTGCCGAGCGGATAACGCATCAGCCGTGAAGCATCCTGCTGATTGACCAACAGCTGGTAGCCGTCAACCTCGCTGTTGGCGGCGAATGTCCCGGCGACGGTGAAGATGCGCTGGCTGGGAATGCGGCCCATCGGCGTGAGCTGGCTGGCGCTGGGCACCATCAGACGCAGCGGATCGCCGCGCTTTACCCCCAGTTGCGAAGCCAGTTGCTCGCCGAGGATGACCTGATATTGTCCCGGCTGAAGCTGCTGCTGGCGCACATTCACCAGATAGCGCGCCAGCGGGTCCGGCTGGTCCGGATTGACCCCCAGCATCACGCCGACCGCGACGCTGCGGGCGCTTTGCAGCACCACCTCGCCGGTGGTCAGCGGCGCCAGGCGGTTAACGCCCTGTAGCGCCTCCAGCGACGAGGCGGGATAAGTTTGCGGATCGAGCGATCCCTGCGTGGTGGCGATCAACGCCTGCGGCATCAGCCCCAGGATATTGTTCTCCAGTTCACGCTCAAAACCGTTCATAACCGACAGTACGGTAACCAGCGCCATCACGCCGAGCGTGATGCCAATAGCCGATAACCAAGAGACAAACCGCCCGAAGCGGTCTGATGCCCGGCCGCGCATATAACGCAAGCCGATGAATAATGCGACAGGTTGATACATGAAATCCGTCTGGATGAGGTTGCCAAAGCAAAGTGTTCAAGGATAATAAAGGGTAGTACCGCTTTATGGAACCCTAACACCCTCACTCTCCGGCTTTTTCTTAGCGGATACCGGGGTCGAGACCTGATAATCAGATTATGCCTGAAAAATATCGTTATTCGTTGCCGCTTAAATCGGGCGAGCAACGCCTGCTGGGAGAAT
Source organism: Brenneria sp. g21c3 (assembly GCF_040240345.1). Classification (NCBI taxonomy): domain Bacteria; kingdom Pseudomonadati; phylum Pseudomonadota; class Gammaproteobacteria; order Enterobacterales; family Pectobacteriaceae; genus Brenneria; species Brenneria sp. g21c3. The sequence continues at coordinate 194,137 of NZ_JBEIAB010000004.1, read as the reverse complement.
TGACCGGCGCGGCCTGCGCCGTGGAATGTGCGGAGATTATCGACCGCCATGCCGGACTGGTTATTCTTATCGCCCCGGATATGCAGAACGCCTTGCGCCTTCGCGATGAAATTCAGCAATTTACCGAACAACCCGTCACCACATTGTCGGACTGGGAAACGCTGCCTTACGACAGTTTCTCGCCGCATCAGGAAATCATTTCCAACCGGCTCGCGACCCTGTATCAGTTGCCGCTGATGGAACGCGGCGTGTTGATTCTGCCGATCAACACGCTGATGCAGCGCGTCTGTCCGCATAATTTTTTGCACGGCCACGCCCTGATGCTGAAAAAAGGTCAGCGTTTATCGCGCGACAAATTGCGTACCCAACTGGAGCAGGCCGGTTATCGCAGCGTCGATCAGGTCATGGAGCACGGGGAATACGCCACGCGCGGCGCGCTGCTGGACCTGTTCCCCATGGGAAGCGAAGAGCCTTACCGGATCGACTTCTTTGACGATGAAATTGACAGCCTGCGGCTGTTTGACGTGGATACCCAGCGCACGTTAAATGAAGTGCCGCTGATCAATTTGCTGCCCGCCCACGAGTTTCCAACCGATAAAAACGCCATCGAGCTGTTCCGCAGTCAGTGGCGCGAACGCTTTGAAGTCCGACGGGATGCCGAACACCTGTATCAGCAGGTCAGCAAAAGCGCCTGGCCCGCGGGTATTGAATACTGGCAGCCACTGTTTTTTGATCAACCGCTGCCCTCGCTGTTCAGCTATTTTCCCGACCATACGCTGGTGGTGAATACCGGCGATATCGAACAGAGCGCCGAACGTTTCTGGCAGGATATTCAGCAACGCTTCGAGAGCCGCCGGGTCGATCCCATGCGTCCGCTGTTGCCGCCGGAATCGCTATGGCTGCGGGTCGACAGCCTGTTCTCCGAGCTGAAGGCGTGGCCGCGCGTCCAACTGCGCACCGATACCCTGCCGGCAAAGGCCGCCAACAAAAATCTGGGCTACCAGCCGTTGCCCGATCTGGCCGTCCAACCCCAGTTGAAGTCGCCGTTGGATCCCCTGCGCCGTTTTCTCGAACAGTTTGACGGTCAGGTGATTTTTTCCGTCGAAAGCGAAGGCCGGCGCGAAACGCTGCAAGAGTTGCTGGCGCGCATCAAATTGAAGCCGGCGACGATTAACCGTCTGGATCAGGCGCCACAAGGCGCCGCTTGCCTGATGATCGGCGCCAGCGAGCACGGCTTTATCGATACGCTGCGTCAGCGGGCGCTGATTTGCGAAAGCGATTTATTAGGCGAACGCGTAAGCCGGCGGCGACAGGATAACCGGCGGGCGATTAACACCGACACCCTGATTCGTAACCTGGCGGAGCTGCGGCCGGGCCAGCCGGTGGTGCATCTGGAACACGGCGTCGGGCGCTACGCCGGCATGACCACTCTGGAAGCGGGCGGCATCAAAGCCGAGTACCTGATTCTGACCTATGCCGGGGAAGATAAACTTTATGTGCCGGTCTCCTCGCTGCATCTGATCAGCCGTTATGCCGGCGGCGCGGACGAAAGCGCCCCGCTGCACAAATTGGGCGGCGACGCCTGGTCGCGCGCGCGGCAGAAAGCCGCCGAGAAAGTGCGCGATGTGGCGGCCGAACTGCTGGATGTTTATGCGCAGCGCGCCGCCAAAAGCGGCTTCGCCTTCAAACACGACAAAGCGCAGTACCAGCTTTTCTGCGAGAGTTTCCCGTTTGAAACCACGCCCGACCAGGCGCAGGCGATCAACGCCGTGCTGAGCGACATGTGTCAACCGCTGGCGATGGATCGCCTGGTGTGCGGCGACGTGGGCTTTGGTAAAACCGAAGTCGCGATGCGCGCCGCGTTCCTCGCGGTGGAAAACCATAAGCAGGTGGCGGTGCTGGTGCCGACCACCCTGCTGGCGCAGCAGCATTACGACAACTTCCGCGATCGTTTCGCCAACTGGCCGATCAAAATCGAAATGATCTCCCGCTTTCGCAGCGCGCGCGAACAAACGCAGATCATGACGGAAACCCAGGAAGGCAAGATCGATATTCTTATCGGTACGCACAAACTGTTGCAGAGCGATGTGCGCTGGCGCGATCTGGGCCTGCTGATTGTCGATGAAGAGCATCGCTTCGGCGTACGCCATAAAGAGCGGATCAAAGCCATGCGCGCCGACGTGGATATCCTCACCCTGACCGCTACGCCGATCCCGCGCACCTTGAACATGGCGATGAGCGGCATGCGCGACCTGTCGATTATCGCCACGCCGCCCGCCCGCCGTCTGGCGGTGAAAACCTTTGTGCGCGAATATGACGATCTGGTGGTGCGCGAGGCCATCCTGCGTGAAATCCTGCGCGGCGGTCAGGTGTACTATCTCTACAACGATGTGGAAAACATCGAAAAAGCCACCCAGCGACTGGCCGAGCTGGTGCCGGAGGCGCGCTTTACCATCGGCCACGGCCAGATGCGCGAGCGCGATCTGGAACGGGTGATGAATGATTTCCATCACCAGCGTTTCAATGTGCTGGTCTGCACCACCATTATCGAAACCGGCATCGATATTCCCAGCGCCAATACCATCATCATTGAACGGGCCGACCATTTCGGGCTGGCGCAGTTGCACCAGCTGCGCGGCCGCGTCGGGCGCTCGCACCATCAGGCCTACGCCTACCTGCTGACGCCGCATCCCAAAGCGATGAGCGGCGATGCGCACAAACGGCTGGAGGCGATCGCCTCGCTGGAGGATTTAGGCGCGGGCTTTGCGCTGGCCACGCACGATCTGGAAATTCGCGGGGCGGGCGAACTGCTGGGCGAAGACCAGAGCGGACAGATGACCAGCGTAGGTTTCTCGCTGTATATGGAACTGCTGGAAAGCGCGGTGGACGCGCTGAAGGCCGGTCGCGAGCCGTCGCTGGAAGATCTGATCAGCAGCCAGACCGAGGTGGAGTTGCGCCTGCCCGCGCTGCTGCCGGAAGATTTTATTCCCGACGTCAATACCCGCCTCTCTTTCTACAAACGCATCGCCAGCGCTAAGCAGCCGCAGGAGCTGGATGAGCTCAAAGTCGAGCTTATCGATCGTTTCGGCCTGTTGCCGGATGCCACGCGGCATCTGTTGCAGGTGGCGGCGCTGCGCCAGCAGGCGCAATTGCTGGGGATCAAACGCATCGAAGGCCATGAAAAAGGCGGGTTTATCGAATTCAGCGAACAAAACCGCGTCGATCCGACGCATTTGATCGGGCTGCTTCAGCATAACCCCGGCGTTTACCGTCTGGACGGCCCGACGCGGCTGAAATTCATCAAGGATCTCACGTCACGGCCGCAGCGCATCGAGTTTATCCAGACGCTGTTAACCAATATGGCGCAGCATACGCTGGCGGCATAGCCCTCTATCTTCCCTTCTGCGGCATTGGGCGGCGACGCCCAATGCCGACAATCAGATAGTCCTGCTCTGCGGGAAAAATTTGAACTGCGCCTCACTTTTACCGCCGTCAACGGCAAACGCCCTCGCTGACGGACTACGCTTATTCACTCAGCCATTTCCATTGCGCGGTCAGTCCGGCTCGCCGCATGCATTGTTCCGCCTTATCGGCAACGTTCGGGCTTTACCGGTCTTACATAAGGAGATTTGCGCATGTTTTCCGCTTCCCTGCATGGAATAAAAACCTCGCTGGCGCCTCTTGCGCTGGCGTTCAGCCTCGGCATTGCCTTTTCCTCGCTGGCCGCCGCCGCGACGGAACCCGCGACGGCAATCCCCCCGCCCGACACGGCGGTCGCGGCGCCTCAGCCGCCCGATGTATTGCTGGGGCCGCTGTTCACCGACGTGCAAACGGCCAGGCTATTCCCCGACCAGAAAACCTTCGCCGACGCCGTGCCGAAAGAAGATCCGGCCGTTATCCTGGATCGCTATATGCGGCAAAAACCGTCGCCCGGCTTCGATTTGCAGCGCTTCGTCGAGCGCTATTTCACCCTGCCGCAAGAAGGCGAGGCTTACGTCCCTCCCGCCGGACAGACGTTGCGCCAGCATATTGACGGCCTGTGGCCGGTGCTGACGCGCGCCACCGCCCAGGTGTCGCCGTACGACTCGCTGCTGCCGCTGCCCCATAGCTACGTGGTGCCGGGCGGCCGTTTTCGCGAAATTTACTACTGGGACAGCTATTTCACCATGCTGGGTCTGGCGGAAAGCGGCAACTGGACGCTGGTGCGCAATATGACGGATAACTTCGCCCACGAAATCGACCGCTACGGTCATATTCCCAACGGCAACCGCACCTACTACCTCAGTCGTTCGCAGCCGCCCTTCTTCTCGTTTATGGTGGAACTGCTGGCGCAACATCAGGGAGAGAAGATCTATGCGCATTATCTGCCGCAGTTGAAAAAAGAGTACCACTACTGGATGCGCGGCAGCGTGGGACTGCCGAACGGGCAGGCCGGCGATCGCGTGGTGCGCCTTGACGACGGCAGCGTGCTGAACCGTTACTGGGACGAACGCAATACGCCGCGCACCGAATCCTATCTGGAAGATAGGACCACCGCCGCTCAGGCCAACGGTCGAGCTGCCGCCGAGGTGTATCGCGATCTGCGCGCCGGCGCCGCCTCAGGCTGGGATTTCAGTTCGCGCTGGCTGCGCGATCCCCGCGATCTTTCCAGCATCCGCACCACCGACATTATTCCGGTGGACCTGAATTCGTTGCTGTTTCATCTCGAACTGACGCTGGCGCGCGGCGCCGAAGCCGCCGGCAATCAAACGGAAGCGGCGCACTTCCAACGCGTCGCCGATGAACGCAAACAGGCCGTCAACCGCTATCTGTGGAATCAACAGGACGGTTACTATAGCGACTATGACTGGCGTCGGCAGGCGATAACGCAGCCGATCACCGCGGCCGCGGTATTCCCGCTGTATGTCGGCATCGCGCCGCGCGATCGGGCGACGGCCACCGGCGACGCGGTGCGCAGACAGTTGCTGAAAGAAGGCGGGCTGACCACCACCACCATCAACACCGGCCAGCAGTGGGATGCGCCGAACGGTTGGGCGCCGCTGCAATGGGTCGCGGTAGAGGGCTTCAACCGTTACGGTCAGGACGCGCTGGCGCAGGCTATCGGCACCCGCTTCCTGGCCAATGTGCAAAAACTGTATGACGCCGAGCATAAGCTGGTGGAGAAATATGTGGTGGAAGGCGCGGGATTCGGCAGCGGCGGAGGCGGCGGCGAATATGCGCTGCAAGACGGCTTCGGCTGGACCAACGGCGTCACGCTGAAGCTGATGGCGCGCTACTGCGACGCCGTGCCGACCTGCCGGCGCGAGGAACGGGCTGCCGCGCAGTAACCCTGTTCAGATCTGTGGAATAAAAAGGATTACGACGTTATCGTTGTAATCCTTGATGTGTTTATGATTGACGGGGTTTATATAGCTTGAAATATTAATCACTACCGCATAGGTAATTACAGTAACTATCAAATTGATGCATGTATGTGCAACCATATAAACCATTGCATAATCATGCGCACCTATTTTTCTTGAGAATGCTATAAGTACTTGCTGTTGTTCAGTTGTCGATAAATCTGGATAGGGCAGTGTCCATGCCGCAAGAAAAAAGATGGCGATGAATATCACTGCCTTACCTATTTTATACATCACCTGTTTTACCATGCGTAATTACCATAGCCGGACCTCCGCCAGAGGAATCGCGCATGCGCGAAGAACATATGGAAGGTACTGAAATGCGAAAGCGTATACGATCTAATTTCGATACCTTATTTCTTTAGGAACGCAACAATAGTCCGCCTAACAAAGAATACTGATAAAAAGGCCAGTAAAATTGATAACGCACCCAGGAAAATGAGAAGTGAAAGAAGCGGACTGAACAATCCCCCTATGCTTAACGCTTCACTAAGCTGCGCCAAACGCTCAGAAGATATTGAACGAATAATGGCATCAGGAATTATTAGAAAGTAAACAATTGCGATAAGAATGTATATAAGGGCAATTTTTACTCTGAACATGTTTGAGCTTATCCTTTGAGGTCGCTATAATCGATCGCTGTTTTAGTCGAATGATACAAGGAACCGTGCGATTTTCCTCATGGTTTGTTACAGGGACAAATATTTACGCTAACGCTCAGGTAGCGGCAGCTGCAGCAAGAAAACGTCAGTATCAGGATGCTGATTATTACCAGACTCTCTACAAAGAAAACATTGAAATGATCTATTTTCTAATCGAACCTTATATATCTAAAATTATTTATCAAATAAAATTCAGCGATAATAATGAAGAAAAAATCATGGACGCTCTATATGAGATTTTGAAAAAATGAAACGTGTCATATTATGGGTATTGCAATCTTTTATATCTCTAGTTCCTGTTGCATTTATAGTCCTTGGCGCTTATTTTTTTATTAATTTCATTCCTACCTATTCAGCCCCACTTATCATCATCTGGATTATAATTGTTTCTTTTTTTTACATAAAATATAATCGATGGTATTAAAATTTTTGCTTCTATAACGATTGTTTCCTTTCTTTAAATCTGACCGCCGATGGGCGATTGCGCATATTTCCCCTTTACAACCCGGAGAGTAACGCAGTAAAGTCCCCACCCTTTTTTCACGGCGTGGAGTATGCAGGATGTTTATCGGTTTTGACTATGGCACGGCCAACTGTTCCGTCGCGGTGATGAATGCCGGTACGCCGCAGCTCGTGCCGCTGGAAAACGACTCGCCGTATTTATCCTCCCTGCTGTGCGCGCCGGTGCGCGAAGCCGTCAGCGAATGGCTGTGGCGTCACCATCAGGTGGAAGCCGGCGGTGAAAACGCGCTGTTGCTTCGTCGTTCCATCAACTATAACCAGGATGAGGATATCCGCGTTCTGGCAGACAGCGTGAAGTTCGGGCAGTCGGCGTTGCAGCAATATATCGCCGATCCGGAAGAAACCTGGTTCGTGAAATCGCCCAAGTCCTTCCTTGGCGCCGTCGGTCTCCAGCCTCAGCAGATCGCGCTGTTTGAGGATCTGGTCTGCGCCATGATGCTGCATATTCGCAAGCAGGCCGAGCGACAGCTTGCTCAGCCCATCACCCAGGCCGTTATCGGTCGGCCGATTAATTTCCAGAGTATCGGCGGCGAGGAAGCCAACCAGCAGGCTCAGGGCATTCTGGCGCGAGCCGCGGCGCGCGCCGGTTTCCAACGCGTCGCGTTTCAGTTCGAGCCGGTCGCCGCCGGTCTGGACTTTGAAGCGACGCTGGTTAAAGAAACCCGCGTACTGGTGGTGGATATCGGCGGCGGCACCACCGACTGCTCGATGCTGCTGATGGGGCCGGACTGGCATCATCAGCGCGAACGCCAGCAAAGCCTGTTGGGACACAGCGGCTGCCGGGTCGGCGGCAACGATCTGGATATCATTCTGGCTTTCAAACAGTTAATGCCGGTGCTGGGTATGAACGGCATGACGGAAAAAGGCATCACGCTGCCCAGTCAGCCATGGTGGAATGCGGTGGCGATTAACGATATCCCGGCGCAGAAAGCGTTCTACAGCACGGCGTGCCGAACGCTAATCAATGAAATGATACGCGACGCCCAACAGCCCGAAGCGGTAAAACGCCTGCTTACCGTCTGGCGCCAACGGTTGGGCTATCGTCTGGTGCAACTGGCGGAGGCATGCAAAATCACGCTGTCCGATGAAGCGCTCGCCGCGGCGGATCTGCACTTTGTCGAGCCCGGTTTGACGACCGCCGTCAGCCATAGCGAACTGAATGCCGCGATAGAACAGCCGCTGCTGCGTATTCAGCAACAAATCGAGCTGGCGCTGAAAACCAGCCAAACCCTGCCCGACGTCATCTATCTGACCGGCGGCAGCGCCCGCTCTCCGCTGTTGCGTCAGGCCATTGAGCGACTGTTGCCGGACATTCCTATCGCCGGCGGCAATGACTTCGGCTCCGTTACCGCCGGTCTGGCCCGCTGGGCGGATGTTTTATTCCGCGACTGATTCGCGCCAACGCCCTCCGCCCGGTTCCGCCGGGATGATTCACATCCGATCCCGGCGGGCCGCTGACGCACTAAAATAGTGCCTCCCGCCGCCTGTCGTGTTCCATTGCAAAGAGACCGCCGCCGCGCCCTCCCCTCCGACGCCGGTATCGGCTTGCCGACCGCAAGATTCACTGATGGCATCGATATTGCTTGGTATCGGAAGGCGACAAGCGGAATACCCTAATTCCTAATGCTGTTTTTCCGCAGCATCTATACTGACAACGAGTCGGCGCTGGCGTCACTCGCTGTCGCGACAGCTCACAGAACACAACGGAACCCCTGAATGAAAAAACAAACACTTGTCTCAATACTGTTGATTGGCGTGGCCTGCAATGCGGCCAATGCCGAGGATACCGGCGCCGCGCCGGCCGAGACGCTTAAAAAAATACAGCAAACCGGCATTATCGTCGTCGGACACCGCGAATCCTCCGTACCCTTTTCCTATTATGACAATAACCAGAAGGTGGTCGGCTATTCGCAGGAATACTCAAATGCGATCGTCGAGGCAGTGAAAAAGCAGTTGGGAATGCCCAACCTGACGGTAAAATTGCTGCCGATTACCTCACAGGCGCGAATTCCATTATTGCAAAACGGAACCATTGATTTTGAATGCGGCTCCACCACCAATAATGCGGAGCGCCAGCAACAGGTGGCCTTTTCCAACTCTATTTTTATCGTCGGGGGACGATTATTGGTCAAGAAAGGCGGCGGCATTAAAGACTTCGCGGATCTGGCGGGGAAACCGGTCGTCACCACCGCCGGCACCACCAACGAAATTCTGCTTAACCAGTTGAATGATAAAGATAATATGAAGATGCGCATCATCTCCGCCAAAGATCACAGCGATGCCTTCCGCACATTGGAAAGCGGGCGCGCGGTCGCATTCTACATGGACGATCCGCTACTGGCCGGCGAGCGCGCCAAGGCGAAGAAACCGGATCAGTGGGATATCGTCGGCACCCCGCAATCTCACGAAGCCTATGGCTGCATGCTGCGTAAGCACGATCCCGAGTTTAAGCGACTGATGGATAATATCATCGCCCAGGCGCAGACCAGCGGCGAAGCGGAAAAATGGTATCAGCGCTGGTTCACCCAACCGATTCCGCCCAAGAACATCAACATGAATTTTGCCATTTCCGACGATATGCAGGCGCTGTTTAAAGCGCCGAACGATCGTATTCTGTAACCGGCTTACAAGACAGGAAACGCTTAGAGGACGTTGCCCGGCGTACCGGGCAACGTAATGGAGAGCGTTCAGGCTGAAGCGTATCAGCTCTGTTGGTTAAGGATCAGCTGGCCGTTTTTATCGACCGGGATCTGTGTTCCGGGATCGCGGTCCATACGAATTTTCCCCTGCTGGTCGCCGATTTTATAGGTGACGTCATAGCCCAGAACTTTTTGTGATTTGTCATATACCGTCTGGCAGCGTTGCTGCGTCGTGGTGTAAGTGTCGTTCTCCTGCATACTGCCCTGCACTTTATTCCCGGCATAGCCGCCCGCCAGCGCGCCCGCCACCGTCGCCACATCCTGACCGCGACCGCCGCCGATCTGATGGCCTAATACGCCGCCTGCCACCGCGCCCAGTACCGAACCCGCGATTTTATGCTCGTCCTGAACCGGACGACGCTGGGTGACATTAACGCTACGGCACTCCTGACGAGGCGTCTTGATCGTCTCTTTGATGGGTGTTGCCGTCAGCACCTGCGCAAACTGCGGTTTAGATGAAAAAACATCCATACTCGCCACCGTGGCCACGCCCAATGCCGCAGCCACGCCGATACCAACACCCGCTAACATTGATTTGTTCACAGGATACCTCCCGAATATATTGCTACGCATCGCGTCTGCCGCGATGATTCCGCAGGTTTATCTGAATGTGTCACTTCAGAATAGGCGACGTCCTACGTCGCCAATAAACAGTGGGAAGTCTGCACAATGATCGTGATTCCCGCAATAAGACTAATTAACCAAATATGTTATTTTCATAATGTAAAAACACAAATTGGGATTTTTCTTAACGAGAAGCTCTAATGAAACGATATTTTATTCTGAATGATGCGGAAACGGCCGTGCGGAATCACATCGTCGCGCCATGAAATCGGATAACGGAAGACGGGGCAAGGTTCGGCTTCAGGCCGCCTTACCCCGGGGAGAGGCCGGTATCCCGGCGCGGCATTAATGTAGTTTAAGGCGGGGACGAATAACCCGGTTGATACCGCCGACCAACATCATCAGACCGGTTTTTATATAGCCGTGCAGCGCAATCTGGTGCATACGATACAGCGAAATATAAACAAAACGCGCAATGCGCCCTTCCACCATCACCGAGCCGCGCATCAGGTTGCCCATCAAGCTGCCGACCGTACTGAATTTGGATAATGAAACCAGCGAGCCGTGATCTTTATACACATACGGCTTCAACGTCTGTCCGTTCAATAACGCCAGAATGTTGGCGTAGCAGCGTGACGCCATCTGGTGTGCGGCCTGCGCGCGCGGAGGAACAAAACCGCCGCCTTCCTGCGGGCAGGAAGCGCAATCGCCAATCGCGAAAATATTGGCATCGCGAGTGGTCTGCAACGTCGGCTCGACGACCAGTTGGTTAATGCGATTGGTTTCCAGACCGGCAATATCCTTCATGGCATCCGGCGCCTTAATCCCGGCCGCCCACACCATCAGATCGGCTTCAATGAACTCGCCGTCTTTGGTGTTCAAGCCGCCGGCTTCCGCGCTGGTGACCATTGTTTTGGTCAGGACTCTCACGCCGATATTCGTCAGTTCCTGATGCGCCGCGGCAGAAATGCGCGGCGGCAGCGCCGGCAGAATACGCTCGCCGGCTTCAACCAGCGTGACGTTCAACGTCTCATTGTCCAGACCGTCAAAACCGTAGCTGTGCAGCTGTTTCACCGCATTATGCAGTTCCGCCGACAATTCGACTCCGGTGGCGCCGCCGCCGACGATGGCGATATTTACCCGCTCTTTTTCTTCCGTATTGGCGGTGAATTTCAGGAACAGGTTCAGCATTTCGTTATGGAAACGTCGCGCCTGTTTCGGGTTGTCCAGGAATATACAGTGGTCTTTGACCCCTGGCGTACCGAAATCATTGGAGGTGCTGCCAAGCGCGACGACCAGGATGTCATAAGCGACTTTGCGGGCCGCGACCAGCAGTTCGCCTGCCTCATCACGGATTTCGGCCAGTTGAATAGTCTGCTCCTCACGGTTGATATCCGTCAGCATACCCAACTGGAACTGAAAGTGATGGTTACGAGCATGAGCCAGATAGCTCAGCGCATCCATATCGTCATCCAGCGATCCGGTTGCCACTTCATGCAGCAGCGGCTTCCACAGATGGCTGTGATTACGATCCACCAGCGTGATTTCCGCCTTTTTCTTACGACCCAGTTTGTGACCCAGACTGGTTGCCAGTTCAAGTCCACCGGCTCCCCCACCGACAATAACAATTTTTTTAATTGGTGATGTCAAAATGACCCCCCTGAATTGTGAACCGTTAGTTAATATAGGGTTAACTATAATATCCTTATATTACATAGGGTTCGCGTAAGTTAAACTCAATATCTGCGGCAAGAATATCATGTCAGGTCATTTGGTCATACCAAAATTGATATATATCAATTTATTTTCATACTCATGCTGAGAGCGTTAGAATTTTTCTTTTTATTTCAGAGGATTATAAGGATTTACCTGCCGACAAAAAGTGACGCCGTCACCGGCGATAATCTTGTCGCGACGACTAACGGAAGATGACGGTTTGACGGTCAGTCAGGCGATTTAAATGCCTTTATGCGCTGTAAATGCGTCGAGATGCTTTTGAATTTATGCGTTTGTTCATCATCCCACACAATCGGATAATAGTTCCCCAGCAGCTGCGCGCTGCGCTGGCTATCCAGCATTTCATCCTCACGCGACAGCATCACCAGGCAGCGATCGCGATTCTTCTCGCGGAAATCGGCGACGCATTTCGTCGCGATGTCCAGATACTCTTCGGGCCGATCGATCTTACCGTGCATATTCTCATGCGGGAAAAGGTTGGGATTGAAAATCACCTGCCGGATAGCACACAGGAAACCAACCCGTTCGGCCCAAAAACCGCCCAGCCCGACGCCGCATATCAGCGGAGAGTCGTCATCGGCCTGCTGAATCATTTTATCGACCTGTTTCAACAGGTGTTGCATATCATGACGCGGATGCAGCGTGCTGTAGCTTAACAGCCGCACGTCATCATCAATGAACTCAAGCTGCAACACTTTTTCATGGTTGCCGGGACTGGTCGAATCAAAACCATGCAAGTAGATAATCATCTGAATCCTCACCACTATTTTGGCTACACCGCGCCGCGGGCGGTGTAGCGGAAGATCTTATTTCCTCTCGTCCTTGTATGCCTGCCAACGCTCGCTTAGCGCCGTAAGCGTCTGATTGGCCTGCTTCCAGCGCGACGAATCCAACAGTTGTCGACGGGAGAACGAACCCCGATGATATAGGCTGGTCAGTTGCTCCGCTTTGACCGGGGACAGATTATCCAAAACACTTACCGCGCCTTGCCGGTTGTTGCAAGCCAAAATCATGTCGCATCCGGCGTCCAGCGAGGCCTGCGCCCGCTCAGGATAGCTCCCCATCACCGCCGCGCCCTCCATCGACAGGTCATCGGAAAAGATGATGCCGTTAAAGCCCAATTCCTGACGCAATATCTGCTTTAACCAAAACGGCGATCCGCTGGCGGGACGCGGATCGGCGGCGGTATAGATCACATGGGCCGGCATAATCGCATCCAACTGCCGCTGTTGAATCAACGTCTTGAAAATCAGCATATCATGCGACCGGATTTCCTCCAGCGGGCGGGGATCCACCGGCGTCTCTTTATGGGAATCCGCGCTGACCGCGCCATGACCAGGAAAATGTTTACCCGTCGCTTTCATACCGGCGCTGTGCATGCCGCTGATAAAACTGTTCGCCACCGCCAACGCGGTTTCCGGCCGTTCATGAAACGAACGTTCGCCGATGGCGGCGCTGTTGTGGCCGATGTCCAGCACCGGCGCAAAACTGATATCAATATCCATCGAGATCATTTCCGCCGCCATCAACCAGCCGGCCTCCTGCGCCAGCCGGCAGGCTTCGCCTTCGGCGTTCAACGCGGCAAACGCCTGCGCGGCCGGCAACCGGGTAAACCCTTCGCGGAAGCGCTGCACCCGGCCGCCTTCCTGATCGACCGCCACCACCAAGCGCTCGCGCGATGCCGAACGAATCTGGCGCACCAGTTCGCGCAGCTGTTCCGCATCATGAAAATTGCGGGTAAACAGAATCAAACCGCCCACCAGCGGATGGGCTAATATTTCTCTATCTTCCGCATCCAGCTCATAGCTGGCGACATCTAACATTACCGGGCCCACGAAAACCTCATTCATTGTTTACGTCGTTGATACTTGTACGAGCGCGGCTACTCATTTAGCCCCAGTTGTCGACGCAGCGGCACCAGCGCTCGCAGAAATTTGTCCTGTCTGGTTTGCCGCCAGCGTATTTCGTGCCACATCAACACCAGATAATCGACCCACGGCAACCAGCGTTCAGTCTGTCGTTGAAGGTCCGCGAGGGAAAAACCTGGACGCTGTTGGCGGTAGCGTTGTAAAAAACGCCGTTGCGTTGCGGCGTCCAGTTGATTGGCGCGCGCAATAAACGCCAATTCCAGCGCAATATCGCCGTCCGCCGCATACTCCCAGTCGATGAGCATGATTTTTTCACCCGTCAGCAACAGATTTTCCGCGTGAACATCCAGGTGCAACGGCGCAACGCCCAGCGGTTTCGGCGGCGCCTGCCGCTGGAAATGTTGGTGAAGCCGCAACAGCGCCGGTGAACGCCGGCCAGCGTCCATCCTTTGCCAATAAAGGGCGAACAGGGGCGGCAACGTTAACGGATAACCGCTGCGCGGCCGTTGATGAATAACGGCAAGATAACGCGCCAGCTCGCCGTTATTCAGCAATGCGGAAAACTCCGCCGCCGTGGCGACGCGCCCCGGCACCCACTCGACAATTAACCAGCCCTTCTCCCACAGTAGCGGACGAGGCGCTAATCCCGCCGCCGCCATCTGCCGCAACAGGTGAAACTCCCGCTGACGATCGACGCCGGACAGACGACCGGACGCCGACTGCGGTCGCGCCAGTCCATCGAATCCCGGCGCGCTTACTCGCCAGCTTTCACTGCTTAGTCCGCTAATGGGTTCAAAACGAAAACCGGCGGACTCTGCCGCCGGAAAACGTCTGCCAAGAACATCGGCAATCTGCTGTTTACTGTTGTACCGCACCGCTGCCCGACCAAACAATTTCCCCGGTCTGCACCAGCATCAGTTGCATATCCAGCACCGGTGATTTCACATCGCCGCTCACGTCGCTGTACAGCACATACTGCGCGCTAACATAGCGAGCCAGCCCAATCGCCTTACTGCGTGATCCCAGACTGTCGTCAACCGATAGCCCTAAGGTTTGTTTCGCCGTGGCGACCTGCTCCCGCGGCACCAGCGTAAAGGTCTGACTGGACGACAGCGCATTGTACAGCGCATTGGTGGCTTTCGCCGTCTGCAACGCGCCGTTGGTGTTATTTTTCACGCTGTCCAGCAGCAGAATACTGCCCTGCGTCACGCCGTCGGCTTTCAGCATCCGGGCGACCAGCGGCTCGATACTGGCGCCCCAATTCAACGTCTGAATTTTAGGCGGCGTCGGAACCTGTTCGCTCGGCGGCGGCGTCGACGGCGGCGGCGGCTCGACCGGTTCAATCGTCGCTGGCGGCTCCGTGGGTTCCGGCGGTCGGCTAGGACACCCCGTCAGCACCAGCGCAGCCAATATCACCCATAGATACTTTTTCATGTTTCTTCTTTACCCCCTGGCTCCCGGCATCCGTCGGCACGCCCATGTTCAACATGGTCGACGAATATTGGCCTGCCGAATTAGACGCGATCTGAAAGTAATGGCCCTAATACCTGACCGCCGAGCAAATGCATGTGAATATGGTAAACCTCTTGCCCGCCGTGTCGGTTGCAGTTGATGATCAGACGATAACCGTCGTCCGCAATCCCTTCCTGCCGCGCGATTTTCCCGGCCACCGTAATCATCCGTCCCAATGCGGCTTCATGCTCGGCCGTCGTATCGTTAACCGTAGGGATCAAGACATTGGGTACGATCAGAACATGCGTCGGCGTACGCGGCGCGATATCACGAAAAGCGGTGACCAGTTCATCCTGATACAGGATGTCGGCAGGAATTTCCCGGCGGATAATTTTACTAAAAATAGTCTCTTCAGCCATGATTGATTTCCTTTTAAAACAGACTCGGATGAGATTGTACAGGCAGTATGAGTGAGATATTCCGTTTCTTTCAACCTTCTTCGACGATTTCTGTGGCAAATGGATATTTCGCCAGCGACGCCATAAAAAAGGCTCATGAAAGTCATGAACCTTTTTACATACACACTTCGTCGACTCATCGCCCTTAGACGATCGGTATTGGCCGCTTATTTATCGCGATAATATTTACCCAGCGAGTCTGCAATCTTCATGGCGTCATAGACATCGTTCGCCGTGACTTTTTTTACCATGTTGGTCATCGTGTCGCCTTCTGCGCAGGCGACTTCAGCAACGGCGCGCCAATCTTTTTCTTTCCACTGCGTCAGACCAAAATCTTCCAGGCACAGCGGCAGTTTGGCGAGTTTGATAATCTGGATGACTTCTCCCAGCTCCGCTTGCGGCGCATTTTCCAGCACCAACTGCGTTAAAAGACCGAAAACCACTTTTTCGCCGTGCTGCGCCCTATGCAGTTCCGGCACCACGGACATGCCGTTGTTCACCGCATGAGCCGCCGCCAAACCGCCGGACTCCGCGCCCACGCCGCTGTTGTAAATAGTGGCCTCCAGGCAGGCTTCAAAAGCGGGCGAGCTGACTTTATTTTCCACGCAAATCATCGCCTGCTCGACGTTGGCTTTCAGTTGCTCGAAGCACAGTTTGGCGATGGCCATACCGGTTATCGAAGGTTTTCTTAAAATCAGATTCAGACCGTCGGCGGCGTAGCAGGCGCGGGCTTCAAAATAGGTGGCTAACGCATCGCCGATGCCCGCGGAGAAAAAACGCGCCGGCGCTTTCACCAAAACGTTTGGATCGGCTAAGACGGTATCCGGATTTTCCGGCAGGAACAGGTACTTATCAAATTCGCCGTTTTCTTTGTAGAGAACAGACAGGGCGGTACAGGGAGCGTCGGTGGACGCAATGGTTGGAACAATGACGACAGGTTTTTTATGTTGGTAGGCAACGGCTTTCGCCGCATCCAATGTTTTCCCGCCGCCGATGCCGACGATGACGTCGCAACCGTTTTTTTCTCTTATTGCACACAGGCGGTCGACTTCTTTTTGCGTGCATTCGCCCGCGAATTTCTCTATAACGCCGGCGACATCATTTTTTTGCAGGTTAAATTTAGTGGTTGAATTGACCGTCTCCAGAAAAAAAACGTCGCAGATAATAAGGGCCTGATGACCAAAGTCTTTAATATATGCGCTGGGGTCCAACAGCAGATCTTTTGCGATGATGAATTTTTTCGGTGAAGATATTGAGCGATGACTAGACATAAATAATTCCCTTTTTTGTAAAAAATTTTTAAAAAAACTATAGATATTTGAATCCGGTTGAATCAAATGGAAGCTCTCCCTGAATTGATCTGGATCAACCCAGACGAAAACTTAAGTATTATTGATATGAATAGCTGAATGCATATAGCATCATGAAAGGGAATGATCCTGGAACGAGCCGCATTTTCGTTCAACTATCGCGCTATACCGACGATACAGACAGTTCATCGAGCGACTGAGAGGGAATTTTTTCTGCCGGCCGCCATCGAATAACATTAAATAACCTAATAAATCAATCAGGCTTTTCTTCGGTTAAGGCGGAAAATGGCGCGTCTGGAACGGTGAGCGTTGCTGCCGGGTATTCACGCGGCGGCGGGCAGGGAATGATCGCAGAGAAATCAAGGTGGGTGTTCGGCATATCCATTAAAAAAAATGCCGGACACCTTAAGTGACCGGCATTAGCCGTGTTGAATCTCCCCAACTAACTAATTAGCTATTACGGATGAAATCGTCCATATCGGTCTTCAGGTTGTCGGACTTGGTGCCGAAAATGGCCTGAACGCCTGAACCCGCAACAACGACGCCGGCAGCACCCAACTGTTTCAAACCAGCCTGATCGACTTTTGACACATCGGCTACGCTCACACGCAAACGGGTAATACAGGCATCCAGATTGGTGATGTTATCTTTACCGCCGAAGGCGTTAACCAGCGCGCCAGCCATTTCAGAACCGCCTGTCACTACCTGCTCGGCGGAGGTATCTTCGCGACCGGGGGTTTTCAGGTTCAGTTTGACGATCAACAAACGGAAAATCGCATAGTAGACAAGTGCATAACCCAGACCGACGATCGGGAAATACCACAGATTATGACCGTTGCCGCTCAACACGATAAAGTCAATCAGACCGTGAGAGAAACTGGTGCCGTCGCGCATATCCAGCAGGATACAGATCGGGAACGCCAGACCGGCCAGAATCGCATGGATCACATACAGAATCGGCGCAACGAACAGGAACGAGAATTCGATAGGTTCGGTGATACCGGTCAGGAATGCCGTCAGCGCCGCGGAGATCATGATCCCGCCCACTTTGGCGCGATTTTCCGGTTTGGCTGAGTGCCAGATAGCAATAGCCGCGGCAGGTAAGCCATACATTTTGAACAGGAAGCCGCCGGACAATTTACCCGCGGTCGGGTCGCCCGCCATGTAACGCGGGATATCGCCGTGGAACACCTGACCGGCCGCGTTGGTATATTCGCCGATTTGCATCTGGAAAGGCACGTTCCAGATATGGTGCAGACCGAACGGCACCAGGGAACGTTCAACCAGGCCATACAGACCAAACGCCACCACCGGGTTCTGATACGCGCCCCATTGAGAGAACGTCTGGATAGCGCGACCAATCGGCGGCCAGACGAATGACAGGACAACGCCCAGGAAAATCGCCGCCAGACCGGAAATGATCGGAACGAAACGCTTGCCGGCAAAGAAGCCAAGATATTCAGGCAGTTTAATACGGTAGAAACGATTAAACATGTACGCCGCGACCGAGCCCGCGATAATACCGCCTAACACCCCGGTATCAGCAAGGTGCTGAGCCTGAATCTCTTGCGCAGGTAAATGCAGAACCAGCGGCGCGACCACCGCCATGGTTTTCACCATAATGCCGTACGCCACAACGGCAGCCAGAGCAGACACGCCATCATTGTTGGTGAAGCCCAACGCCACGCCGATAGCAAAAATCAACGGCATGTTGGCGAAAACAGACCCGCCGGCCTCCGCCATAACATGAGAAACAATGGCTGGCAGCCAACTAAAATTTGCCGACCCGACGCCCAGCAGAATACCTGCGATAGGCAATACGGATACCGGCAGCATTAGCGACTTACCTACTTTTTGCAGGTTTGCGAATGCATTCTTGAACATAATTGAGTGTGCTCCTGAGTAATGGTGCTTTTACTTCTGATGCTTATATGTACATAAAGGTGGGGAGGATACCCTTTACAAGTGAGGGGTGTCATAGCCCCCTTTTAATTTTTACGCAGAGTAAAATAAATAGCGTGATCAATGTTTGACAGCTATCACGTTTCAACAATCCAACAAGTGAAAACAGGTCACAATTTAAGCGCATACATAACGCTTTACTAAAAAACGCACAATCCTGGCGACGTAAAAGCCAGTCAGATTGTGCATTCGTCTCGATTAATTACACGGTCCAAAAAAACTCGGCTATTCTCAACCACTATCGCGCAGTGGTCAACCTTGCGGGATCAATGTGAAACAGCTGGCAGAAATTCGCGGTAGTGGCTTGCGCCAGTTTTTCCAACTCAACGCCTTTCAATATGGCTAAATACTCCGCCACGTCACGTACGTTGGCGGGCTGATTTTCCTGCCCGCGGAAAGGCACGGGCGCGAGCCAGGGTGAGTCGGTTTCGACCAGCATGCGATCCAACGGCACGTAGCGCGCGACATCACGCAATTCCTCCGCATTACGGAAGGTGACGATACCGGAAAATGAAATATAGAATCCCATATCCAACAGGGTTCTGGCGGTGGCTAAATCTTCGGTAAAACAATGCAGGACGCCGCCGCACCGCTCTACCTGCTCTTCCTTTAAAATAGCCAGCGTGTCGGCGCGCGCAGACCGGGTATGGACAATCACCGGTTTGTTCAACTGGTTGCCGATGCGGATATGTTCACGAAAAGACGCCTGCTGTTGCGCTTTCGTCTCTGCCTGATAGTGATAATCCAGCCCCGTCTCTCCCAGCGCCACAACCTGGCTGGACGCCGCAAGCTGACGTAACTCGGCGTAATCATAGGGCTCATCCTGATTTAACGGATGAACGCCGCACGAAAAAGCGACATTGTCCCGCTCGCCGATCAGATCGGTCATGGCGCGGAAACCTGGCAACGTCGTCGCCACCGCCAAAATGAAGCCGACGTCGCGACGTCTGGCTTTATCCACTACATCAGACACATCTTTATGTAGGGACTGGTAATCCAGTCCGTCAAGATGACAGTGAGAATCAACTAACAACATGATATTTACTCGAAATCAATTAAGCGGAAAATGGATGGAAGTCGCGTTGGCCAGGCGCGGACAGGCTGCGCTCGCCATCAAGCAAGCGTTCCGTCAACAGTAACTCCCGGTTCACGCCCGTGACCGTCAGCAGTTGTTGTCGGCAGGCCAGCCACTGATGCAGCTCATACTGTAACTGAGAATTCTCAACGCCAGTGGCCAAATGCGCCACCAGTTCGGTTTGATCCTGATTGACCAGATACTCGCCCGCCCCTTGCTGCCATTTCATCGCATCCAGCAGCAACGACGTCAGCCAGTGAATACGCTCGGCGGCATCATCATGGTGGAGCTGCGGCAGTAAAGAAAGCAGGTCGCGCGAAGTCAGCGCGGCGGAGAACGTCTGGCACAATACGATTCGCTGCTTCCAACGCTCTGGCTGCAAAAGCTTTTCCGCGGCCAGCGGCGCGCCCGCCTGCAACCTTAATGCGGTTCGCAACGCCTGCGCGTCGTTCTTATGGCGGGAATTCAGCCATAGCACGCTCTGCGTTTCGCCCGGCACATCCAGATAGTGATACAGACAACGGCTGCGCAGCGTCGCCAACAAGCGGGCGGGTTCCCGACAACCAAACAGAAAGTAGGTACCCTGCGGCGGCTCTTCCAGCGTTTTCAGCAACGCATTGGCGGCCGCCTCCGTGAGTTGCTCGGCCGACGGCAGCCAGACCACTTTGGCGCCGCCCTGCCGGGCATGCTGATACAGCTTATCCAGCACGTCGCGCAATGGGTCGACCCCCAGGCTGTGCTTACCCTTCTCCGGATTCAGCACGTACCAGTCTGGATGGGTTCCCGCCATCATTAAATTGCAGGCATGGCACTTACCGCAGCTTTTCATGCCCTCGGGGTGCTGACACATCAGCCAGCGGCTCAGCGCATAAACCAGCGAATCATCCCCCATGCCCGGCAAGGCATGCAGCAAGATGGCATGATGCCCCCTTCCCGCCTGATATTGCCCGATCAGTTGGCGATAAGAGGTATTAAGCCACGGATACCAATCCATCAGTCCTGACCCTGCGTCAACGTCTG
Source organism: Brenneria sp. g21c3 (assembly GCF_040240345.1). Taxonomy (NCBI): domain Bacteria; kingdom Pseudomonadati; phylum Pseudomonadota; class Gammaproteobacteria; order Enterobacterales; family Pectobacteriaceae; genus Brenneria; species Brenneria sp. g21c3. Next base: position 173,406 of record NZ_JBEIAB010000004.1, on the reverse strand, counting down.
CAAAGTCAATCCCTGCCGCTGCAACCAGCGCCGCAACTCGGCCTGTATATCGACGCCGACTTTTTCTATCGGCTGTGATGCGTCAATCGTCACAATGCTGTCGTCCTGTGCGGCCAGCGCCTGATAACGCGCGCGGGTACGTTCAAAAAAGGCGAATGACTCCTGCTCAATGCGATCCAGCTCGCCGCGCTGACGAGCGCGTTGCAAACCGACGGCGGGCGGTAAATCAAGATAAAGCGTCAGATCGGGGCGAAAATCGCCCAATACGGTATCACGCAACGACTGCAACAACAGCCGATCGATCTCGCGCCCGCCGCCCTGGTATGCCTGGGATGAGAGGTCGTGTCGGTCGCCGATCACCCAACTCCCGCGCGCCAACGCCGGCTTAATCACGTTTTCGACCAGTTGGACGCGCGCCGCGTAAAGCATCAGAATTTCCGCTTTATCCGTTACTTTTTCATCCGCAATGCCCTGCTTGATCAATTCACGCAGTTTTTCGGCCAACGGCGTGCCGCCCGGCTCACGCGTGAATACCACGTCATGGACGCCGTATGCGCGCAACGTGTCAACCACGACATTCCTGGCGCTGGTTTTCCCCGCGCCTTCCAGACCTTCCAACACGATAAATTTACTGTTGCTCATTCCGATCCTTTACCGCTGAGCGGTATAGCCTTACAGCGCGATTATGGTCTGCAAGGTTAGTGGTAAAACTATGACCGCCCTTACCATCCGCCACAAAGTAGAGATATGACGTTTTAGCCGGGTGCGCGGCCGCATCCAGAGACGCTTTTCCCGGCATCGCGATCGGCGTTGGCGGTAAACCGGAAATAACGTAGGTATTGTACGGCGTCGGCGTATCCAGCGCCTTGCGGGTAATCACCCCCGTATACGCGTCACCCATGCCATAAATAACGGTTGGATCGGTTTGCAAACGCATGCCGACGCGCAGGCGGTTGATGAAAACAGACGCCACCTGAGTACGCTCTTGCGCGATCGCCGTCTCTTTCTCAACGATCGAAGCCATGGTTAACAGCTCATCCGCCGTTTTATACGGTAATCCTTCCTCACGTCCCTGCCATACTTCATCAACGGTTTTTTTCATGCGCAGGTGAGCGCGTTGCAGCAACGCGAGGTCGGTCGTATTGGCCGTGTACAGATAGGTGTCGGGATAAAACCATCCTTCCGGATTGGGTTTATCTTTCATCCCGAGCTGCTCGGCAATCTCCCGCACGCTCTTATCCGTCAGCGTATGTTTAATATAGGATGACTGATGCAACGTTTCGAGCCATTCCTTCAGGCGCGAGCCCTCCACAAACCGAATGGAGAACTGCGCCTCTTTACCGCTGGACAATAAGGCCAACATTTGCCGAACCGTCATTCCAGCGGTAAAACGGTATGTACCGGCCTTAAATTTCGCTAATTCCGGCTCAGCCTTCAGCAACCATGGCAAAAAGGTACCGTCGGAAATGACTTTCTGATCCAGTAATAATGTTTCCAATCCATCACGACCCGTGCCGGCCGGGAGAGTAAAGATGGTTTCCTGCTTGATAGCGAGCGGCGAGCTGGCGAAATTCCGGACTTTCTGCCACAAAAAGAACAGTGCCAGCAGCAGTGCGACGATCAGCACAGCAATCTTTTTTCTCTTCATAAATCAACCAACGACTAACAGTTAGGGCTCAGGAACCGATAGAGTTCTCTTGAGCGATAACACCAGGACTGCGCCTGGTTTACGGGAATAATCGGCATTAATGCGTTGCTAATGAACACCTCATCCGCATCGGCCAGCGTCTCTACCGGTTCGGTAACAATATGCAGATCAAACTCAGACCCCGCCAGCAGTGAAATGATGTGTTGTCTGGCTACGCCATCCACGCCGGCATAGGACAAATCCGGCGTATAGACGCGCTTCCCCTTACGCCAGAACAAATTAGCCGCGCAGCATTCCACTAGCGACCCGGCGGTATCAAGCACCAAGACCTCATCGGCCGCGCGCCGTTCAAGATCGATACGAATCAGGATCTGTTCCAGGCGATTCAGATGCTTTATACCCGCCAGCAGCCGACTTCGGGCTAATGCGACCGAACTGAGACGCAGGCTGACGCCCTGCTCGCGCCAACGGGCATAATGAGCGGGATAGTCCGCCTGCATCACAATCCGCGTCGGGCTATCGCAGCCCTGAATGCCATATCCTCGTCCGCCCGATCCCCGGGTAAGAATAACTTTAACGATGCCTTCGCTGCGACCTCGCGCCGCCAGATTCATCTCCTGGCGTAATGACGACCAGTCAATGGCGGGCAGCATCAAACGCTCCGCCGCCTGCTGCAACCGAGCCAGATGCCGGTCAAGCCAGACGATCTCGGCATCTCGCACTCTGGCCGTGGTAAAACATCCATCGCCAAACTGGGTGCCGCGATCCGATACCGCGAGTTGTTTCTGCAACTGACCATTTATCCAGAGCATCCGTATCTTCCTTTCAACCACGTTTCATCAGCTTGCCAGCAAACCGCAGGTTCATACAAGTCGCACAATCCGATTTGCGCCGGCCCGCAAGGGTGACGGCCACGGATGGCCCGTCACAAAAAACTTTCAGGAAAAGTTTTTGACGTCGCGACAGCGACGGCCCGCAAGGGTGACGGCCACGGATGGCCCGTCACAAAAAAAAACCCGGAAACCGGGTTTTTTGAGGTTGCAGACAAACCTCGTGGCCAAGCCCCCGCCCCGCCCCTCACAGCGGAGGGAGCAGACTAGCTCCTCCCCCTGCCAAGGGGGAGGCCGGGAGGGGGTCATTTGACGATCACACCTTACGGAATAACAACGAACCGTTGGTGCCGCCGAAACCGAAAGAGTTACACAACGTATACTCAAGGTTGCTGACCTGGCGCGCTTCGTGAGGCACGAAGTCCAGATCGCATTCATCATCCGGATTATCCAGATTGATTGTCGGCGGAACGACCTGGTCGCGCAGCGCAAGGATACTGAAAATCGACTCGATCGCCCCGGCCGCGCCCAATAAGTGTCCGGTCATCGATTTCGTCGAACTGACTAATACACGACCGGCATCCGCGCCAAACACCGACTTCACCGCCTGCGTTTCAGCCCGGTCGCCTGCGGCGGTGGACGTGCCGTGCGCATTGATATAACCGATTTGGGATGCGGAAATACCCGCATCGCGCAGCGTATTTTCCATCGCCAACGCGGCCCCGGCGCCATTTGCCGGCGGCGACGTCATATGGTAGGCATCGCTGCTCATACCAAAACCGACGATTTCCGCATAAATTTTCGCGCCGCGTTTTTTGGCGTGTTCGTACTCTTCCAGCACCATGATACCGGCGCCGTCACCCAGTACGAAACCGTCACGATCCTTATCCCACGGACGACTTGCCGCCTGAGGGTTATCGTTACGGGTTGATAATGCGCGCGCCGCGCCGAAACCGCCGACGCCCAGCGGCGTACTGGCTTTTTCCGCACCGCCGGCAACCATGACGTCGGCATCATTGTAAGCGATGATGCGCGCGGCGTGACCGATGTTATGCACGCCGGACGTACAGGCGGTGGCGATGGAAATACTTGGGCCGCGCAATCCGTACATGATGGTGAGATGCCCGGCAACCATATTAACAATGGTTGAAGGCACGAAGAACGGACTGATTTTACGCGGACCGCCCTTCACCAGCGAACTGTGGTTCTCTTCGATGAGACCCAGACCGCCGATGCCGGAACCGATCGCCGCACCAATACGCGGTGCATTTTCTTCCGTTACTTCAAGACCGGAATCCTGCATGGCTTGAATGCCGGCGACGATCCCGTATTGAATAAAGGCATCCATTTTGCGGGCTTCTTTGCGCGAAATGAATTCCTCACAATTAAAATCCTTTACTAAGCCAGCAAAACGCGTTGCATAGGCACTAGTATCGAAATGGTCGATCAGGCTGATACCACTCTGACCGGCAAGAAGAGCACTCCAGGTAGACTCAACTGTATTGCCGACAGGAGATAACATGCCCAGTCCGGTAACAACTACTCGACGCTTAGACACGCTTGTCCTCCAGGGAGGGAAAAATATGACACTGCGGGACAAAAAAACTTAGGCGGTCGAATGACCGCCTAGATATGTTCGCTTACTGCTGATTAGCCTGAATGAAATCAATGGCTGCCTGAACAGTCGTGATTTTTTCGGCTTCTTCGTCTGGAATCTCAGTATCAAATTCTTCTTCCAGAGCCATTACCAGCTCAACAGTGTCAAGAGAATCAGCGCCGAGGTCGTCAACGAAAGAAGCATTGTTTACGACTTCTTCCTGCTTAACACCAAGCTGTTCAACGATGATTTTCTTAACGCGTTCTTCGATAGTGCTCATACTCTTAAATTTCCTATCAAAACTCGCTTTCGCGATGGTTTTCGTAGTGTATAAAATGTTGAAAAAGATGCAACAAAATCCCGGCTGGTCGAACCACGATTTTGTGCTATTTTGCGGTTATCGCCGCAAATAACGCAAATAGTTTTCGTACTTTTTAGATCATATACATGCCGCCGTTGACATGCAATGTTTCACCGGTAATGTAGCCCGCCTCATCAGAGGCTAAAAATGCAACAGCACTGGCGATTTCTTTCGCATCACCAAGCCGGTTAGCGGGAACCTGGCTCAAAATGCCTGCTCGCTGTTCTTCTGTCAATGCCTGAGTCATATCTGTTTCAATAAAACCCGGCGCGACAACGTTAACCGTAATACCACGGGAAGCCACTTCGCGCGCAAGAGATTTGCTGAAACCAATCAGACCCGCCTTTGCCGCCGCGTAGTTCGCCTGCCCGGCATTACCCATGGTTCCAACCACGGAGCCAATGGTAATGATACGGCCAAAACGTTTTTTCATCATAGCGCGCAGAACGGCTTTGGACAGACGGAATACCGATGTTAGGTTGGTATCCAGAATATCCTGCCATTCATCTTCTTTCATTCTCATCAGCAGATTATCGCGCGTAATGCCGGCGTTATTGATCAAAATATCAATCTCGCCAAACTCGGCGCGAATGTCCGCCAACGTTTTTTCTACTGAAGCCTCATCAGCGACGTTCAGCACATAACCTTTACCGTTTTCGCCCAGCCAGGCGCTAATCGCTTCAGCGCCCTTTTCACTGGTTGCAGTACCAATGACTTTTGCACCGCGGGCAACCAGTTTTTCAGCGATCGCCCGGCCTATTCCGCGGCTTGCGCCGGTTACCAACGCAATTTTTCCTTCAAAGCTCATTGTCTTCTCCGTTTTATTTTTCAAGCGCCACTGACAGAGAAGCAGGATCGTTCACCGCGGCAGCTGTCAGGGTAGCAACGATTCGTTTGGTTAAGCCAGTCAGGACTTTGCCCGGCCCGACTTCCAACAGTGATTCAACCCCTTGCGAGGCAATGAATTCCACACATTCCGTCCAGCGCACCGGACGGTAAAGCTGACGCACCAGCGCGCTGCGGATGGCTTCCGGCGAGGTTTCAATCCGCGCGTCGACGTTATTGACCACGGGGATTTTCGGCTCATTAAAATCAACGGACTCAAGCGCGACCGCCAGTTTTTTCGCCGCCGGCTCCATCAATGCGCAGTGCGAAGGCACACTAACGGGCAGCGGCAGCGCACGTTTGGCGCCCGCCGCTTTACAGGCCGCGCCGGCGCGTTCCACCGCTTCCTTGTTCCCGGCAATCACGACCTGTCCCGGCGAGTTAAAGTTCACCGGCGAGACCACCTGCCCTTGCGCGGATTCTTCGCATGCTTTAGCGATGGCGTCATTATCAAGGCCAATGATGGCATACATGGCGCCAGCGCCTTCCGGCACGGCTTCCTGCATAAGCTTGCCGCGCAATTCAACCAGACGCACCGCCTGCTGGAAATCAATGACGCCGGCGCAAACCAGCGCAGAGTATTCGCCTAGGCTATGACCGGCCATCAGCGCTGGCGTTTTCCCGCCCTGCTGTTGCCAGACGCGCCAGATAGCAACAGACGCCGTCAACAGAGCCGGCTGGGTTTGCCAGGTTTTATTCAGTTCTTCAGCCGGTCCTTGCTGGGCAAGCTGCCACAAGTCATAACCTAAAACGGCGGAAGCCTGAGCAAATGTTTCAGTAACAATCGGATATTCCGCCGCCAGTTCCGCCAGCATACCAACGGATTGCGATCCCTGACCGGGGAATACCATTGCAAATTGCGTCATAGTAAAAATCCTGTTTAATCAAAAACGAACCAGCGCAGAACCCCAGGTAAAGCCGCCGCCGAAAGCTTCAAGCAGTACCAGCTGACCTGGTTTTATCCGTCCGTCGCGCACGGCTTCATCCAAAGCCGAGGGTACGGAGGCCGCGGATGTGTTGCCGTGACGATCCAGCGTCACCACAACTTTGTCCATTCCCATACCTAATTTTTTTGCCGTCGCGCTGATAATACGCAAATTGGCCTGGTGGGGTACCAGCCAATCCAACTCGCTTTTATCCAGTTGCGACGCGCGCAGCGTTTCTTCGACAATGTGCGCCAGTTCGGTCACGGCGACTTTAAACACTTCATTGCCGGCCATGGTCAGGTAGGCCGGTTTTTCAGGATGGTCGCGTTCCGGATGCGGCAACGTCAACAGCTCGCCGTAGCGCCCATCGGCATGCAGATGCGTGGACAGGATGCCGGGTTGTTCTGACGCTGACAGTAAAACGGCGCCGGCGCCGTCGCCGAACAGAATCAGCGTACCGCGATCTTCCGGATCCAGGGTGCGCGACAAGGTATCAGAACCGATAACCAGGGCATAATCCACCGCGCCATTTTTAATGTACTGATCGGCGACGCTAAGCGCATAGGTAAATCCCGCACAGGCCGCAGCCAGATCAAAGGCGATGGTATCTTTAATCTCCAACAAGTGCTGAATCTGGCAGGCGGCGCTGGGAAAAGCATGGCTTGAGGAGGTCGTCGCAACAATCAATAAACCCACCTGCGATTTATCAATGCCCGCCATTTCCAGCGCTTTTTGCGCGGCATGATAGCCCATCGTGGCAACATTTTCATCTGGCGCGGCGATGCGACGTTCACGAATTCCGGTACGCGTGACGATCCATTCGTCAGACGTATCCACCATCTTCTCTAAATCCGCGTTCGTCCTGATTTTCTCAGGCAGAAAACTGCCCGTTCCGATTATTTTTGTATACATGTACGCTTAATCACTCTTGGGTAATACAGCTTCTAGACGGGCGGCAATCCGCTCTGGAAGTTGCCGTTGCACCGCCTGCGTTGCCTGCTCGATAGCGACCGCAAACGCTCGCTGGTTCGCTGCGCCGTGACTTTTGATTACGGATCCCCGTAGTCCCAACAGACACGCGCCATTATATTGGTCAGGATTCAAATGCCCGAAACGTTTGGCCAAACGTTTTTGTAACAAACGTCCCAGCCATCGTAACCACCATGACTGTTTTTGCCTGCGTTCCGTACCGGAAGATGAAGATTTCAGCAACGAAAGGAACATCCTTACCACGCCTTCCATTGTCTTCAACGTGACATTACCCACAAACCCGTCACAGACCATCACATCCGTCTTCCCGGTCAACAATTCGTTACCTTCAAGATAACCAATATAGTTAATCGAAGGCGTATTTCTTAATTTGGCCGCCGCATCGCGGATGTTGTCCAAGCCTTTGCTCTCTTCCTCACCGATATTCAGCAGCGCCACTCGCGGATTTTTCAACCCAAGAACTTCTTCCGCCATCACCGACCCCATGACCGCGAACTGAACCAGCATCGTGCTATCGCATTCGACGTTGGCGCCCAGATCCAGCACCACGGTTTTCCCATGCTGCTGATGAGGCAACACGGAGACCAATGCAGGACGCTCGATGCCATCAAGCGGTTTTATCAGGAGCTTCGCCAGTCCCATCAGCGCACCGGTGTTGCCCGCGCTGACGCAAGCCTGGGCTCTTCCATCTTTAATCAGCTCTAGCGCAATTCGCATTGAGGTTCCGCGACTCGCGCGGATAGCCTGCGACGGTCTTGCATCACTGGCAATAACCGATTCAGCCGGAACAACTTCCAACCGGGACAGTAAATCAGAATCGACTTTGGCTAGTAATGGAGTAATCGCAGCAGGATCGCCAACTAATATCAGGTTGAGACTTGAATTAGAAGCCAGTGCCTGCAATGCAGCAGGCACTGTTACGCAGGGACCGAAGTCCCCGCCCATCGCATCTAACGCCAGAGTTAGGCGTGTCAAAGTATTGCCTTGCTAATAATTCGCGAGAATTACTTGGCAATAACCTTGCGACCGCGGTAGTAACCGTCCGCAGTGATGTGGTGACGCAGGTGAGTTTCGCCGGAAACTTTATCTACGGATACGGAAGACGTGGTCAGCGCATCGTGAGCGCGACGCATACCACGTTTGGAACGAGTGGGTTTGTTCTGTTGTACGGCCATGGACCTTACTCCTTAATTACTTACGCTTTAAACTGGCTAATACGGCAAACGGGTTCGGTTTTTCCGCCTCGGTAGGCAGTTTGCCGAACACCATGTCCGCTTCGGACACTTCACAGTGTTCAGAATCATGTACCGGCGCGATAGGCAGAGTCAGAATAATTTCATCTTCAACCATTGCCAGCAGATCGACCTCGCCAAACTCATCAACTTCGATCGGCTCGTACGCCTCCGGTAAAGCTTCGGCCTGTTCATCATTGATGACCGGGCTAAAACAAAACGTCGCATGAACCTGATGTTCAAATGGCTTTCCGCAGCGCTGGCACATTAATGTGACCGACACATCCGCACTACCGTTAATCACCGCCAGGCGCTGGTTATCGATATTGAAAGACAAAGAAGCCTGAACATCACCGTCCACACTCACCACTGATTCGGCAACTCGCGTTACCTGCTCAGGCGCATAAATACCAATGTAATCTAAACGCTTTTGAGCAGTACGAACCGCATCAAGGGTTAAGGGTAATTTTACCTTTTGCATAGGGCGCGCATATTAACGTCGTAACGACATAGAGTCAAAGAAAAAGGCTGTGAAGCACAACCTTTCACCAATATTCGCTTCCAGAGCGGCACACAGTTTAAAATGCCTTTTATTATTACGCTACGGTTTATAAAAAAATTATGCATCAGATCGTTCTCGCTTCAACGTCGCCCTATCGCAAATCGCTGCTGGAAAAACTTAACCTGCCCTTTACCTGCGCCGCCCCTGACGTGGATGAGACGCCCCTGCCAGGCGAAGAGGCGACGGCATTAGTGGCAAGGCTGGCTGAAAGCAAAGCACGCGCGCTGGCGGCGAGCTATCCCCGACACTTGATTATCGGCGGCGACCAAGTCTGCGTATTGAACGGCGTCATTACCGGGAAACCGCATGATAAGGCAAATGCGGTGCGGCAATTGCGGCAGGCGAGTGGACAATGCGTCACTTTTTTTACCGGTTTGGCGCTGTTTAATAGCGCCAGCCAGCGGCTGCAATGTCTCGTCGAGCCATTCGACGTCCATTTTCGCCAACTGACGCAAGCGGAAATTGAGGGATATCTGGCCAAGGAGCAACCCTGGAACTGCGCCGGCAGTTTTAAAAGCGAGGGATTGGGAATTACGCTATTTGACCGATTGTCCGGGCGGGATCCCAATACGCTGGTCGGTCTGCCTTTAATTGCGCTGGCGCAAATGCTGCGAGCGGAACAAATCAATCCGCTGACGACTATATAATGAAAAGCGGGATACCGGATCCCGCCATCGGCAATCGATTTACCCTTTCGCGTTGCGCAGTATTTTCAGACAATGCCGCAGTTGGTCGTCCAGGGGGGCTTCCACCCGCAGCGTTTCCCCGGTATTGGGGTGGGCGAACCGCAGTGCCTGCGCGTGCAAAAACAGACGATTCAGTCCGGTTTGCGCCAGTTGGCGATCGAAGTCGCGATCGCCGTAGCGGTCGTCAAACGCGATCGGATGGCCGGCATGTAGCGTATGAACACGGATCTGATGCGTTCGACCGGTTACCGGGCTGGCGCGAACCAGCGTCGCCGCCTCAAAACGTTCTTCTACTTTAAAGCGCGTTTCTGAAGGCTTGCCTTCGCTATTTACCCGAACGATGCGCTCGCCGCTCTGCAAAATATTTTTCAGCAACGGCGCTTGCACCGATTTGCAATGCGACGGCCAGTTTCCCCGCACCAGCGCCAGGTAATCTTTCTGCATGCCTTTGAGACGTAATTGCTCATGCAGAGAACGCAGCGCCGAACGTTTCTTGGCCACCAGCAGCACGCCGGACGTATCACGATCGAGGCGATGCACCAGTTCCAGAAAACGCGCTTCAGGCCGCAGCGCGCGCAGCCCTTCGATAACGCCGAAACTCAGTCCGCTGCCGCCGTGAACCGCCGTACCCGAAGGTTTGTTCAGCACCAGAATATAATCGTCTTCATAGATAATGCATTCCGCAAGCGCGGCGACTTTGCCCAGGCTGGCGGAAACCGGCGGCGCATCGCGCTCGGCCTGTCGAACCGGCGGGATACGCACTTCATCATTGTCGAGCAGCTTATATTCCGGCTTTACCCGCTTTTTATTTACCCTTACCTCGCCCTTGCGCAAGATGCGATAAACCAGGCTTTTAGGCACGCCCTTCAATCGGGCATGCAAAAAATTATCAATGCGTTGTCCGGCCTCATCGGCGGAGATTGTTACAAATTGTACTGAAGGATTGTCTGTTTTCATGATGCGCGATTCTAAATAGAGAGGTTGGATAGCGCCACTTCTTTTTCTGTGCTTAACTGTGAGTCTGACTTATGAAGATAGGGTTACACCAACAGGTTTGGTTGAGTTTAGCCTCAATCACCGACAGTTTGGTGAACGGCAGCACAACTATCTTTAGATGACAGGCAAAGTAACCTTGCTATAACAGTGTCAGCAATGGAATAATGCTTTTCGTGTTTTCCGCGCTGATTTCCGTTAAAACAAGGGAAATTGCGGAATTATTAAGTTTGCCTGATGACACACAAACGCAGCAATGGCGTAAGACGTAATGTGATATCAAGCAGTTAGCGGGCTGCGGATTGCAGCTTGGCCGGCAAATGGAATCAGATCTGGCAACATTATTCAGAAGCTGTTCCCTCAGTAAATGCGCTGTTTTCCATCAGGAAACACAGGCTACCGAAACATGCGTCTCTATGCAGGCGACAACCGGGAGGTTGACGTCCCTGCGATAAGCCACGAGGCCATCGGTTCACTCCGGTCATGCGGTTCTTTTGTCCGCAGCTCTATCAATAATGTAAGTAAAAATAACGAGTAAGTTAAAGATGAAGAGAATGTTGATTAACGCGACTCAACAGGAAGAGTTGCGTGTTGCCTTGGTCGATGGTCAACGGCTGTATGATCTGGATATCGAAAGTCCGGGCCATGAGCAGAAGAAAGCAAATATCTACAAAGGTAAAATCACTCGCATTGAACCCAGTCTGGAAGCCGCTTTTGTTGATTATGGCGCTGAAAGACATGGTTTTCTCCCTCTCAAAGAAATCGCTCGCGAATACTTCCCCAGCAACTATTCCTCCCATGGCCGTCCCAACATCAAAGATGTGTTGCGCGAAGGCCAGGAAGTCATTGTTCAGGTTGATAAGGAAGAACGTGGCAATAAAGGCGCAGCGCTGACAACGTTTATCAGTCTGGCCGGCAGTTATCTGGTTCTCATGCCGAACAATCCCCGCGCCGGCGGTATTTCACGCCGTATCGAAGGTGATGATCGAACCGAACTGAAAGAAGCGTTAGCCTCTTTACAGTTGCCCGACGGCATGGGCCTTATTGTCCGCACTGCGGGCGTCGGCAAATCCGCCGAAGCATTGCAGTGGGATTTGGCTTTTCGCCTGAAACACTGGGAAGCCATCAAGAAAGCGGCTGAAGGTCGCCCGGCGCCTTTCCTGATCCATCAGGAAAGCAACGTCATTGTTCGCGCTTTCCGTGATTATTTACGGCCGGATATCGGTGAAATCCTGATCGACAACCCCAAGATCCTCGATCTGGCGAAAGAGCACATCTCCGCGCTCGGCCGCCCGGATTTCAACAGCAAAATCAAACTTTACAGCGGCGAAATTCCCCTGTTCAGTCATTATCAGATTGAATCGCAGATTGAATCCGCCTTCCAACGCGAAGTGCGCCTGCCTTCCGGCGGTTCTATCGTGATTGATACCACGGAAGCCCTGACGGCGATTGATATCAACTCGGCGCGCGCGACCCGCGGCGGCGATATTGAAGAAACCGCGTTCAATACCAACCTGGAAGCGGCCGACGAAATAGCCCGCCAGCTGCGGCTGCGCGATCTGGGCGGCCTGATCGTAATCGATTTTATCGACATGACGCCGGTGCGCCACCAGCGCGAGGTGGAAAACCGACTGCGTGATTCCGTTCGTCAGGATCGCGCCCGCATTCAGATTGGTCGGATTTCTCGTTTCGGCCTGCTGGAAATGTCCCGCCAGCGCCTGAGCCCGTCGCTGGGCGAGTCAAGCCACCATGTTTGCCCTCGCTGCGGCGGCACCGGCACCGTACGCGACAATGAATCGCTTTCGCTGTCTATTCTGCGCCTCATCGAAGAAGAAGCGCTGAAAGAGAACACCAAAGAAGTTCATGCCATCGTTCCTGTTCAGATCGCCTCTTATTTGCTGAACGAAAAACGCGACTCGGTCAATGCCATCGAGACGCGTCAGGGCGGCGTTCGCGCCATCATCGTCCCTCACGACGGAATGCAGACGCCGCACTACTCCGTCGTGCGCGTGCGCAAGGGCGAAGAAAAACCGACGCTCAGCTATCTGTTGCCGCAGATGCTGGAAACCGAAGCCCAGCAATTGCAGGAAGAGCAGGTTGCCGAACGTAAGCAGCCGGAACAGCCCGCGTTAGCCACGTTCAGCATGCCGACCATGCCGACGGAAGACAAAGCGCCGGCAGCGGAAAAAGCGGCGCCGGTCGCCGCGGCGATAGCGGCGCAGCCAGGCCTCGTCAGCCGTTTCCTGGGCGCGCTGAAAGGTATTTTCGCTTCTGAGCCGTCTACCGCGACGGCAGAAACGATAGCGGAAAAGCAAGCCGAGCCTGACAATGCCAGTGAAGGTGAAGCGCAGCGTCAAGAGCGCCGTAATACTCGTCGTCAGAATAACAACCGCCGCGATCGTAATTCACGCGACAATCGGGAAGCGCGTGAAGATCAGCGTCGCAACAAGCGTCAGAATACGGAAGTCGCGCCTGAAATCCGCGTAGTCGAGGATAGCGAAAAAACCGCTGTCGACGACCAACCGCGTCGCGAACCGCGCGCAGAGCGTCAGCGTCGTCGTCAGGACGATAAACGCCAGCCTGCGCAAGAGCCGAAAGCACAAAACACCGTGGTGGCCGAAGCGGAAGACAACGTTGCCGAACAGGAGAAACCGACTCCGGTAACCCAGCGTCGTCAGCGTCGCCAACTGACGCAGAAAGTTCGCGTACAGTCTGAAAGCGCCCAGCAGGACGCCGTTGACGCACAGGCAGCGGTAACGGAAACGACGCCTGCGCGGGTTAAACCGGTGGACGAGGTTGCCCTTGCGCCGGTTGACAATAGCGAAACGGAAAATGCGCAAGCTGCCGATGCAAACAAGGGGGCGAATGGCGAAAATGCCGGTATGCCGCGTCGTTCCCGTCGTTCACCTCGCCATCTGCGCGTTAGCGGTCAGCGCCGTCGCCGCTATCGTGACGAACGTTATCCGTCTCAGTCGCCAATGCCGGTGGAATATGCCGCTGCCGCGCCGGAAATGGCGTCAGGTAAAGTTTGGATAAACTACCCTGTCGCTCAATACCAATCGCTGGAGCAGCTTGAAGAGCAGCAGCAGGCGGAAAACAACGCGGCGATGGCAACACCGAGTCTGCCAGCCGTAGTGGAAGCCGCGCCGGTTATCGCAGCCGCAGCTCAGGATAATGCAGCGACCAGCGTTGCCGAACCCGTACAGCAGGCACCTGCGGCCAATGCGACCATTGTTGCAGAGGAAGTTACCCCGGCGGCGTCTGACGAGATTATCGAGACGAAAACCGATGCTGACGCCATTCCGCCGATCCTCGTAGAGGAAAGAGCCTATGGCGAGGATGATGAGGTTGCCGAAGAAAACAATGACGTAGTTGAAGAAAAGCAGTTCGTTGAAGCAAATGAGCCTGCTAATGAAAACCCGGTCATTGAAGAACACGAACCTGTTAAAGAAAACGAGGTCGTTGCAGCAAGCCAACCTGTTGAAGAAAACGAGGTCGTTGCAGAAAGCCAACCCGTTGAAGAAAACGAGGCGGTTGCAGAAAGCCAACCCGTTGAAGAAAACGAGGTCGTTGCAGAAAGCCAACCCGTTGAAGAAAATGAGGCGGTTGCAGAAAGCCAACCCGTTGAAGAAAACAGGGCCGTTGCAGAAAGCGAACCTGTTGAAGAAAACGAGGCGGTTGTCGAGGAAAGCGAGAAGGCAGTTGAAGAAATCGCCCCTCAACCGGTAAACGCCTCGCCGAGCGCGCCAGTGCAAAAACCGGCAACGCCGGTTCAACCGACAGCAACGGAAGCGGCGGCGCCGACGCGCTATAAGTTCCACGCCACAGCGCCGATGACGAAAGCGCCAGCGCCGGATTACCAACCAGAGCCGGTACGTCAAAGCGACTGGAAGCGTCCTGCCTATCAGTTCGACGGCAAAGGATCCGCCGGCGGCCACGCAGCCGTTAATCAGGCGACGGCGCCGGCCACCAGACCGACGCAGATCAGCGAATAATCTCAGCGCCGTCTGCAACAAAAACACCCGCCAGTTGGCGGGTGTTTTTTTATGGCGGGCTATCCATGCCCGCCCCTTTCCAAGCCGTCGCTAGCGACGTTGAAAATCGCTCCCGGCGATTTTCTATCAGTCCAGATAATTCAGCAATTTGATCGTCGACGCGTCGGTCTTGCCTTCAAGGCTGGAGATCAAACGCTTGAAGTGCGCTGACTGCTCATGTTCCGTCACGGCAGCCTGATTTTTCCAACGCTCGAAAAAAACAAAAGCGCCGGGCTTATCGATTTCTTGGTGCAGATCGTACTGCAAATTTCCCGCTTCCTGACGGCTTGGCGCCACCGCAGCCTTCACCGCAGCAGTCACGTCGTCAATAAATTCAGCTTTTGCCTGTAAGCTGGCAACGATACGAATTTCCATTTTAGTCCTTCTATAATTTACAGTTAAAGATCAAAAGATAAGGCATGGGATGCCAATAATCGTAGTAGCTATACTAGTTAATTTGACGCATTCATCAACTAACGGATGCATTCACAAGGCTTTGCACTTATTCTTATTCCCCGCCGTATTAGTCCCAACCAACAGACAGATGATGTTTTTCTACTGACCGCTGGAGCACATTCAATGACCGCATTGCCAGACATTCTAACTATCCGCCGCCCTGACGATTGGCACATCCATTTACGTGACGATCAGATGCTTGAAACCGTCCTGCCGTACACCAGCCGTTTTTTTGGTCGGGCGATCATCATGCCGAATCTGACGCCGCCGATCACCAGCGTGACAAGCGCGAAGGCTTATCGTCAGCGCATTCTGGCCGCGATCCCCGCAGGGGATGATTTTCAACCGTTGATGACCTGCTATCTGACCGACACGCTGGACGCCGCGGAGATTGTCAGCGGCTTTGAGCAAGGCGTCTTCACGGCCGCCAAGTTATACCCGGCGAATGCGACGACCAACTCCAGCCACGGCGTCACAGACATCGCCAACATCTATCCGGTACTGGAAAAAATGCAGGAAATTGGGATGCCGCTGTTAGTGCATGGCGAAGTGACCAGCCCAGAAATCGATATTTTCGATCGGGAAGCCCGGTTCATTGAGTCGGTTATGGAACCCTTGCGTCAACGGTTCCCCGAACTGAAAGTGGTATTCGAGCACATCACCACCAAAGAGGCGGCGGACTATATTGTATCAGGTAATGAGTATCTTGCTGCGACTATTACCCCACAACATTTAATGTTTAATCGCAATCATATGCTGGTCGGCGGCATTCGTCCGCATTTGTACTGCCTGCCTATCCTCAAAAGGAATATTCATCAGCAGGCGCTGCGCGAGGCGGTTGCCAGCGGCTGTAACCGGCTTTTCCTCGGTACCGACTCAGCACCGCACGTTAAGCACAGAAAAGAATCCGACTGCGGCTGCGCGGGGGTATTTAATGCCCAGGCGGCCTTGAGCGCCTACGCGACGGTATTTGAGGAGTTGGACGCGCTGGATAAACTTGAAGCATTCTGTTCATTAAACGGTCCGCATTTTTATGGCTTGCCGGTTAATGAAGGCCTGATTGAACTGCATCGTACACCGGTGACGTTCCCGCAAGAAATTTCAATGGGTGATGAGTCAGTAATCCCCTTCCTGGCGGGACAACGTCTTAACTGGTCCGTTCGATAACATATCGGCCCATCATAGCCTCTCTTTGTGATGGGCGCCGCTCAGCGGCAAACCGTTCATCGCTGATCCCCCGGACGGAAGTTTTTACACCGTGGCTTCAGGCTGCGATTTTTTCTTCAGCGCTTGTTCTTTTTCATTGATAACTGTATAAATAAACAGTTATCAATGGAGGCAATTATGCGTGTCGAAATTACCATAGCAAAGTCATCCCCTCTCCCCGCGGGCGCACTGGAAGCACTGACCCAGGAGTTGGGTAACCGAATTCACCAACACTATCCGGATACGCCTATCCAGATCCGCTATGCGGCGGCCAATAATCTAACCGTGTTGGGCGGCAATAAAGAGGATAAGGAACGTATCTCCGAAATGCTGCAAGAAACCTGGGAAAGCGCGGACGACTGGTTTATACCCGAATAAAAAATGCCGGGGAAATTTTTTAGCGTCGCTTGCGACGGCTTGAAAAGGAGCGGTCAGGAATAGCCGCCATAAAAAACCGACGGCGTCTTTAACCCCGCTGACGGCGTTCTGAAAAGCGCGCCCATGGACGGGCGAAGAAATTTTGGCTGTAGAAAGGCTTGGCTCAATGATAAATTATAGGCTGTAATGATTCATGTACCGGGCATCTTGCCATCCTGTTATAACCGAGGATACCTATTATGACAGTAGAAAAACCGGAAGAAGCAATGACATTCGGTGAACTGCTGGAGCTAATCGGCGCACAGCAGCGCAAGATTGACGCGTTAGAGCTTGCATTTTCGTCTCTGGTTTTCTGTCTTGATGAAAAAGCAAACCAGCTTTTGATCCACAATCTGAAGTTGGAATCTCAAAATGAGAATCGGGATCCTTCGCTGAAAAAACATCTTGCTCGTTTTGTCGCCACCCTGGAGAAAAATGCCGGTTTAAATACCGAATAGCATTTTCATTTATTCCATTCACCGCAACAGTCCGGGATGAATGTTTTTTCGCTCCGGATTGTTTAATTAGCGTCCAAAAACTTTTTTTGCAGATTTTTTAAAAATATTTCCCATAAATTAAATAAGCGACGATATACTGTTAGTGCTCTTCTAAATAAGGGGCCACCTTAAACCTCGTTAGTCACTCATGTTAGTAACTAGTCAATAAGGGGTATTTATGGATAGAGAAAATGAAGTTATTCAGACACATCCTCTTGTAGGTTGGGACATCAGCACCGTTGACAGTTATGATGCCATGATGATCCGTTTACACTATTTAGCCACTTCGGATCAGGCTCCAGATGAAGCACAGGTTGACCGTACGTTATGGTTAACGACAGATGTAGCCAGGAAGCTGATATACATACTTGAAGCAGGCATTGCAAAAATCGAATCAACAGATTGTCAATCCCTGGATTATAGAAAGCATTAACCATTGATAACGTTTATTATTATTTTGCTACCAGATTTATTGATTCTTGATTCACTCTCCCAATGACAACACCGTCTCGCTGACGGTGTTGTCATTTTAACCGCCAGACCACCTTCTTTTTTTGTTCATCACGCTCAACCGTACGCGAAAGAAAGCGCCCGGCAGGGATTGATTCTTTTTATCCGCCATCTGCATCGGATTGAACAAAATATGAATTTCAATTCAAAAAAATTGTTCAAATTCGCCTATTTGTTAAAAGTTGTGACTTTATATTGCTTTTGTGTTTGGACATGTTTAAGTTTGCAAAATTGTACAGGTTACCTGATAAGGAGTCATAACTATGCTTTGGCGTAATACCTCATCTCGTTATGGTCATGTCAGTATTCTTCTCCACTGGATAGGCGCGTTAACCGTATACGGTATGTTTGCCCTGGGACTCTGGATGGTAACGTTGGGATACTACGATGTGTGGTATCACCGCGCGCCCGAGATCCACAAAAGCATCGGCGTATTGCTTTTCGCCATTATGGTTTTTCGCGTGATCTGGCGTTTTCTTTCCCCTCCGCCTCCGCCATTAAAAAGTTATTCAACGCTGACTCGCATTAGCGCCACCCTGGCGCACATCTCGCTTTACGTGGTGCTGTTTGCAATATTGATCAGCGGCTATCTGATTTCCACTGCCGAGGGGCAACCTATTTCAGTTTTTGGCTGGTTTTCTATTCCAGCCACCTTAAGCGGTTTGACGGACCAAGCCGATGTTGCCGGTACCGTGCATCTCTATCTTGCCTGGGTGGTGGTAGCGTTGTCAGCTCTGCACGGTTTAGCCGCATTAAAGCACCACTTTATAGATGGTGATACGACGTTGAAACGGATGTTGGGTCGCAACATCTCTTAACCTTACGAATTAATGGAGAAATACCGATGCTGAAGAAAACACTACTGGGCCTGACTGCCGCATCCTTGCTAGCCTCTGCCGGATCGGCTTTGGCCGCCGATTACAAGTTTGATAAGGAAGGCCAGCACGCGTTTATCCAGTTTCGCATTAACCATCTGGGCTATAGCTGGATTTATGGCGGCTTTAACGATTTTGATGGCGCCTTCACTTTTGATCCAGCCAACCCGGCCGGCGATAAAGTGAATGTCACCATTAATACCAACAGTGTCGACACCAATCATGCGGAACGTGACAAGCATATCCGCAGTGCGGATTTCCTGAACGTATCCAAATATCCTCAGGCGACATTCACGTCCACGGAAGTGAAAAAAGACGGCGATGAATACGATATCAGCGGTAATCTGACCTTAAACGGCGTAACCAAACCTGTGACGTTAGAGGCAAAACTGATCGGTCAGGGTAATGATCCGTGGGGTAACTATCGCGCCGGATTTGAAGCCGAAGGCACCATCAAGCTGAAAGATTTTAATATTACCCAGGATCTGGGGCCGGCTTCGCAGGAAGTTCAACTGATCATTTCTGTTGAAGGCGTGCGGCAAAAATAAACTCTCGGCGGTAAATGAGCCCTTTCAGTTGATGAAAGGGCTTTTTAATCGCTTATTTCTCTTCATCCCTGGCGGCAGGCGCAGGGATATGCAATGCGGATTGCAACACTTCTCTCGATTTATTAAAGATTTTCATGCCGTTTTCACGGCCGCTGCGCCGGGCGCGTTGCTCCGCCAATGGCAGGCGTCGCTCTTCCTGACAGCTTTCGCTACAGCATCCCTGATATTTTTCCGCACATGCCGGACACTGAATGAACAACAGGTGACAACCTTCATTACGGCAGTTGGTATGGCTGTCGCACGGCGCGCCGCACTGATGACAGTGCGCGATCACTTCATCAGTAATCCGCTCGCCCATCCGCTCGTCAAAGACAAAGTTTTTCCCGATGAACTTTAGCGGCAGGCCTTTGGCTTTTGCCTGACGCGCATATTCAATGATCCCGCCTTCCACATGATAGACGTGCTTAAATCCGTGATGAAGCATATACGCGCTTGCTTTCTCGCAGCGGATCCCGCCGGTGCAATACATGACGATATTTTTATCCTGCTCATGCCTGAGCATCTCTACCGCCATTGGCAGTTGCTCGCGGAACGTGTCCGAAGGCACTTCCAACGCATTTTCAAAGTGGCCGACTTCGTATTCATAGTGATTACGCATATCAACAAAAAGCGTATTGGGATCGTCGGCCATGGCGTTGACCTGTTCGGCCTGTAGATACTGGCCGACATTCGCCGGATTAAACGTCGGGTCATCAATACCATCGGCCACTATCCGATCGCGGACTTTCATCCGCAGCACCCAGAAAGATTTTCCATCATCATCGAGCGCGACGTTCAGCCGAACCCGATCGAGAGCGGGATGCGCGCTGAATAATACCGCTTTAAACGCTGCAAACTGATTATTCGGCACGCTGATTTGCGCATTGATCCCTTCCGTCGCAATATAGACTCGGCCAAAGACCTTCAGTTGCTCAAATTGGATATACAAACGATCGCGGAACGCCTGCGGTTCATCAAGCGTAAAATACTTATAGAAAGAAACTGTGGTTCGCGGCTCGGTTTCAGCAAGCATACGCGCTTTCAGTTCCTCATTGGAAACCCGGTTGTGTAACACTGGCATGGTGTACGTTCCTGTCTTCATTGAGGTTAATCATGGCGATTTTGCGCCAGATTTTTGCCGGCGCTGAATCGCCCGGCATCATACCCGATAGCAGGATTGATGTCAGGGCATGAATATAAAATAAGCGCCTGCCAGAGCGCGGCGAAAATTCAACTCATTAGATAATCAAACGAACGTTTAACGATGGCATCAACGCTTACACTCTGCTGGCGCCAAATGCTATCATTAGCAACACGACTCATTTTTTGTATAAAAATCAGGCTATAGCGCGCCGCAAAATTTTTGCTAATAAAAGTGCCGCTATCATCTATCCTGTTGAGTGAGTATCTCACTTATTTTTTAACGGTATGTGTGCCTACAAGCACCAGAATTCGACACTGAGGCCATGACACAACTCCCCACTTTTAATCGTTCATTACTGCACCCGCGTTATTGGTTAACCTGGCTGGGTATCGGCGCGCTCTACCTTATTGTATTGCTGCCCTACCCTTGGCTTTATCGTATCGGCACCGGACTGGGTCATCTCTCCGTGCGGTTGCTTCCTCGTCGAGTTGAAATCACCACCCGAAATCTTGAATTATGCTTTCCCGATATGCCAACGGCAAAACGAGATGAGCTGGTGAGAAAAAACTTTGAAGCCGTCGGAATGGGCATCATCGAGACCGGCATGGCGTGGTTTTGGCCCGACTGGCGTATAGAACGCTGGTTCACCGTCAAAGGGCTGGAAAACATACGGCCGCTGCGGGCGCAAAAACGCGGCGTCCTGCTGATTGGACTGCATTTTCTGACCCTGGAGCTTGGCGCCCGCATTTTTGGGATAAACAATGCAGGGATTGGCGTCTATCGTCCCAACGATAATAAACTGATTGACTGGTTGCAAACCTGGGGAAGAATGCGCTCGAACAAATCCATGCTCGATCGCAAGGATCTTAAAGGTATGATCCGGGCGCTTAAACAGGGTGAAATAATCTGGTATGCCCCCGACCATGATTACGGCCCCCGCAGCAGCGTGTTCGTCCCTCTTTTTGCGGTGAACAAGGCCGCCACCACGGTGGGAAGCTACATCCTGGCAAAAACCGCCAAGCCCGCTATCGTTCCGTTCGTGCCTCGCCGTTTACCGAAGGGAAAAGGATACGAGCTGCTGATTCAGCCGGCGGAATTAGACGTCCCCCTGGAAAGCGAGGAAGCGACGGCTGCATGGATGAATAAAATCATTGAACACAATATCCTTCTGGCGCCCGACCAATATATGTGGCTCCACCGTCGATTTAAAACCCGTCCGGAAGGCGAACCCTCGCTCTATTGACCCCGAAGACCTTATTCACATCAAATAGGTGTGGATAAGGGTTTCACCTCTCCCCCCGCCAAACCAATTAATGCTTACAGATTAGCGATGAACGTCTTGCTGATAACCATTTAGCGGCACATACTAATAGCCTGCTATCTATTTGATTTCCCCTCACGACTTGGCTCAAGACATGGCGACGTAAGAGTGGAAAACACTAACCCTGTTATCGGAAATTTATGACACCAGAAGTGGAGCCTATTGATTGGAAACGTAATCTTTATGTTGCATGGGTAGGTTGCTTCTTTACTGGCGCTGCATTCAGCCTGGTCATGCCGTTTCTTCCGCTATATGTCGAGCTATTGGGCGTCACCGGTCATCAAGCGTTGAACCTGTGGTCCGGTGTGGTTTTCAGCATCACGTTTCTTTTTTCCGCTATCGCTTCCCCCTTTTGGGGACGTCTGGCCGATCGTAAAGGCCGGAAATTGATGCTGCTGCGCTCAGCGCTGGGGATGTGCATTGTCATGGTGCTCATGGGGCTGGCGCAGAATATATGGCAATTCCTGTTTCTTCGCGCCGCGCTCGGCGTGCTAGGCGGTTTTGTACCTAATGCCAATGCCTTGATCGCCACTCAGGTGCCACGCAATAAAAGTGGATGGGCGCTGGGAACCCTCTCTACCGGCGCAGTCAGCGGCGCGCTTATCGGCCCGTTAATCGGCGGCTATCTGGCGGATACCTATGGATTGCGTCCGGTGTTTTTCGTTACTGCCGCCGTATTGCTCCTCTGTTTTCTGATCACGCTGTTTTATGTGCGGGAGCGTTTTACCGCTATTCGTAAAAAGGACATGCTGAGCGGCCGGCAGGTGATGATATCGTTGAAAAACCCCAAACTGGTTTTAAGCCTGTTTGTCACTACGTTAATTATCCAGGTCGCGACCGGCTCCATCTCCCCAATACTCACCTTATTCGTGCGGGACCTGGCCGGACACACACAGAATTTGGCTTTTATCAGTGGAATGATCGCCGCCATTCCCGGCGTTTCCGCGTTGTTCAGCGCACCGCGGCTTGGCAAACTGGGAGACAGAATCGGCCCGGAACGTATTCTGATCGCCATGCTGATAGTGTCTGTTTTACTGTTAATTCCCATGGCATTTGTTCAGACTCCCTGGCAACTTGGCGTGCTTCGTTTCCTGTTAGGCGCGGCCGACGGCGCGTTACTGCCCGCCGTACAAACATTGCTGATTTACCATTCATCCAATCAGGTCGCCGGACGGATTTTCAGTTATAACCAGTCGTTTCGCGATATCGGTAATGTGACGGGGCCGATAATCGGCGCATCCATTTCGGCGACTTACGGCTTCCGCGCCGTATTCATTGCAACCGCATTGGTTGTCCTGGCGAATGTGATCTACTCCTGGCGCAGTTTACAGCTACGCACCTCCAAACTTGAACTGCCGGGGGATTAGCTCTCGCTATCGCCCAAAAGCATGGCGGTAAATTGCGGTTAAAAAAAAGCAACGGCGCAAACCGTTGCTTTTTATCCTATCCATTCGGCGTACCGGGATGTTATCCCTTAATATACGGCGAGGATAATTTCCGGTAATAATCGGCCCATGACGCATATTGTTCAGGCCGTTGCCAGACCCGGTAATGCAGGCGGGATATCGTCACCGGATCGCTGAGCAGCGCCAGGCGCTGATTATCACTCACCTCTTCCGGTTTGCGACCCAGGGCATCATTAACGTTCTGTTCACGAACATCCTCTATCGCCTGACTGAAACGATGGCGGGCCGTCGCCATGGCGCTGGCGAGAGCGTTAATCGAAGGATCGAATACCGCCTGGATGAAGCCGTTCTCCAGCTTACGCTGACGATTCAACTGCCAGTAATTATCGGTCGCCACCAGTTCTCGCGGCGGATCGTACTCTTCAGGGATCAATAACAGTTTGGCGCGTTTACAGCCCAGCCCCAGTGAGGCGCGGCTGGAATAAACCGAGACAAACGGCGACAGAATCAACGAGAACACGATCGGCGACAGCCACCACAGAAAACGCAGATCCAGCCATGCCATACCAATCGCCCAAACCAGCCCCAACACTAATTGAGAACCATGGCGAATAAAGGCCTCTCCCCAAGGCGTGGCATCATCATCGCGTTGAGGCGAATTCCATTGTACCGACCAGCCCAGAAACGCGCTGACGACGAAGACGGTATGGAATAGCATTCTGACCGGCGCCAGCAGGACGGAAAACACCATTTCCACCAGTAATGAAATCACTACCCGGAACGCCCCGCCATATGCCTTCGCGCCTTTGGCGCAAATCAGGATCACACTCAACAATTTTGGCAAGAACAGTAATACCAGCGTCGTTGAGAATAAAGCGATCGCCAACTCCGGGCGCCATTGCGGCCAGACGGGAAATAGCTGCCGGGGTTGCAGGAAGTACTGAGGCTCCATCAAGGTATGCACGACCTGCAACGCCGTTGATAGCATCAGGAACATAAACCACAGCGGCGCGGACAGATAAGACATCACGCCGGTAAGAAATACGGCACGGTGAACCGGATGCATCCCTTTAACCAGGAACAGGCGGAAATTCATGAGGTTGCCATGACACCAGCGGCGATCGCGTTTCAATTCATCCAGCAGGTTGGGCGGCAACTCTTCATAGCTGCCCGGCAGGTCATAGGCGATCCAAACGCCCCAGCCCGCACGACGCATCAATGCCGCTTCGACGAAGTCATGGGACAAAATAGCCCCGGCAAACGATCCCTCGCCCGGCAATGGCGCCAGGGCGCAGTGTTCAATAAAGGGTTTCACGCGGATAATGGCGTTATGCCCCCAGTAATGGGATTCGCCTAACTGCCAGAAGTGTAAACCGGCGGTAAACAGCGGACCATAAACGCGCGTGGCGAACTGCTGGCAGCGCGCATATAGCGTATCCATGCCAGAGGCTTTCGGCGAAGACTGGATAATACCCGCATTGGGATTCGCATCCATCAGCCGGACCAGCGACGTTAAACATTCGCCGCTCATCACGCTGTCCGCGTCCAGAATCACCATGTAGCTGTATTGACTGCCCCAGCGACGGCAGAAGTCGTCAATGTTGCCGCTCTTACGCTTCACGCGACGGCGACGGCGACGGTAGAAAATTCGCCCTTCCCCGCCCACATCGCGACAAAGCTCCATCCAGGCTTTTTGCTCTGCGACGCAGGTATCCGGATCGTTACTGTCGCTCAGCACATAAATGTCAAAGTGGTCGAGCGCTCCGGTCGCTGCCACGGATTCATACGTAGCCCGCAAACCAGCGAAAACGCGCTCTACATCTTCATTACAGATAGGCATGATCAGCGCGGTACGATGATCCGGATTAAGCGGTTCATTCCCCACCAGCGTGGAAGAAATACTGTACTTATCCCGTCCAATCAGGAGTTGCAGGAATCCCATCAGCGCCGTCCAGAAACCGGCCGAAACCCAGCAAAACAGAACCGCAAACAAAACGAGAATACCGCTTTGCAATACATACGGCAGCAGTTGCAGGAACGAGCGCATCAAAGGCTGATCCGCCATTTCAAACGGATCGACCAGCGCCCAACCTTGATAAGGCAGGATGGTTTTCATATACCATGTGGCGACCGCTGTCTGAAAAAGCGTCAGCACCAGCAGGATGTAGCGCCGCATCGTACCCACCATGCGCCACCTGTTTTCAGCGATGGTCTCTTCCGGGCTGGCATCATGATAATGATGACGAGGCATCGCCGTGCGGCCCAACAGACTTTCCCACCAGCGCACCAGCGGATTCGTCCGCCAGACATCAGGAAACATGGAAGATCGGGTGATCTTGGGCATAGCCTGCAATGCCGTCCGGCCTTCGGTGTCTTCGCCCAATTGCTTATCGTTGTCCAGGCCATCAGACCAGGCCATCTCCAGACGAGACCTAACCGACTTCAACGCGACATCGTCTTCTGAATGAATCTTGACCTGGCTGCCATCCGACAATATCTGATGCAATGCAGACTGATCGATAGACTCTGATTCCGGTAGCTTTTCACGCAGCGCCCTTGCCTGCTCGGCAGACAAGGGTAATTTCTCGATATAATCGAGAGAAGAAGTTGACTTATTCATTGGCAGGTAGCTGATAGCTCCAGGTTTCAGTCAATGTGGTTTCACCATTGACCAACGCAGCCCGCATTTCTGTCGGCTGTTTGTTATCTTTGACGCGTAAACGCAGTGTCAGACGCCAACCATGAGTTACCGGGTTATAGCGGACGCTATTTTCAACAATCTCGCCATTGTCGCCAATACTGGCCTGAGATGTGACCGGCGTTGCTTCGTCCATCTCTTTTAACGATGGTCCGACGAAATCCACGAGGAAAGCGACGGAACCGTCAGGCTGACGAATCAGGTTCGACTGTTTGACATCGCCGGTGGAGCGGCGGGTCTGCTGAACATAGGCAATATCGGGTGAATGCAACTGCTCTTCATCGTTGGTGAAGCGCAGACGGTACTTTATCTCCAAAGGCTTGCCGGTTTCAGGTAAAGCATCCGGCGTCCAGAACGCAACGATGTTATCGTTGGTTTCATCCGCGGTGGGAATTTCAACCAGCTCCACCTTACCTTTGCCCCAGTCGCCTTTCGGCTCGACCCAGCCGCTTGGGCGCAGATCATAACGATCGTCAAGATCTTGATAAGCGGAGAAATCGCGGCCGCGCTGCAACAAACCAAATCCTTTCGGGTTTTCTATCGCATAAGTACTGACGGACAGGTGTCGAGGATTATTCAACGGACGCCAAATCCACTCGCCGTTACCGGCATGAATCGACAACCCATTAGAGTCATGCAACGCAGGACGATAGTTCAGCGTTGGAGACGGCTGATTGGGTCCAAACAGGAACATGCTGGTCAACGGTGCGACGCCCAGCTTACCGACTTTATCCCGCAGGTAGACTTTAGCCTGAACGTCAACAACGCTGTCGCTGCCCGGATAAACCACGAAGCGGTATGCCCCGGCCGCACGCGGCGAATCCAGCAAGGCATAAATCACCAGATGTTTATCGGCCGGTTTAGGACGTTCAATCCAGAATTCACGAAAACGCGGAAACTCCTCGCCGGAAGGCAACGCGGTGTCGATAGCCAAACCGCGGGCAGACAGCCCATATATCTGTCCCTTGCCTACCACACGAAAATAACTGGCGCCCAACATACTGACGATTTCATCATTCTTATCCGCTTTATTAATTGGATAGAGAATTTTAAAACCGGCAAAACCCAAGTTCTTCAGCGTTTCAGGATCATGATTAACGGAGCCGAAATTAAAGTAATCCGCTGAATATTTAATCTCGCTTACCGTCGTGGCAGTCACTTCATTAATTTTCACCGGCGTATCGAAATACATACCCTGATGGTAGAACTGAAGTTTGAAAGGCGTCTGTAGCGTGTTCCAGTATGATTTTTCCTGATTGAATTGGATTTGCTGGTAATCGGCAAATTTCATATCACGAAATTGTGCTGGAAGATTGCTTTTCTGCGCATCAAAACCTTTTGCCGCCAACGCCTCTGCCTGTCGAGCAACGTCATCGATAGAAAATGCCCAAGCCGGCGCTGTACTCAAAGACAGCACGGCTACCGCTGAAAGCCAGCAAAGGCCAGCAGCCCGCTGTTTAGACCCAAGTTTATTAACCAGCACAACTCCCCCTGTGTTCGTGTGCTTCAATCAATTAAAATCCATATTAATGGATAAGTTAGCTTTACGACAACTCGATAACCAGATGATTCATCATAATAGGTCAGCGTTTAGACAATCGGTACGCCGATAAATGATAGTCCTGATGAAAAAAGGAAAACAGAGGGCATTTTCACTTTCCGCACGCAATCCCTTTGCCACCTCGCTTACATCGAAACCGGTTTGCATTGACATAAAAAACGACCTCCTCTCCCTACTTTGACACGTTTTTTGGCTGCCCGAAGCCATTAAAACGCCATTTCCTCATGCGCGGCCAGGAAAAACCTGCTTTCCCAAATGGCTATTTGGGCCACGTCTACTCCACTATATCGGATACCTACGCGCTCTGGCTTCAGGAATATTCCGTTTACTGATCGCCTGCTATGGCAAAAGATAACGCGAATACCGGATGCCATTTCACCCTCCCAAACCGGCATGCAAACATTTACGTAACAAAACCAACATAAATAGGGTACAGTGTCCGCCACTGAATCCGAGACGGTTTTGGCGCCACGTTTATGCTTTTACTTTCGCTGCGGCCGCGAAGTTTCCCGGCCTGGCTCGGTATCTTCGCCGTGTTGACCATCTTCATTGCGCCAGCGCTCTCGCAAATGCTGGCTCATCGCGATCATGGCAACGCCCGGCCCCAGGCGTTAAACGCAGCAACGACTTCAACCGGGCATCACCATCACGCCGGATACGACATGGCCGGCGCTCACGATCGTTCGCCTCCCCAGCCGTCCCTGATGGCGAATCACGAAGCCTGCGGTTACTGCGTCCTGTTCTTCTACACGCCCGCATTATCCGATATAGCCGGTATCGTCATTACGGTGAAGCGCTATCTATCCCCACTGCGCATCGCCGCCGCCCAATCCAGCGTCATTCTGATCGAGAGATTCGCCTCTCCCATTCCGCGCGCGCCGCCTCTCTGAAACTGCGCCGAAATACCTTCGGCTATTTATAAAGAAAATCTGACTGCGATATTCTTGCCGAATATCGTTTCTGGTCTGGTCATTTTTACCAACTGATTTCAGAAGGTTTTATGCCGCATCTTAAAAACCGGGCAGCGCCGACTTCGCCTCAGGAGACGCTAGCGTCCGAACCCTCGTTATCTCAAGGCGTGATATCAGCAGACGCCGTATCGACGCGAGCCGCGATGATCGCCTTATTGATTCGTCTTCATTTTTATATCGGTATTTTTGTCGGCCCCTTCATTTTCGTCGCCGCGCTTACCGGGACGCTGTATGTGCTGACGCCGCAAATTGAAAACCGGCTCTACGCTCATCAGCTTTTTACCGAAAGTCACGGCGTCCCCCACTCGCTGGAAGCGCAAATCGTCGCCGCGCAAACCGAGCTCGGGCATCATCATGACGCTCGATTGGCCGCCATCCGACCGGCCGCCAGACAGGGTGAAACGACAAGAGTGATGTTTGCCTCGCCCGAATTGGCGCCATCGGAGAATCGAGCCATCTTTATTGACCCTGTCACGCTGGCGATCCGTGGCGATGAAACCGTCTATGGCACCAGCGGCATTCTCCCTTTTCGCACCTGGATTGATTATCTGCATCGGGGATTATTGCTCGGTGATTTCGGGCGCAATTATAGCGAACTCGCCGCATCCTGGTTGTGGGTAGCCGCGCTGGGCGGATTGCTCATCTGGGGGGCGACTCGTCGTTCTACCGCTCCCGGCAGGCGACGTAAAAATAAACCTGCCCGAACGCCGGCGGCACAAACGCGACGTCTGCGCCGTCGGCATACGACCATGGGATTGTGCCTGATGGCGGGAATGCTGTTCTTTTCCGCGACCGGTCTGACCTGGTCACAGTGGGCCGGCAACAACATTTCAGTGGTCAGAAACCTATTGGGCTGGCAAACCCCTGCGGTGAAAACACAGCTTACCCGCGATACGACGGCTGAGCATGAACATAGGCATGCGGATGAACACGCGGCGCATCACGAAACCCACTCCCCTGCTCACGGAGTGGAAGCCCCGCCGGAAACATTCGATCGCGTATTAACCGCCGCCAGAAATGCAGGCATTGATGCCAGGAAGATCGAGATAAAACCGGCACGGCAGGCCAATCAGGCCTGGACCGTCGCGGAAATCGATCGCGCCTGGCCGACTCAGGTCGATGCCGTTGCGGTCAATCCCAAGACACTCGAGATCGTCGACAAAACGGATTTCAGTACTTTTCCACTGGCGGCCAAATTAACCCGCTGGGGCGTTGATGCGCATATGGGCGTTTTGTTTGGCTTAGCCAATCAGGTCGTGTTAGCCGTTTTTGGTCTTGGGCTCTGCACGACCATCGTCTGGGGATATCGCATGTGGTGGATTCGACGTCCCAGGCATCGCGGCGAGGGAAATCCGGTTAAAACGCTGACCGGGGCGCTATTACAGATCGGCCGCGTTCCCAGGATGCTATTCATCGCCGTTAGCGCTCTGGTTGCCATCTGTCTGCCCGTTATGGGCGTAAGCTTACTGCTGTTTATCCTGATCGATGTCATGCGCTGGCATTTGCATCGAACCGCTATTCCCCAAACGTTGCGGGAATAGCGTTATCCTATCCGGAAAAAAACCGCCATTGAATGCTTCACTGGCGGCCATCAGCGTCAAGCGATACGGCAGAACGATTTAAAACGTGGTCCAGTCCGCTAGTCCGCCCGAGGTCTTCTCGCTCGTCGTTCCCGCGCTTTTTGTCGGCAACAATACCGGGTCTTTCGCTTTCTTGCTCACGGTTGAGCCGGTATGCGCCGAACCCAGTTTAAATACGCTGACCGTCTGAGTAAGGTTATGCGCCTGATCCTGTAGAGAGAGCGCTGCGGCGGCCGACTCTTCAACCAATGCCGCATTTTGTTGCGTCGTGGTGTCGATTTGTCCGACCGCCAGATTGATTTGGTTGATGCCATCACTCTGTTCACGGCTTGCCTGAGCGATTTCACTGATAATGCTGTTAACGCCCTGCACATTCGTTACCAGAGAATTCATCGTAACGCCGGTTTCCTCCACCAGCCCCATACCGTCCTGAACCTTATTGAATGAATCATCAATCAATTCTTTAATCTCTTTGGCCGCGGTAGCGCTTCTTTGCGCCAAAGCGCGAACTTCACTGGCGACAACAGCGAATCCCCGGCCTTGTTCACCCGCACGAGCCGCCTCTACGGCGGCATTCAGCGCCAGGATATTGGTCTGGAAGGCAATGCCGTCAATCACGCCGATAATTTCAGCCATACGCTGTGAGGAATCCCTGATACCGCGCATTTCTTGCGTCACCATGGTCATCATCTTGCCGCTTTTTTCCACGGTGTCCGAGGTATTCGCGGCAAGTTCCGTCGCCTGGAGGGTGTTATCAGCCGTGTTCTTTATCGTCGAAGTCAGTTGTTCCATTGACGATGCCGTTTCTTCCAGAGAGCTGGCCTGCTCTTCCGTTCTGGCAGACAGATCCTGGTTACCCGCCGCAATCTGAGATGCCGCGCTTGAAATGGTTTCTGCGCCATCCCGAACCTGGGTAACAATTTGCCTCAGGCTGGTATTCATATTCTGCAATGCCGCCAGCAACATCCCGGTTTCATCTTTGCGGTCAGTCTTGATTTCCGACGTTAAGTCCCCTTTGGCGACGTTCTCCGCCACCACCAACGCATCCTGTATCGGACGCGTCACACTACGCGTGATCGACAAAGCAATAACCAACCCCGCGATGATGCTGGCGATAATAACGCCGGCCATGACGATTAGCGTCTCTCTGTAGCTTTCCGCGACATCCTGCGCCGATTCAGACATTTTCGCATCTTGAGAATCAATCAGCTCAGTGACTTTATCCTTATACTTCTGCTGAGCGACATGCGTTACGTTGAAATACTCTTTGGTCGCGCTTTCCACATCTCCGGCAACAATAAAACCTGACAGTTTGTTTGCCGAAGCAAGGAAATCTCTGCGGATATCGCCAATTGAACTCAGAACCGCCATCGACCTTTCATCCACCACATGTTTTTGCAGATAATCCATTAGCTGAGAGATCTTTACTGAGTTTTCCTTACCAAGCTCCAATTGATGATTGATTTCAGCCTGCGTCGTTAATAAAAACAACACTTGCTGATTATTGAGAAAGGCGTTCAGCTCATCGATTAACTGATTGCTTTTTACCGTCAATGGGTAATCCTGCGAAACAATGTCATCCATTTTTTTATTAAAATCAGTCAATTTTGTTACCGCGACGCTGCCGACAATCAAAAGCATTAGCACCAGGAAAGCAAAACCTGCGCCTAATCGAGTTCCTATACGCCAGTTGGACAAGTTCATTGAAATCTCCTTTGTTTATCCATTCGATCTTCATCCGAGAAAATAACCGCCACCTCCGTCGAAAAAGACCAGGTTAAATATGGCGTTCCTCAAATATTATCCTTACATCTTGTTTTTTATACTTGAAAAATGATACGTGCCAGGGCGCAGAGGCCTACGCCAAAGCAGATTGCATACGCATGGGTACTGACATTGAGCCAATTCCAGACCATACAGAATGTCGCTATGCCGGCCTGTTGTAGTCCAAAAAAAACGCACCCGAGATAATGATTAAGGGCGCTTCAATGCGGTAAAAACAACCAAATTTGTATACTCATCCCAATGTCCAAAGTGGTATCGGCGTATTGGCGATAATCTTTATATCTCCTCATGGATATATTTAATGTTTTATATATCTATTTAATCGATCAGTTTTTCATAATTTATTATTTTCACCGATAAGTAAAATCGTTAATTTAAAAAAATGAAAATAATAATTATTTTAAAAACCACAACTAATAAAACAAATAATAAACTCAACCACAAAAATAACCACATAAAATATAAGTGAAATAATTGCGACATTATTAATGCGGGATGCGATAAAGGATGTAATAAATTATCCTTTATCGAATTTATATTTACATCAAGCGACCAAAACGCGGTATGTTTCTTTCCAGTGAGCTTCGCATTCCATACGGGCATTCGGAATATAATGTGATTTCATACGCCAGTACGGATTATCAATGACCCAGGTGACAACAGCCGTATCATTTAATAACACGGTTTTCTGGATATATATAACAGCGAAATATCCACCTTGATGGTCACTCTTGTAGATCTCGTACCGATGGCGTCCCGTGCCATCATCTTGTACAAAAATCAGTGTTTCTTTAAGAGTTCCCATTAACATAATTGCCTCCACGAATGATGTGAATAGCATTTATCGGCAAAAAATAGAGAAACCTTACTGATTTGTATCACATATCTGGATGTTAGCCAGCAGCAGGAAGCAATGCTATATCATCACGCATAGCGTCATAAGCGTGTGGTATAGCATGCCAGAGGACGGGGAAATTATTTTTTCTTTGAAGCGTTTTTCGTTTTATCTTTAAGTAATGCTCTGATTTTCTTGATTTCTTTAGGTGTTAATGGGACATCCTCTCCCTCTTTTATGTCCTGATTATCCACGGCCTCGGCTGAGGATGAGTTAGCTTTTCCATCATCACCGAAGCTTTGTAATAATCTTGCGCTTACCTCAGCGCTGATTGAAACACCTTTTTCCAGTGCGGCAGCTTTAATTTTCTCTTTCAGATCAACTGGGATCTTCAGCGACAGGCTAGATATCTCACTCATTTTATTACCTTTCTGATGGAATAAAACAACAAGCTATGACAGTACTGAGATAATGTCCAGATGGAAACAAAAATTTAATATTATTGTCACATTGGGTTTGTCATTCGCCACGTATTCACGCTACCTCATCTGATTATAGCGCATCATTTTTCGGCCCCGTTTCAGATATTATTCTCAGGGAGAAATTACCGTATTTTCCAACAAGATAATCACTTATTTATTCGCGTAATCCGCATTATTCACTGCCTTTAAGTGATCGCTATTCTGCAACACTTTGCGTTGATATCTCATATTTTTCCCAAATGGGGCATATCCGCAGCGCCGGCGCCGGGCGCTCCTTTTACCGCGCTGGCTGCCGTTACGCGCGAAATGATAAAGATAGGGGGAGTTTCCCGGATAGGCAGAAATTGATTATTGAATAATGCGTTCTTTGACCTGCCCGTCAGAAATTTTGTGTCACTGCGCCATAGTATGAGCAGCTGTACATGGAATCAATGAGTTAAAAAATTGATCATAAAATATTAACAGCTTAGAATGCAGGCGCATCAAGCATAAAAGGAAGCAAACGTGCCACATCAGACTTTGTGGGAATCAATTAAACTCATTTACGTTATCGGTTTCGTTATTTCACTCGTCGTCACTTTTCTGCTGAGCAGAGATAACTCGCTGACTATTCGGTTTCTCACCTCTTTGCTTATAGGCGTCACATGGCCGTTAAGTTTCCCTGTCGTTTTACTCTTCTCTATTTTCTGACGGCACGCTCTTCTGCGAAGAGCGCTTGCGCCTGACATCAACCCGGTTATGATAGCTGTCTTTACGCAATATTCGCCCCATGAGTAAAATCCTGATTAGTGCTTGTCTGTCTGGTTTCCCGGTACGTTATAACGGTTCTGATAAGAAATCGGTTGCGTCATACCTTGATCAATGGCGACAACAATCCCGACTGGTGGC
The DNA here is from genome assembly GCF_040240345.1 of Brenneria sp. g21c3. Classification (NCBI taxonomy): domain Bacteria; kingdom Pseudomonadati; phylum Pseudomonadota; class Gammaproteobacteria; order Enterobacterales; family Pectobacteriaceae; genus Brenneria; species Brenneria sp. g21c3. The sequence continues at coordinate 139,443 of NZ_JBEIAB010000004.1, read as the reverse complement.
CTTTTGCCCTGAGCTGGCCGCTGGATTCGCCACCCCTCGCCCCGCGGCAGAAATTATTCCTTCCCAAAATGGAAATGCCGTGATCGCACAAGGGGCCAGCGTTATGGAAGCCACCGGCGCCGATGTAACAGAACGCTATATCTTAGGCGCCTGGCTAACCTTGCAAATGGCGGAACAACACGGATGTCGCTTTGCATTACTCACCGAAGGAAGCCCATCTTGCGGCAGCAACGTGATATACAGCGGCCGGTTTGATGGCCAACAGATAGCGGGAAATGGCGTGACGGCGGAACTGCTGAAAGCGCATGGCATAGAGGTATTTTCCGACAGCGATATCGACCAGTTGATTGCTCGCGTCGAATATACCGATCGTCATGAAAATCAGCGTACCTGATGCCGACCATTCCGCCGCGCCAGGCTCTCATTGACAACGTTGGCGTTCACTTTGATCGACACGATTGCCGTTATTACTCTTGAATCGTGCAAAATCTCCCCAATACTAAAACAAGGTTCACTATTCTGTGGAGGTGATTATGGCTAGTGGCTGGTCGAATGACGGGGCGGTTCAGGATCAAATTGATGCGACAGTAGATGATGCCATTGCACATGCCCGTAGTCAGCTAAGTAGCGGGGAAAGCGCGCATTACTGCGATGAGTGCGGTGATGAAATTCCGGATGCCCGCCGAAATGCTTTGCCCGGCGTGCGCTATTGCATAGACTGTCAGGAAAAACTCGATAAGAAAAGAACGCTCAGCAGCGGCTATAACCGTCGCGGCAGTAAAGACAGTCAGCTAAGATAAATCACCGGCTTATCACGCACGACCGGAATAAGCCGGCTAATCCGCCTAGCGCACGACCAATACCGATGTTTTGGCATGGCGTACAATCGCGGCGGCGTTCGATCCCAGCAGGTAGGTTTTTACATCAGGCCGACGCGAACCAACAACGATCAGGTCGGCATCAATCTCCTCGGCCAGTTGCAACACTTCATCTCTGGGCGTCCCGAAACTCACGCTGAACGATAAACGGGAGGCCGGAAGGTCGATAGTCTTGATTAGGGATTCCAGTTTTTCATCAGCCTTGACGACCGCCTCATTCTTGAACTCTTTGATGCCAAAAGAGTACGCGGATAAAAATGCCGAAGCATCGGGCAATGCATGAAAAAGATGCACCGTCGCATCAGACAGTTTTGCCAGCGTTACCACATGGGCAAGCGCATTCCTGGTTAATTCATCTTCTTCGATATCAACCGGTACTAAAATGGTTTTATACATGACAGCCTCTTTCTTGGTTAACCGTTTAGAAAAAGCCTAGTCGCCCTTGCCGTTCAGTACCATGATCGCCTTCACTTTTCTTGGGTAAACGTGATCCATGCCTGACATGGCACAACCTGAGCGCCATGCGTTTATCTATTCATTACGGCACTTCCCTACGCAATCCCCGACGGGCATGCAGAGGGCGACGAACGCCATACTTTGATGATAAGCCTGTAAATCCTGTACATTAACCTCATGCTTTACATGGATAAACAAGGTGAATTGGTGTGGAAAGCACAACGCTGACAATATTAACCCTCTCAGGCGCTATTCTTTTGGGCGCGATGAGCCCCGGTCAAAGTTTCATTTTGGTGGCAAGAACGGCAGTGGCCTCGTCACGTAAAGCAGCAATGGGAACGGCGCTCGGCATGGGAGTGGGATGCCTGATTTTTGCCGCCCTTGCTTTACTGGGCTTTCATTCCATTCTCACATGGGTTCCGTGGCTTTACAGCCTATTGAAAACGGCTGGGGGACTTTATCTGATTTGGCTGGCGATCAAGATGTTCCGCAAGGCAGGGACGCCGCTAGCCGTTGATGCCTCAGACTCAACGGAAATGAATTTCCGCCAAGCATTTATCACCGGACTACTCACTCAGTTGAGTAACCCGAACACGGCGATAGTCTTCGGCAGTATTTTTGCGGCGATACTGAGTCATAAAATTACGCTATTCATGTACCTCGCATTGCCCGCTATCGCATTCCTGATTGATCTTCTATGGTACGGGTTTGTTGCGTATGTGCTGTCAGCCAGCAGGCCGCGTCAAGTTTACCTGAGCTATAAAGCATCGCTGGATCGGATGAGTGGATGCGTCATGGGTCTTCTCGGTTTTCGTCTTATCGTCCGCTGATACCAGAGCATATTTTCATACTGTCTGTTTGACAAAAAGCGCAGCCAAATTGCCTGAGCCAGACAGGTAAATGGGCTGGCGAATATGTAAAAGTTTGCGTGCCAAGTGGATCGCGCCGTATTACGGACTATCCTTTCAGTGTCGCTTATGAGTAAAACGGAGGCAAAGATGCCAACACAAAATTTTGATAACGAAGCCGAAAATATCGTTGATAAGGTCACAAACAAGGCCGATGAGGCTGCGGGCGCCGCTCAGGAAGCATTCGGCGACGCTGTCGATTCGCCGAAGCATAAAATAAAGGGCGCAACCCGCAAATACGCCGCACAAGCATGCGACACGCTCTGCGATGCGACGGATACTGTGGCGAGTAAAGTAAAAGCGTCGCCAATTGCGAGCCTCCTGGCAGCCGGAACGATTGGTCTTTTGATCGGTCTGCTTGCGCGCCGGAAGTAATCCGCGTCAGCCCGCCTTTCAGGCGCTGTCGGCGTTGTTGCATAAATCAGAGCTAAGACCAAAGCAGCGCCGGCAGATAAGAACTCATGCCAGCGCTCGCCTGTCTATGCACGTCTAATCAGACGCTTTGGTCGCCGATTTCCAAGCGTTCCAGCTTGTATATTGAAATTATTGAGCCGGTGAAATTATCATTTCCTTTTTAATTGCAGGAATGCTCAAGTATTGCTCAAAAATATTTTGTATCTCTTCCGGATAAAGACGCTTACCATCAACATTGAAGCTATAGGGAACAATAATCACTATCACTTGCTTATCTTTTTTATTTTGAATACTTACTGAAGCGCCACGTAAAGAATTAAACTTACTTGTTAAAGCGAGATCTTTAATTTTTTCTTTCAAAAATATTTTCAACGTGTCATTACTATCATATGTATATGAAATGTTTTCAATGCACTCTAAAGGGATCTTTTTATTGAGATCTTTAACTGTCACATCTGTATGCGTTAATTTCACAATGGAAATTTTTCCATCGCCCCATTGTTTAAACGTTAATATAAAGAAAAACACGGTAATAACGCTAAAAAGAATGAGCGCGCCTTTACCTGATGAAGCTTCTAAGTATTTAAACAGTAGGACAACAGCAAAACATAACGACAGTAATGCAATCGTTAGCGATTTAAACTTAGCTTTACTAGAACCCGTAAAAGAAATCTCCTCTGGGATACGACTCAAGTATTCACTTAGCTGTTGAAAACTCATTGGTTGATTAGTCAAAATTTTCCCCTCACAATTAAATATATCTTCATTGATAAAAAATGATATATTAATTAATGCTCATATTAAAATCAATATATTCAAGATAATCGTTTTATACCCTCAATCATTAAGGATCCTTGATTTAGCCGGTGGAAAGTCTACTCCGTAAGTATGTCGCCATTTGCTCTCCCCTCCTCGTGAACAGGTATGGGGCATCCGGTTCAGCAATCTCATTAATATAAAGAAAATTAATTTTCTGCTTAAAGAAGAAAGCAACAGCAGAGACAAGCAGCTTTTAGTCGTCATAAAACCTGACGCTGATTTATGACAGGACAACAAAGGCGTACCAGCGGTGAGCGTTTGCTAATCAGGAAAAATATTCTATCGGCACAAAAGAAAAACGGGCCAGCCGAAGCTAGCCCGTTGAATTGGTTGGCGGAGGAGTAGAGATTCGAACTCTAGAACGCTTTCGCGTCGCCGGTTTTCAAGACCGGTGCCTTCAACCACTCGGCCACTCCTCCGCAATGACGCGCACTATAAACAGAGAGCTGAGCCTTGTAAAGCATCATTGTGTTTAATTGCCTGAAAAATAGTCTCTTGCGCTTCAAGTGAACGCAAAATCGCCACAACGCTCATAAACATATCAATTTTAAGCGTAAAGAAGGGTAAAACGGCTTTAATAACGTTAAGAAACTATTTACTCTTTGAGGTTGAATATGGCCCCCTGAAAGAGAGAGTCGTTATATGGATCGTATTGTTGCTTCATCAACCCGCGAAAGCTCATTGCTTAGCACCCATAGGGTATTGCGTAATACCTATTTCCTGCTATCGCTGACATTAGGCTTTTCTGCCGTTACCGCGACTGCCAGTACGGTATTTAACCTGCCTGCGCCTGGCTTGATATTAATGCTGGTTGGTTTTTATGGTCTGATGTTCCTGACTCACAAGCTGGCAAATAGTCCAGCCGGTATTCTGGCGGCCTTTGCGCTGACGGGATTCATGGGATATACGCTGGGCCCATTGTTAAGTACGCTGATTTCCGCCGGCTCGGGCGACATTATCATGCTCGCTCTGGGTGGTACTGCGCTGGTGTTCTTCTGCTGCTCCGCCTATGTATTGACTACCCGGAAGGATATGTCCTTCCTGTCCGGAATGCTGATGGCGGGCTTTGTTGTGCTGGTGGTCGCCTTTATCGCTAATCTGTTCCTGCAAATTCCGGCGCTGCACCTGGCGATCAGCGCACTATTTATTCTGTTCTCCGCCGGTGCGATTCTCTGGGAAACCAGTAATATCATCCACGGTGGCGAAACCAATTACATTCGAGCCACGGTCAGCCTCTATGTCTCGATATACAACCTGTTCGTCAGCCTGTTGAGCATCCTGGGCATTATGCGTAACGATTGATTGCCGACACGGTTTAATAAAGCCCTGCTTTGTGCGGGGCTTTTTGTTTTGTTCTGGGGAAAAGAAATTTTTGTTAAACTGCCGCGATGTCATATTACGTCAGAGGAAGTATGTTGGAGTTTGAAGGCCGCATCATTGAAACGGATGCGCAAGGTTATCTCATGAACAGCGCTGACTGGAGCGAAGATTTGGCGCCGGTATTAGCGGAACAGGAAGATATTGCGCTGACGGAGGCTCACTGGGAGGTCGTCCGGTTTGTTCGCGCGTTCTATCTGGAATTTAACACCTCCCCCGCCATTCGCATGTTGGTTAAAGCGATGGCGCAAAAATACGGCGAAGAAAAAGGCAACAGTCGCTATCTGTATCGCTTATTCCCCAAAGGACCAGCCAAACAGGCGACAAAAATTGCCGGTTTACCCAAGCCGGTCAAATGTATATAGCGCTAATAACGAATGTTGAACCCGTTGTAATCAACGTTAGCATGTGGCTCGGTAATCACCTTTTCAACCCCGGCGCTACGCGGGCCGCCTTGTTTCAACCACTGGACTAATTGTTCGATCGCCTGATGTTCGCCGCAGGCAACAACTTCTACGCTGCCATCGTCGCTGTTGCGTACATAACCATTGAGACCCAACTGTGTGGCCCGGTATTGAGTGCTGTAACGAAAGCCGACGCCCTGAACTCTCCCATAAACGTAAGCCGCGATAGATAAGGTCGACACGATTCTCCCTCCCATTGTTATTAACAGATAACCACTTTCCCGCGATCTGGCGATATCCGACGAAAAATGAATCATACTAATATCATAGTATTCAACCGAAGAGATCTGTGCAAAAAATAAGCTTACGAACTGTTCGCTCTACTTGAAAAAGCTCAAGGCTCCCCCATTTAGAAAGTGTTATAGATTTCTCAGGAGATTATATGATCATCTGTAAATTTGGAATCGGGCAGCAGATTCGTCATAAACTACTGGGGTATCCGGGCGTCATCATTGATATCGACCCCGAATATTCATTAGAAGTCCCCAAGTGGGAAGAGTTAAACGCCAACGATACGTTGCGGGCTGCGCCCTGGTATCATGTGGTAATGGAAGATGATGAAGGGCAGCCTATTCATACTTATCTGGCCGAAGCCCAACTGATAAAAGAAGAACCTTACCAGGATGAACATCCCTCGTTAGAGGAATTGGCCAAAGTCATCCAACGCCGTGCGCCGCAATTGCGCCATTGATAGCAATGGTATGCGACTCTATTAACATTTACCGGTTACGGCGCGAAAACCGGTAAATGTGGTCGACATGTTATTTTTCCAATCCCAGGCGTGGAATTTCAATTTTAGGACAGCGATCCATAACAACGCGCAGTCCCGCGGCGCTCGCCAGACTGGCAGCCTGCTCATTAATAACGCCAAGCTGTAGCCACAATACATTAGCGCCGATATCGATCGCCTCTTGAGCAATCTCATAGGCGGCTTCCGGTTGGCGGAATACATCAACCATATCAACATGCTGTGGGATTTTATCCAAACTGGCGTAAACCTTCTGCCCTTGCAACGTTTGTCCCGCCAATTTCGGACTCACGGGGACGACCTCATAGCCTTGGTCAAGCAGATAGGCCATGACGCCGTAGCTTGGCCGCGTCGCTTTATCACTGGCGCCGACCAGAGCAATGGTTTTTACTGTTTTAAGCACAGATTCAATATCACTGTCATTCATCATGCTCAGAGTACCTTTTATGAGATGTCATACAGAGTATCGTACATTTTTCGATGAAGGGCGGCATTGCCGGATAATCTAAAAAATCTTTCCTGACGGTTGCATGCGTATAACACGGGAAATAGCCGCAGAATAACATCATAAATAATAACATGATGTTGCAAATTGAAATCTTTGACACATTCCGACAATTGCTTAACAATATTCGGATTAATTGAACTCTTGGGGATATGAATGAAAGCAGGCCTTATCACTGCGTGCCTTTTCATTTCGGTTATAAGCGCGCCAGCCATCGCAATCACGCTGAAGTTGGATCAGAACATTGATCTTATCGTGGTGGATGGGCAAAAGGTATCCAGTACGATTTTGAAAGGCGCTGATAGCCTCGAGCTAGACAACGGGCAACATCAACTTCTTTTTAAAGTGGTAAAAGACATTCGCACCATAAACAACGTCCGGACGACGTATACCTCTCCCGCTTTAATTGCGGCGTTCAATGCCCAGAATCTGGCGTCTGTCTCGTTTAAATTACCCTCGCTGGAAACAAGCCAGGAACGCAAAAACTTTGATCAACAGGCTCATTACCAGCTGATAGATGAAAGACAACAAATCATCCCTACTCGGGTCGATATACTGAACGTCACCGATGATGAGTTGACTCAGAAAATAGAAGAGAAGATGTCTGAATATAACTCGGCAAAACATCGTGCCTCGGTGGCGCAATTTGCTGCCATCATGACGTCAACCAACGACGATCTGTTGGAAGATGGGCCGGTAACAGACAAGCTTGACGCGCCAACCGCCTCCAGCACGTTATTTTCAATCATGCAGTATTGGTTCCAGAAGGCGGATAAAGAAACTCAACAACGCTTCCTGCGCTGGGTACACGAAAAAGACACCCATTAACCCGCCAGAGCGGCTATTTTACGCACAGTTACAACAGATTTTTGGCGGGATACCCGCATTTTTTCTTTTTACCTCTTTGCAGTGAAACAGGGTTTCCGTAATCTGTTTTCCTCACACCGATAGCCCTACCATACCGATGAAGGACGAACCATGGAGTACACCACCCGCACCATCGCCGCGCATAAGCATATCGCCCTGGTCGCGCACGATCACTGCAAACAATCCCTACTGGATTGGGTCGGAACCAATAAAGCGGCGCTTGCTGAACATCAACTTTATGCCACGGGGACGACAGGTAATCTGATTCAGTTGAACACCGGTCTGCCTGTCAAAAGCATGCTAAGCGGGCCAATGGGCGGCGACCAACAGGTTGGTGCGTTAATCTCAGAGGGGAAAATAGATTTGATGATTTTCTTTTGGGATCCGCTTAACGCCGTGCCGCATGACCCCGATGTCAAGGCGCTGCTGCGGTTGGCCACGGTGTGGAATATACCGGTCGCAACAAACCGCTCAACGGCGGATTTTCTGATTAACTCGGAACTGTTTCGACAGCCGGTCGAAATCGCCATCCCGGATTATCAGCGCTATCTTCAAGATCGCCTGAAGTAATTCACCTCTTTAATAACAAGCCGACGCGCCGCCGTCGGCTTTTTTACGGCGACCTTCGACCGCATTGAAAACGATTTATTCCCCTTTATCCATCAAGGTTTGCGTTGCGCCGGCACGCCCAGCTTGCGCAATTGTTCGATAAAGACGGACGGATTTTTACTGTCCTGCAATAGCCACACGCGGTGCCTGGCTCTGGTCAATGCGACATACAGTAACCGCCGCTCTTCCGCATCGGGGAAATCTTCAGGTTCAGGTAAAAGCACCTGTTCAAGAATGGATTCGCGCGGCGGCGCGGGGAAACCATCTTTGCCGTCATGCAGACCGACGATAATCACATATTCGGCCTGCTGACCTTTGCTGGCATGAACCGTCATAAAGTCGATATGTAATTTCGGCCATCTGGTTCCCGCCTTCTGTAATACCTGAGGACGTAAATGATGATAGCGGGACAGCACCAGAATCCGCTCATCGGGCTTAACGAAACCGCTGAGTTTATCCAGCAGAGGCTCTAATTGCTCCTGAGGGAGGATCGTTACTGCTTTCTTATCCCCTTTGTTCAGGCTATTAAGCGGTTTTTTCAGTTGATACGGATTCTGCTGGATAAATTGATTGGCAATCTCGCCGATGCGTTGATTAAAGCGATAGGTTGTATCCAACTCGCATTGTTCGCTTACCCCGAAGCTATGCTCAAACGCCGTTGTCAGCGACAGTTCCGCTCCACTGAAGCGGTAGATGGCCTGCCAGTCATCGCCGACCGCAAACAGGCATGTTCTGCTGTTTTGCCTGCGTAATGCGGACAACAGCGCCGCACGCTGGGGCGAAATATCCTGAAACTCATCGACTAAAATATGCTTCCACGGACTGATAAAACGCCCTTTATCCAATATATTGACCGCCTGGTGGATGAGACCGGAAAAATCCACCGCGCCCTCATCTTTCAGGGCTTTTTTCCAGGCTTTCAACAACGGCGCCATCAAACGGACTTTCTGCTGGAATAACGGTCGGATCTCCTCTGGCGCCTGCTCAATCATTTCACTCTGGCTGCCGCCGTGCATGCGCATCAGGCCAACCCAGCGCTCCAACCGCCCCGCCAGGCGTTCGGCGAGTACCTTGTCGTGCCAGAAATCGCCTTCCGGCAGAGACCACGCCAGTTCGTCAGTCAACCATTGGCGCCAGCCTTTGGCCTGCGTTTTTTTCTCTGAGCACTGTTGTTGCCAATTTCGGATCAGCAAGTCGCGTCGTTTCTTACCATCGCTTTCCAACTGGCTTATCATGGGCGCTTTACGGCTTGCCTGTTCAATAATATGCAATGCCAGCGCATGGAACGTTTTCGCCTGAATGTCTTTCGTGTGTAATCGAGCCTGAATGCGTTCATTCATTTCTTCTGCGGCTTTTCGGCCAAACGCCAACAGCAGAATCTGTTCCGGGACAGCCTCCCCGCGGTGCATTAACCAGGCGGCGCGAGCCACCAGCACAGAGGTTTTACCGCTGCCGGCCCCGGCCAGCACCAATACCGCCTCCTCACCATTCATCACCGCTTTACATTGCGCGACATTCAACGCCGTCGATTCCACCGACTGGAAAAAGCTCTGTTCCGCCGTCAACGTGCGCGCCATCCAGCTCTGGTTGCATTCCACCCGCCGTTTGCCGCCGCGATCGAGCCACTCTCGGCAAAGCTGATAGTTATCCCGGCAAATAGCGAATTCGTCCAGTCGCGTCACCGGCAGCGGCAGCGATGCCAACGTATTGCCGATATTTTCCTGTAATTGCAGCAGCGCCTTGCGGTCAAACCAGCCGTCCTGCTGTTCCAGAGCATGAATTTCGTCAGCCTGTTTTTGCAGCACTTCCGCGCTCACCAGGCTCATTTCCTCGCTCCATGATTGCCAGGACTTGAGCAAATAACGGTAAAACGCCTGCGTTTCCTGCCACTCGGTGCCATGTAAACGCACAACTTTGTCAGCCGGGAGTTCAAACTCCAGTTCTCCCCACACCAGCCCTCTTTTGCAATGAATATTTAAAAGCTGGTTGAACGGGATAATATATTCGTGATTATCGCCACTCACTTCGACGCCCGCGTTGAGCAGCCTCACCCGGTTATACGGATGCTGCGCCAAATGCTTACCTAAAGATGTTGATTTAAGCTCCATTATATTTGCGCCATGAATATTGTGAGATTTGGATCGCCGTCATCGTAGTTTACCTGTTATCCGCCTACAGGCTCTAGCCTTAAAAACAGGTTAGGATATCTTGATAGTTAATGTAATAATTCGTTTATCATCATAGAGTTTGGTCATCCTGAGAACACTGGAGAAATTATGCGCACCGTATTGAATATCCTTAATTTCGTGTTAGGTGGTTTTTTCACCACATTATCCTGGCTGCTCGCCACGGTGGTGAGCGCCTTGCTGATATTCACGCTGCCGCTGACCCGGTCATGTTGGGAAATCACCAAGTTATCGTTCCTGCCTTATGGCAACGAAGCGATTCACGTTGATGAACTGCGTCCGGATGGAAAGAATGCCATTTTAAATGCCGGCGGCGCCGTACTGAATATATTCTGGTTCGTTTTCTTCGGCTGGTGGTTATGCCTGTCACATATTCTCACCGGTATTGCGCAATGTATCACCATCATTGGTATTCCCGTCGGCATCGCCAACTTTAAAATCGCCGCCATCGCACTGTGGCCGGTCGGCCGCCGCGTCGTATCGGTTGAGATGGCTCAGGCAGCCAGAGAAGAAAACGCCCGTCGCCACTATCGTTAACTGAGTCAGAGGAAATCGCGTTGTCCGCATTCATCCCAGGGATCCGTCGGTATCTTTATAACAGCAGTTGGCTGTACAACACCCGCATCTTTATTGCTCTTGCCGGTGCGGCAGCCGTCCCCTTGTGGCTGGGTCAGTCGACGTCAACCATACCGCTTACGCTCGGCGTGGTTGCCGCGGCGTTGACCGACCTTGACGATCGGCTGACCGGACGTTTGCGTAATCTGTTCATTACGTTGATCTGTTTTCTGATTGCCTCCGTTTCAATCGAGCTGCTATTTCCCTATCCCTGGCTATTCGGCATCGGGCTGGCGTTATCTACCTGGGGATTTATCTTGCTCGGCGCGCTGGGTCAGCGTTATGCCACCATCGCCTTCGGCGCATTGTTAATCGCGGTTTACACCATGCTGGGGGTTTCGCTATACGACACCTGGTACCAGCAGCCCGTCCTGCTGCTGATTGGCGCATTATGGTACAACCTTCTCACGCTGCTCGGACACCTGCTCTTCCCTATTCGTCCGTTGCAAGACAATCTGGCGCAGTGTTATCAGCAGTTGGCTCGCTACCTTGATGCCAAAGCCAATCTCTTCGATCCCGATCTTGAAGAAGAGTCAGACAAACCGCTGATTGAAGTGACGATGGTCAACAGTCAACTGGTGGCCACGCTGAATCAAGCTAAATCTTCATTACTGACGCGCTTGCGGGGCGATCGCGGTCAGAGAGGCACGCGCCGGACGCTGCATTACTACTTTGTCGCGCAGGATATCCATGAACGAGCCAGTTCCTCTCATATGAATTACGCTCAGTTGCGTGAAAAACTCCGCTATAGCGATGTGCTGTTTCGTTTTCAGCGCTTGCTCTCCATGCAGGCCCGCGCTTGTCAACAGCTTGCGCAGTCAATTTTATTTCATCAAAAATATCAGCACGATAGCCATATCGATCGTGCATTCGTCCATCTTGAACGGGCAATTACGCGCATTGCTGAAAGCAATAGCGCCGCAGCCTCGCAAATCAAACCGCTGCAATACCTGCTGAACAATCTGCGGGCGATTGACGCACAGCTCTCGACCATTGAATCGGAGCAAACCATCGAACAGGAGAACAATCCGGAAAATACCCTGGCCGATGACAAAATCACCGGCTGGAGCGATATCCGTCTGCGATTGAGCCGCCATCTGACGCCTCAATCCGCCCTGTTTCGCCATGCCGTCCGGATGTCGGTATTGCTTTGCAGCGGTTATGCCATTATCCAACTGACAGGCATGCAGCATGGATATTGGATACTGCTAACCAGTTTATTCGTCTGCCAGCCTAACTATAACGCCACGCGGCGTCGCCTGGCTTTACGCATCATCGGCACATTGACGGGGATTTTGCTGGGATTGCCCATTTTGTATTTTGTGCCGTCGATCGAAGGGCAACTGACGCTCATCGTGATTAGCGGCGTGCTGTTTTTTGCTTTTCGGCATGTGCAGTACGCGCACGCCACCATGTTCATTACGTTGCTGGTGCTATTGTGCTTCAATCTACTGGGTGAGGGCTTTGAAGTCGCCATGCCGCGGGTAGTCGATACCTTAATCGGCTGCGCCATCGCCTGGGCGGCGGTCAGTTTTATCTGGCCGGACTGGCGTTTTCGGGAACTGCCGGCGGTTATTGATAAAACCTTGAGTGCGAATTGCCGCTACCTGAATGCGATTATGGCGCAATACCATCAGGGGAAAGACAATAGCCTGACATACCGTATTGCCCGACGCGATGCCCATAACTGCGATGCGGAATTGGCGTCAGTGGTTTCTAATATGTCCTCGGAGCCGCATGCTACCCGGAATAAAATGGACAATGCCTTTCGCCTGATGTGTCTCAATCATACTTTGCTCAGTTACATCTCCACATTAGGCGCTCATCGCGAAAAAATTTCATCTTCGCAAATCCTGCAATTGCTGGATGACGCGGTTCGCTACGTTGAAGATGCGCTGCATCCTCATGAGAAAGACGATCTGAAAATAAATCAGGAATTGAACGCGATAACCAGCCGCATTCAATCCCTATCGGCGGAACCGGATAGCAAAGAACTATTGGTTCTTCAACAGATTGGCCTACTTATCGAACTATTGCCCGAACTGACGCAATTAAAAAACAGTATTGATTAATTTATTGAAACTATTCAGCCAGTCAACCAGTCCGCATCAATGCTTGTGTCTTTTAAACGAAGACACGGCATTGCTTTCATACCATTCCAGCAACTCATTACGCATGCCATTGGGCAAGGCCGCCTGATGCATGCCGCATATCGCGCCGGCAAGCGCCAGTAATATATTCACGCTCAGATTCGCGCTAATAGCCCTTAGTTTCAGATAGCTTTTTTTGGCGCCATATTGCTGTAATTCGTCAACATTCTTTATGCCGACCTTCCATAATAAGCGCTCCAGATCATGATTGAGGTTAGGTAAATCCTTCAGGCGCCCTGCTTTGCTCTTGGCCGCCTTATCCTGCTGCGCGCCCGACAGAGACATTGCGGCGAAGTGCAATAATTGCCCGTGGTTTTCCCATAGCGACTCATCGACCAGATAATAATTTAACGGAACCGGCATCCCTCGCTTGGTATAAATAAGATGGGGCATATTACGATCGTGGAAGTGTCGTTCATCTTTCTTGCTGGCGCGCAGGTAGAGTTCGCCGCCGGAAACCAGGGCAAAAACAATTTTATTTGCGGCGATACTGTAACCGCCAAATTGGGAGCGTGACGTTATGTCCCCTAAAGAGGCAAAACAATGCTTAGACTGCAAAATCCTTTTTTCGCATAAATGTTTCATTACTGTGACCCTTAGTATTGAAATAAACTGTCCCTGTCAGATTGGAACACCCGTAACAAGAACAAGTAATTAATCACAGGGCAAAGACCTCTTCAAACACAAAATGAGCTTGTTGAGCGTTGCATACCGAATATGCGAAGCGCTTTGAAAAAATCAGGTTGATTTTCACCCGCGCCAGATATACTGTATATGCATACAGCAAAACTATGGGGAGAACTCATTATGCGCACTCAACCACACCGTTTTTACACTGCTCAGCAGACAGCCTTTTCGGGTAGCCCATTATCGACGGCGCCTGCAACAGGTTGCGGCGGCGTTATCAGTGAAATCGCTTATAGCGCGGACCAACCCATAGTTGCGCATTTGCTGCTGCCGCTTTTACAACAACTGGGTGCGCAGTCACGCTGGCTGCTTTGGCTATCCCCCCAGCAGAAACTCAGCCGTCCCTGGTTGCAGCAATCCGGTCTGCCGTTAGATAAAAGCGTTCAGTTAAATCACATCAATCCCCTATTCACGGTAGACGCCATGGAGAAAGCACTTCTATCCGGAAACTATAGCGCGGTGCTATGCTGGTTATCGGACGATTTGACTGAGGAAGAGAAGGTAAGATTGCGTCGGGCGGCCCAATCAGGAAATACCTATGGTTTTATTATGAGACCAGAAAATACGAATATCGGCGCGCATAGACTGTTTCCCAGCCTAAAAATTCACTCAACATTGTATCATTGAGTAAATTCAGAATTATCTCACCCGATTAACGGGATAACCAGAATATTTCCCGGCGGCATAAGCCTTATCAAGGCTTTCTCGTGTGTTTCTCGACAGTAGAAAACCGGCGATATCTGTCAAAAGCATCTACTATTTGTTAGTAAGTGTGTATGAATCGTTAATTTATCTAGAATACGAATCACATCATACTTGTAACTTTCCAATCACGTTGTAGACTTTGACTCGCTGGAGTTGCTCTTTTATAACGCCAATACACTTGGCAGTGAGTAATAAATAAGAGCAAAGTCTCCCGTTAAAGGATTTTAACCAAAGGTCTATTAACCTTCCGCGTTAATTGCCGATTTGGATGATAATGAGGCGTAAAATGAAAAAAACAGCTATCGCAATTGCAGTGGCACTGGCTGGCTTCGCTACCGTAGCCCAAGCCGCACCTAAAGATGACACCTGGTACGTCGGTGGTAAGCTGGGTGTATCTCAATTTCATGACACCGGTTTCTACGGAAACGGTTATGAAAATATCAACAACAACCCAATCAAAAGCAAGTTAGGCGCAGGTGCTTTCCTGGGTTACCAGGCCAACCCTTATCTGGGTTTTGAACTGGGTTATGACTGGTTGGGCCGTATTAAATACGCTGGCTCTTCAGCAGACAGAAACGATAGCGCCAGCTTCAAGGCTCAGGGCGTTCAGGTTGCTGCCAAACTCAGCTACCCGGTACTGCCGGACCTGGACGTTTATACACGTTTAGGCGGTCTGATCTGGCGTGCGGATAGCAATGCCGGCGGCACTCGTAACCTGGACAACGATGACACCGGCGTCTCCCCGCTGGCGGCTCTGGGCGTTGAATACGCCATCAACAAAAACTGGGCTACCCGCGTAGACTACCAGTGGGTTAGCAACATTGGCGACGCCGCTACCGTTGGCGCACGTCCTGATAACCTGCTGATGAGCGTTGGTTTGTCTTACCGTTTCGGTCAGGATGACTACGTTGCGCCGGCCGCTCCGGCTCCGGCTCCGGCTCCAGTTGTTGAAACCAAACGTTTCACTCTGAAGTCCGACGTACTGTTCAACTTCAACAAGGCCACGCTGAAATCAGAAGGTCAGCAATCGCTGGATCAGCTGTATTCTCAGTTGAGCTCTCTGGATCCGAAAGATGGTTCCGTTGTTGTTCTGGGCTTCACCGACCGTTTGGGTTCCGAGCAGTACAACCAGGCGCTGTCTGAAAAACGTGCTCAGACCGTTGTTGATTACCTGGTTTCCAAAGGCATCCCGGCAGACAAGATTTCTGCTCGCGGCCAAGGCGAATCCAACCCTGTTACCGGTTCTACCTGTGACAACGTGAAACCTCGTGCTGCGCTGATCAACTGCCTGGCACCGGATCGTCGCGTAGAGATCGAAGTTAAAGGCATCAAAGACGTGGTAACTCAGCCTCAGGCTTAAGTTTTATCCACAAAGAAAAACCTCGCTTCGGCGAGGTTTTTTTATTCATTCATTCCTATCCATCTACTTACCGACTTCGTAACGCCTTAATTACCGCTGCCTTTATTCAAAATCGCTTTAAGATCCTGCTTGAGCAATGACATCTGACTGGCATATTTTTCTTTATGCTCCGCATCTTCAATCAGTTGCACAATGGTGTCCGATAACGTACTTCCACGTCGCTGCGCTAACCCGGCCAGACGCTGCCAGACCAGAAACTCAAGGTCGATAGATTTTTTCCGGGTATGCTGATGCTCTGCATTAAAATGACGTTTGCGCCGCGCACGGATCGTTTGCTTCATGCGATTTTCCAACGCAGGATTCATGCATTGGTCGATCCATTCCAAAACCTTCACCGGCTGGTTTTCCATTTGCAGTAGCGAATTCACCGCCTCTTCTGCCGCACTCAGCTCAAGGAAGCGAGTAATGGCTTCGCCTTCACGGTGTTTTTTCACCAGATACTTCCATTTCCATCCGCACTCAAGATTTTCTAATTGTTGATATTTCATACTAATTCTTCAGTGACCGCGTAACGTTGATCTTAGGATAACAGCTTTTCTCTGACTTTCACTGTTCTCAGCTTGTTTTTAAGACTATTTTTAAGGCTATTTTTTGCACAAAACAAGCGAATTGAGCACGGCGCATTTACATCATATGGACACGCCGCATGTGCAGCCCGCATTATTCTTGTATAATCACGCTTTTCCTTTAGACGACTACATTTGATACTTTGACCAGTAACCGACTTGCGTGGCAGCACTTACTGCCCAACCATACGCCATATCAAACCCTCTTCGCCCAGGCTGCACAGCTTTCTCCTGCTGAGTTTTCTGTTATTCAGCCGCGCTTGGCCGATAGCCTGACTCTTTTTTGCCATCCTCGTTCACCTTCACGTTTTATGTTATTGAAGGCATTGGAGGATAGCGAATACATGGCACTGATTGAGCGTGCCGTAAATGCCATAAAACCTCAAGCAAACGCACTGTTCGGCAGCAAATATACGGTTGAGGGCGCTGTTGTTCGGGTTCAACCTGCAACGCAGTCCACTGACAATTTTGCATCCCAGGACACTTGTCGTTATCAAGAATGGATTGAACCGGAGCAACTGTTTGGCAGTGTCCGTCATTTCCAGGGTGAAGTGACTCTCACGCCTGGGTTAATTCATAAGGTAAATGGCGGAACACTGATTCTCACTGCCAGAACATTATTGGCTCAACCACTCATGTGGCTGCGTTTAAAGCAAACCATTACGGAAGGGGTATATCGCTGGCTGTCTCCCAATGAACGCAAACCCTTACCGATCGATATTCCGCCAATGCCGCTGGATATCCGCTTAATCATCCTCGGGGATCGGGAAAGTTTAGGGGACATTCATGATATAGAGCCGGACTTGAGCGAACGATCCGTGTACGGCGAATTTGAAGCGCAGCTACAGCTGATTGAAACTGAAGATATGTCACGGTGGTGCGCCTATATCAATGCGCTATGTCAGGAAAATCATCTGCCGCGCCTGGCTGCCGATGCCTGGCCTGAACTCTTCAAACAGGCGGTACGTTATAGCGGCGATCAAGGCTGCCTGCCGCTGTGTCCGCTGTGGCTGACCCAGCAGCTTAAATATGCCGCGCTCTATGCGCAAAGCCAGGAAGTCACGGCTCAGACATTGATTGACGCATCCGCCGCCCGTCGTTGGCGGGAAGGCTATCTGCGCGAACGTATGCAGGATGAAATCGAACTGGGTCAAATACTGATTGAAACGGATGGCTATGTCATTGGACAGGTTAACGGCCTTTCCGTGCTGGAGTATCCCGGCTACCCGATTACATTTGGGGAACCTACGCGCATCAGTTGTGTCGTTCATCCCGGTGATGGCGAATTTACCGATGTTGAACGCAAAGCGGAACTTGGCGGGAATCTGCATGCCAAAGGCATGATGATCATGCAGGCATTCCTGATTTCAGAGTTGGAGCTTGACCAACAGCTCCCCTTCTCCGCTTCAATCGTGTTTGAACAATCTTACGGTGAAGTGGACGGGGACAGTGCGTCATTGGCTGAGCTAAGCGCCTTGATCAGCGCCCTCGCCTTACAACCCATTAATCAGCAGATTGCCGTAACGGGTTCTGTCGATCAATTCGGCCACGTTCAACCCATCGGCGGGGTAAATGAGAAGATTGAAGGCTTCTTTGAAGTATGCCAACGTCGGGGACTGACCGGCCAACAGGGCGTGGTTCTGCCGGCGGCGAACCTCCGCCATCTGTGCCTGCATGAAGAGGTCATTGCTGCCGTTCGCGAAGGACAATTTCATCTTTTCCCGGTGGAAACCGCCCCGGAAGCAATATCATTGCTGACAAACCTGGCTTACAACGATGCGCATCAGCCTAATTTGCTGGCTGCGATTCGTGAAAGAATCGGACAATTAATCCCGCAGGAACGCCGCCGCTTTCCGTGGTTTTTCCGTTAAGTAAACTGGTTTAACCAGACGTAACGGGCTTGCTCAGCGTACATCTGTACGCTAACCTGCGTGCTTCACTAAAACAAGGCTTACAGAGAACATGGTAGATAAACGCGAATCCTATACAAAAGAAGACCTTCTTGCCTCCAGCCGCGGCGAACTGTTTGGCCCGCAAGGACCACAGTTACCAGCTCCTAATATGCTGATGATGGACCGGGTCGTGAAAATGACCGAAGACGGTGGTAATCATGGAAAAGGATATGTGGAAGCGGAACTGGATATCAACCCCGACCTATGGTTCTTTGGTTGCCATTTTATCGGCGATCCGGTAATGCCTGGCTGTCTTGGTCTGGATGCCATGTGGCAACTGGTCGGCTTCTATCTGGGCTGGTTAGGCGGTGAAGGCAAAGGCCGCGCGCTGGGCGTAGGTGAAGTTAAGTTCACCGGACAGGTTTTACCTACCGCCAAAAAAATCACCTACCGCATCCATTTCAAACGCGTTATCAACCGCCGCTTAGTCATGGGTATTGCCGATGGTGAAGTGTTGGTGGACGGGCATTTAATCTATACCGCCGATGAGTTGAAAGTCGGTTTATTCAAAGATACAAGCGCCTTCTGATTTCATCAGCGGGCGAAACGCGTTGACCGCTTTCGCCCGCAGTAATCACGACTCATCGCCGATCGACGAACAACGACGCGGTTTATTTCTGATTATTCATTTCGTTCGCTATTGACTGACGTACGTCCTGCGGAATTTTCAATGATGTCGCCAAGGCATCCAGGTAGCTTTTCTCCATGAAATGATCAACGTCAATCACCGCACAACTCAGAAAATAAACTTCCAGCGCCTCCTCCTCGTTTTTCACATCCCTGGCCAGCAGTTCCGGATCCAACGGTTGCGCAATAGCTTCCTGTACCCAACGTTGGGCCTCATCACCCAATTGCAGTTGCTGAATATTTTCATCAATCCGCTGCTTCTCTGAAGCATCGATATGACCATCGCTTTTAGCCGCAAAGACCAGCGCCTGAATCAGACGCTGCGCGCGGGTAGTATCGGAAGAAGATTGCACGCCAAACTGAGGATCGTCCTGATGAGTATCCCGCACGCGTTTCTTATACTGATTCCACAGCACGACGCCGGCAGCGGCACTCCCGCCGATAATCAATGCATTTTTACCCAGCGATCCCACGATTTTTCTGGCGGATTTATTCGACAATAGCACACCGGCAAGCCCGCCGAGCGCGGCCGGTTTCAACATATCCCCCAAATTACCGTTACTACCGCCTTGATGGCTACCCTGCCTGGGTTTGCCAGAGTTCAATAGACCCTGAATCTGTTGTATCCAGTTATTCATTCTTCACCTCGAGGAAATAGCGTTATAGGTAGCGTGATACCTCTTCATAGTAAGACCTGGGAGGCGTTTTTTTGTCAGGTTATGTATATCAATGAAAAGCCCGCAAGCGACTTTTCAGCAGGTTCCGGACATTATGCCGCATTCTTTAATCTGACGATTTGCGCTTTATTCTGGAAACGGTATACTGAACCCAATAAATTGAAATGCGGTTTTAAAAAATTATATTGTTCGTCACAAAAAAGGAACGATCATGAAAATTGCTTTGATTAATGAAAACAGCCAGGCTGCTAAAAACGAACTCATTGCTGCGACTTTGACCAAAGCGGTCGAGCCTCTGGGCCATACTGTTTTCAACTATGGCCAGTATTCCGCTGAAGATAGCGCGTCGCTGACTTATGTACAGAATGGCATTTTGGCGGCTATTCTGCTGAATTCCGGCGCCGCTGATTACGTCGTCACCGGATGTGGCACCGGCGCTGGCGCGATGTTGGCCTGTAACTCTTTCCCGGGCGTCATCTGCGGCCTGGTGGTTGATCCTTCAGATGGCTACATGTTTGCCCAGATTAACGACGGCAACGCCATTTCTCTGCCATTCGCCAAAGGCTTTGGCTGGGGCGCGGAGTTAAATCTGCAATACATATTCGAAAAGCTGTTCGAAGGTGAAAGCGGCCAGGGTTACCCGCGCGATCGCGTGATTCCGGAGCAGCGCAACAAGAAGATTCTGGATGCGGTCAAAGCGGTTGCCTATAAGGATCTGATCACAATTCTGAAAGAGATCGATCAGGATCTGCTGAAAGGGGCTATCAGCGGCCCTAAATTCCAGGAGTACTTCTTCGCCAACAGCAAGGACGAAGCGCTGAGCAGTTATATTAAAAGCCTGCTGGCCTAAAAAGACGAAATCAACGCATGCCGCAGGTCGCGAAGCAACCTGCGGCTTTTTTATGTCAGCGGCAGGCTATTTACCTGACGAACAAAGGTGAATCTCCTTTTACCAGACGTTCTTGGTCATTAGCGTTCAATGCTTAACCAGACACGCTGAAAGCATTAAATACTGCTTGACCGAAGTAAGGTGACTGCCTATAGTAGCGCCCCGTTGTCACTTACGCGACAACCCCCGGTGAGGTGTCCGAGAGGCTGAAGGAGCACGCCTGGAAAGTGTGTATACGTGAAAACGTATCGAGGGTTCGAATCCCTCCCTCACCGCCATATAAAAGAAAACGCCCCTGACGCAAGTCAGGGGCGTTTTCTTTTATACGTTGATGGACTGATAAGAAACCTCGCCAGGGTTCGACAAAACGGCAGGAACGCCGTTTTGGACCGCCAACGGCGGCCCGCAGGGCGAGCGCCACGGAAGGCGCGAGTCAATCCCGCCGCAAGTCAGGGGCGTTTTCTTTTATATGTTGATGGGACTGATAAGAAACCTCGCCAGGGTTCGACAAAACGGCAGGAACGCCGTTTTGGACCGCCAACGGCGGCCCGCAGGGCGAGCGCCACGGAAGGCGCGAGTCAATCCCGCCGCAAGTCAGGGGCGTTTTCTTTTATATGTTGATGGGACTGATAAGAAACCTCGCCAGGGTTCGACAAAACGGCAGGAACGCCGTTTTGGACCGCCAACGGCGGCCCGCAGGGCGAGCGCCACGGAAGGCGCGAGTCAATCCCGACGCAAGTCAGGGGCGTTTTCTTTTATATATTGATGGGACTGATAAGAAGCCTCGTCAGGGTTCGACAAAACGGCAGTAACGCCGTTTTGGACCGCCAACGGCGGCCCGCAGCAGGAGTCTTACCCTTTACCGCCCGTTAAACGACGCTGCAATTGGTCGCGCAGATTCGGCGGCGTGCCTTTAATGGTTAACGTATCGGTCGCCGGATCCCAGAAAATCCGCTCGCCCAGCAATAGCGCGTCAAAATTCAGACTAATGCCGCCGCCGCTGCCGGCAAACTTGGTTAACTGTCGCAATGTACCGCGATCGGCGGGAAAACTTTCTTCCAGGTCATACCCTTGCTCGGTTGAAAATTGCTGGAATGTTTTCTCGCCAAGTGGCGGCAGTTCCTCAGACAGCGCCGACAGCTCAATTTCCTCGCCTGATTGCAACTGCTCATTGCAGTAGCTGTAGACCTGCTGGCGGTAATTCTGACGCTCATTTTTGTCCAACTGCGCATCATCACAGTATTCATCAACAGCTTTCAGCAGACCGCGGTTTTGTGCCTTGGTATCCAATCCTTCCGCAGCAGCCAGGAAATCCATGAAAAAGTCAGCGACTTTACGCCCCACCCGGCCTTTCAGAAAGGTCAGGTAACGAGTTGACTCGGGATTGGTTTCCCACTCGGTCAGGTCAATGCGCGCAACGATATCCGCATGATTGATATCCAGATAGTGCGTGCTACTGATATCGAGCTGTTCATTAACCCGCATACTGTTGCAGCTATTGAGCACCGCGATGAGTAAATATTCCACCGCCAGATAACGATACTGGCAAAACAAAACGATACCGCCCTCGGCGAAGGGGTATTTGGCCAGTTCATCTCGCAGGCGCCCGGTGGCCGCGCGCGTGAACGCCAGAAAGTCCTCATCACCTTTACGACAGGCCCGGAGCGCATCCGCAAGTTCGCTTTGCTCATTAAACAGGCCGTAAGCCTTACTTTTCGCACTATAGATACGATGCAATTCAGCCATCATCTCTTCCACTGTCGCATTGGTCGACAACAATGAATCACGCAACACCATTTCCAGCGTCTGTTCGTCACGTTTAATTAGCTGATGCAGGGCAATCTGGTCGATATCCAGACTCATGATAAACTCTCCTTTTAGCAAGGAACGTATTCAAACACCGAACAGATAGAGCTGCAACCAAAAAGCCGCGCTTCATCGTTTGCCAATACACAACCGGTATAAAATGATAAAAGTGCGGAAAAGGATCGGCCTATACGGTAAGATATCTGACTTTAACAGCTTGAGAAACGCCATTTTATGCCACAATCATCCCGTTACAGCGACGAACACGTTGAACAACTGCTATCCGAACTGGTCAATGTTCTGGAAAAGCATCATGCCCCAACCGACCTTGCTTTAATGGTGCTGGGTAATATGGTGACCAACCTGATTAATACCAGCGTCGCGCCGGCTCAACGTCAGGTTCTGGCGCGTTCTTTTGCCGAAGCATTGCAGGCTTCAATTAAAAAAGCAGATAAAGTTCACTAATTTTTGACCTACTTTATGGTAACCAACAGCCAGCGCTACCGTGAAAAAGTTTCCCAGATGATCAGTTGGGGACACTGGTTCGCATTGTTTAATATTTTGCTCAGTCTGGGGCTGGGTAGCCGCTATCTGTTTGTCGTCGACTGGCCTTCTTCACTCTTTGGCCGCATTTATGCGTTGGTCAGTTGGCTTGGGCATTTCAGCTTTATCGGATTCGCCGCTTACCTGCTGATCATTTTCCCGCTGACATTTATCGTCATGTCGCAGCGATTGCTGCGTTTCCTTTCCGCAGCGCTGGCAACGGCCGGGCTGACTCTGCTGTTGGTCGACATTGAGGTTTTCACTCGTTTCCACCTTCACCTCAACACCACCGTCTGGGAGTTAGTCATAAACCCGGACCAAAGCGAACTCGCCCGTGACTGGCAACTGATGTTCATCGGCATTCCGCTGATCTTTATGGTGGAAATGCTGTTCGGCACCTGGTGCTGGCAAAAGCTGCGCAGCCTGAATCGTCAACGCTTTGGCAAACCTCTGGCCGGTGTTTTTATCTCGGCGTTTGTCGCGTCGCACCTGATGTACATCTGGGCGGATGCGAATTTCTATCGTCCGATCACCATGCAGCGCGCTAACCTGCCGCTGTCTTATCCCATGACTGCGCGCCGTTTTCTGGAAAAACACGGTCTGCTTGACGCGCAGGAATATCAGCGCCGTCTGGAACAACAGGGAAATCCTGAAGCGATGACGGTGGAATATCCGCTCAACGACATTACATTCCGTGATAGCGGCAGCGGATATAATCTGCTGGTAGTTATGATCAACGATGCCCCGCTCGATAGCGTCCGGAACGACATGCCGAACCTGACGCAATTTGCCGAGCAAAATATTCGCTTTGACGATCACTATGACTCAGGCACGCAGCCCAATGCCGGGTTATTCAATCTTTTCTACGGAATATCGACAACGTACATGGATGGCATTCTCAGCGCGCGCAAACCTTCGGCATTGATAAGCGCGCTGGGCCAGCAGGGTTATCAGTTCGGTCTGTTTTCCACCAATGGTTTTGATAATGCGCTTTATCGTCAGGCGTTATTGTCCGATATCTCACTCCCGGCGCCGCAGGAGCAGAGTGACGAGGCGATTACCTCACAATGGCAGCAATGGCTGGATAACGACAATAACAGCGCGCCCTGGTTCTCTTATATTGAGCTGAATGGTTCAAACGCCACACCGAACGCCAAGGTGAACATCCCAAACGTCGATCGGCAGGTTAATCGGATTATCAGTACGCTGCGGGAAAAACAGGTACTGGATAAAACCGTCGTGGTCATCAGCGCCATGCCCAACAGCCTCAGCGATCAGGCGCAAGTTTTCCGTCGTTCACTGTGGCAAACGCCGCTCATCATTCACTGGCCGGACACGCCGGCGCAAGTCATTACTAAAATGACGGACAACAAAGACGTGATGGCCACGCTGATGCAGCGCTTGCTACACGTTAAGAATACGACCGAGGATTACTCTCAGGGAGAAGACCTGTTTTCTGCCCAGCGACGCAATAACTGGCTGGCGAATGGCAACAGCGGAGACTTAATGATCACCACTCCTGAGAATATTATTATGCTGGAAAGCAACGGTAGCTATCGCGCCTACGATCGGGACGGCCGTCGGTTAAGTGATGAAAAACCGCAGCTTGCCCTGCTTTTGCAGGTTCTGACCAATGAAAGACGCTTTATTGCCAACTAACTGCCTAAATCTAAAGCAGTCGTTCGGTTTAGCTATTGCAATCATGACAATAAAAGGTAGTATAAGCGCCCATAGCATCGGCACGTAGCGCAGCCTGGTAGCGCACCGTCATGGGGTGTCGGGGGTCGGAGGTTCAAATCCTCTCGTGCCGACCAAATACATATTCGGTAAGTATCGTTTACTACCGGAAACCCCACAGAAACCCGCATTCTCACTGAGTTTGCGGGTTTTTTGTTGCCTGTTATCCACCGGTATCCCCCGTTTACAGCCGGAAAGTTTGGGACGACATTTGGGACTATGCCGCTATAGTCCCTTAAAAACATAGTCCCAAAGGTCACGATCATGGCAATCCAGGCAAAGCCCCTCACCAATACGGAAGTCAAAGCCGCTAAAGCAATAGACAAAGAATTGTCACTGCAGAGTCACGGCCAAAGGCGGGTTACGCGCGATACTGGTCGATCACTTGTGTCGTAGTCATGCGGGTTGCCGCTGGGCAATCGCCAGCGCCACCGGCTGGCAGCATGGGGCTTACCTGATGCCGGACGGTTCAGTTATCGGCACACCGACAATTTCCGTTTTGTTCAACGGTAAATCGGGGCAGGGCTTGACGCATCGCCACAAACAACTGTAATGCGAAAGCAAACGGTAGAGCACCCGTTCGGGACCATTAAGATGTGGATGGGGGCGACCCACTTCCTGATGCGACGATTTAAAAACGTCAGCACAGAAATCAGTCTGCATGTGCTGGCTTATAACTTGAAAAGGATGATGTCTATCTGGGGTACTGAAGGGCTGGCAGTAAGCTGCGGGAGCAATACAGCTAGCAAAACCGCTTTAGCCCCTGATAACAAACCAACAGCACTCAATGCAACGTCATTAAAGCCCGAGCAGTCTCTGCATACAAATCACAGCAAATACAGTCAACAGCAGGGATATGTTGCGTCCCTGGCCGCGGGATAGTACTCAGATACTGCAAAAAAACGAGTTTTTACACAGCCTGTGCCAAATTCGGACATTGATGGACTAGTGGTAAACCCCATTGTAGTGAGGAGCGTGTATCTGACAGATTCCTATTCGATACGTTTCACATCAGGATGACGCTCTGTTGCTGCTTCATGGAAAATGTCGCCCAGCCAGCCCAGTATCTCGTCTTCTGTCATATTGTCCGGAATAGCAACGTCGTAAAGCCGGGAGAATTTTCGTTCCGTCAGGTCTGCGCGGAATACCAGCCAGCGACCACCTTCACGCTTGACCCCAATATGTCGTCCAAAAACGTTGTAGATAAGCACCATCGGCCCCCTTTCAAGAATTGTGTAACTGGGATGGTATATTCAACTCATGATGATTACTTCGTCAACAGATGCAAAATGTCTACCCTTCGCTCTTAACAGACGCCAGCGGCTAATCCATACCTGTATAGAGAGCAACATCCCAAATACCATTTAGTAGCCGCTTGCCTCTCTTGCTCGCGATAACTACAATGTATACAAAACACACAATGTAGTGAGGTGGCGTATGGGTGTCATGTCCGTTCGATTAAATGATGAAACAACCGCGCAGCTTGATGCGTTGGCTAAAGCCACAGGACGTACTCGCTCTTTTCTGGCCGGACAAGCCATTGAAGACTATCTTGCGCGGGAAGCCTGGCAGATAGCAGAGATCGAGCAAGCCATTAAAGAGGCCGATGCGGGCGATTTTGTCTCATCAGATGAGATGAACAATCTGTTTAAAAAGTTAGGTACGGCAAGACATGGAAATTAAATGGCTGCGTAAAGCCGCAGCCAATTTGGAAGCCGAGTACCTCTATATCGCGCAAGATGATCCACAAGCTGCCAGCCAGTTCGTAAATGAAGTCCAACGGTTAACGGAATTACTACCGCAACAGCCAGCAATCGGAAGACCTGGCCGAGTGCCAGGAACGCGTGAATTGGTGTTAACTCACTATCCCTACATCATTCCCTACCGCGTGAAAGACAATATGCTCCAGATTCTGCGCGTCTTTCATACGCACAAGCGTTTACCATCAAAATGGTGAACAATATGACTTCACAAAAGTAAGCCTAACGCGATCGACGTGCCGATGGGCATACTCCTGGACGGGGTCGTCGCGGCGTGAGCTTTTACCGCAAGATGCTAGCGGCGCTGGCTATGGCGCGATAAACCGCAGGCAAAAAAAGCGGGTTTCCCCGCTCTTGCCATGACGATTTTACGTTACGCGCTCACTGACATGGATACTCGGCTGTTTTTTCGGCGCAAAGCGTGTCGCCATGACAATCAATATCACCACGCCCACGGTCATAATCATCCAGGCCTGCTGCAACCCGGCGGTATGTTGACGAATAAATCCGGCGAGCAGCGGCATCAGACTGGCAAGAATGTATCCCCCGCCCTGCACAAACCCCATCAGCGAGCCAGCTTTATGCGAATCCGTCGCCTGATCCAATGTCACGATCAATGACAAAGGGAACAGGGCTCCGAGACCGATGCCCAACATCAGCGTAATGGCATATGGCAATAGCAACGGCGCGACGATCAAGCCAATCATTCCCACCAGCAGGATTATCAGCACGGGCAGCAATAGCCGGCGGCGATCGGGAAAATAATTGATAAAGGCGGATACCATCAACCCTGAAAAAACCTCCGTCAGCGTCAGTCCGCCCATCATAAAGCCGCTTTGCGTCGGGCTCCACCCCAGTTGGATGTAATAAGGCGGCAACCATGCCAGCATCAGCGTATAAGCGCCGGTGCCGATACCAAAGAACACCATTAACAACCAGTCCGTTAAGGTTCGCCGCGTCGTTGTTACCGAAGCGGCTTTACTCTGCGCCTTATATGCCCGGGGAATGGTTTTCCAGGCAATGGCGGCAACCAGGGCCATCATCCCCCACAAGGCCAGCGCGCTTTCCCAGCCCAGCACGTGCGCCAGCGGGGATACGGAAGAAGCGGCTATGGCGGCGCCGCCCATGATTGCCGTGGTATAAAGCCCCATCAGTAAGCTGCTGTGCTTATTAAAATGCAGTTTGATAAAAGAAGGCACTAACGCCTGAATCAAGGCGATCCCCACCCCCGCTAACGCCGCGGTCAACAATAGCGCCATACCGCCATGGATCCACCAGCGTGCGCCGCACGCGACGGCTATAATCACAATCCCCAGCGCGATGCCACGATACTCGCCGAGGCGCGACTGTATCTGGCCGCCATATAACGCGCACCAGCCCATCGCGAATATCGGCAAGGTCGTCAACAACCCGGCCGTCGTGTCGCTTAACCCGGTAACCGCCTGGATCTGAGCCAATAGCGGTCCGATTGCCGCCAATACCGGCCGTAGGTTAAGCCCCAGCAAGATGACGGTTATAAATATAAACACACGGGTTCGGACCGTGGATGCCACAACCATACAAACCTCAATAACTTGAGCGGTGAATAATGATAAACTACAATATCTTCACACAAAGAATCTTAACGTCAAGATAAAATCTTATGACTGACCGCGCGCAACAGTGCTTTGAAGAGTGGAAAAAGGAGCGACCGGATCTCGATCCATTCCCGATGAAATTAATGGGTCATTTAGGTGAAGTCGTACAGAGAGTTGAACGCGATTATCTTAACCCTTTGTTTTCACGTTTCGGATTACGCCCCGGCGAGTTTGACGTACTGGCTACCTTGCGGCGCTCGGGAACGCCCTACGCATTAACCCCCACCCAGCTTTACGACGCCTTGATGACATCCTCTGGCGGTATGACGAACCGTATTGACCGACTGGAAGCCGCGGGCCTGGTACAACGTCAAAGTAATCCGGCGGATCGCCGCGGTACGCTGGTCGCCCTGACAAAAACAGGTCTGGAGTTAATCGAAACGCTCATTGTGCAGCATGTCGATAACGAACGTCAGCTTTTATCGACGCTGTCCGACGCCGAGCAACGGCAGTTGGATACTCTGCTGGTGAAACTCGCGAACGGTTTGAGAAATAGACGGCCGTAAAAAATCCGCCCCTAAGAGCGGATTTATCAACACGTCAATAACCAGAATTGAGGAAAAATACCTTCAGTTCTGATTAGAAACGGTAACCTACGCCAACAGCCCAGGTACCGACATCAACGCTACGGATACGGCTTTGTTCGTAACCGACATCGAGCGCGACATCCTGGATGGGGTTAAATTGCAGACCGGCGCCATAGCTGAAGCCATAGTCGTCATTTTTGTTGTTATCAGTCCCGTTAGTTGCATTATGGGTATATTTACCGTGACCCAAACCGATAACGCCGTAGATGCTGGCCCAATCATTCAAACGATAAGCAGGACCTGCGGTAACGCCGATATATTGACCTTTATTATAGTAACCAGCATTTGTGCTGCTGCTATCTTCCAGGTAACTGAAAGAGCCAATAACGCCCAGCGGGTTATTATCCCACTCGTAACGATATTTCAGGTTAAAACCTTTGGCCTTGTTAACTACGCCCTGAGCATCGCCCTGAGCATAACCAGCAGAAACAGTACTTTGGCCAGCAAATGCTGAGCCTGCGCCAATACTAAATAAACAAGCCAATGCTGAAAGACACACAATTTTCTTCATTATACAGCCTCGAATTCAACTTAATGAGAGAACACCTTACAATCTAAATATAACAAAGAAAGGATAGACTTACCGCCTGATAAATATTTTTCAATTGTGCTTTAGATGTAACTAATATTGTCAGAGCGTGCTATCACGTTAATTACATTGATTTTTATCCCAAGACACCAAGAATCGAATTTAATTAAAATAAAATATTTAAAACAGAAAATTCTTAAATTCCTGCTCGATTTTCACACTGATTAATTCTAAAAAATAAATCAATTAGATATTACGTAAATAAAAGTCAAAAAACGTAAGCGTTTCTCGGACAAATCATTTACAATTGGTCAATCTGGCGGCACTGGTTTTTTGATATCAGGTGTTTATTACATTATATTAAGGCCGAAAGCATGACCTTATCTTCTCCCCGTTTGTCAGTGTTACTTCCCGTTATCCTCATTATCATATCAATGGCCTCTATCCAGGGCGGCGCCGCCCTGGCCAAAACCTTGTTCCCGCTGATTGGCGCCTCCGGAGTAACGGTTCTGCGCCTGAGCATCGGTACGCTGATCCTTTGCATCATTTTCAAGCCTTGGCGCACGCGCTTCATCGGCAACCGCTGGCCGCTACTGGTTTATGGCGTTACGCTGGGAGCAATGAATTTTTTATTTTATCTCTCGCTGCGCACGGTTCCGCTCGGTATTGCCGTCGCGCTGGAGTTCACCGGCCCACTTGCCGTCGCCATGTTATCATCACGGCGAGTGATTGATTTTTTATGGGTTATTCTGGCGATATTGGGATTGTGGTTCTTATTACCGCTTGGCCGCAATATCGGTAATATTGATTTGCCCGGCGCCTTTTGCGCTCTTGCCGCCGGGTGCTGCTGGGCGTTATATATCCTTTTTGGCCGCAAGGCCGGCGCGAATCACGGCCCCGAGACCGTGGCCATTGGTTCCTTTATCGCCGCAGTAATATTTTGCCCTATCGGTTTGATTTATTCCGATATGACATTATTTTCACTCGAAATATTACCCATTGGTATCGCCGTCGCCATTTTTTCCACCGCACTGCCTTATTCTCTTGAAATGATCGCATTAACCCGACTACCGGCCAAAACATTCAGCACATTAATGAGCCTGGAGCCTGCCGTCGCGGCTATTTCCGGCATGTTATTTCTCAATGAACATTTATCTTTCATCCAGTGGATTGCGCTCATACTTATTATTACCGCCTCTACCGGCGCGACCATCACCATAAAACCAACAGAATCAATTAAGCAGGATAACCATCACTCGGCGGCATAATTGCATACGCGTCGGAAAGCGATGCGCAAAGGCGTCGTTTTCCGTTAGCGCGGGCAGTTTATATATAGAATAATTATCATTTACATTACTATTGACGTAAATCGACGATCGCGGTATTTATATCCAGCTACAAATGATATTCAATCATCCATGCTGCGCGCCCGCGCGTTAACCTTAGCGGCATGGCGAATTAGACCGATAAAAAGCAATGTCCGGAAAAACGATAAAATATAATAAGTTACTTTCAAATATTCTATACCTATGTATTCGATAGGTAATTCTTTCCGATATTCTGTTTGGTTACTGCTATAATTGATCCCGTTGAACAGTACGACTATGAAAAATTAAATAAAGAGGACATTATTATGCGTACCGCTAAATTGGTAAAAACCGCGTCTTCAGAGCTTATTTATACCCGTAACAATGTAGAGGAAGAAGTCAAAACCTCTACCATCAAGCAGTTAAATCAACTGGTAGCCGATTACATCGATCTATCGCTGCTCACTAAACAGGCGCACTGGAACATGCGAGGCGCCAACTTCATCGCCGTACATGAAATGCTGGATGGCTTTCGTACCGCAATCAACGACCATCAGGACACCATTGCAGAACGCATTGTTCAGTTAGGCGGCGTGGCGCTGGGTACAGTGCAGATTGTCAATGAAGCGACTTCGCTGAAAAGCTACCCGGTTGATATCCACAACGTGCAGGATCACCTGAAAGCCTTGGCGGATCGTTATGCCGCCGTGGCTAATGAAACACGTAAAGGCATCTCCACCGTGGAAGATGAAGATACCGCCGATATCCTGACCGCCGCGTCACGCGATCTGGATAAATTCCTGTGGTTCATCGAATCCAACATCGAATAATAGGCTACGTTATCATTGATGGCTGTAGCATCGTCATTGGAGCGTCCCCGATAAGCGAGAAAACGCGCTTTCGGGGATGGGAAGACGCTCGGCAACAACAATAATGACGCTATCAGGGCTGCTTCGGCGGCCCTTTTTTATTGTCCCGCGCGAGGCTAAATAAAATCCCTGCAACGCATAAACCCCCTATCCTGCCAGAATTAGCGCTCAAAAAATTAGCGGTTGTACTCGATAATCGTACATAACGAGAATCAATGGTTGTTTCCCCCGCATAAATTCGTTAATCATAGTTATCGCCTTGTTCAATAACATTGGCAGTACAACCATGTTAATGATAAGGCGGTTAATAATAACGCTAGATACAGTTAAATTAATTGCAAACAACATATTGTTTTAAAAGCTTTTAGGGTTGGTACTGATATTAACATCGCCCGCAAAATCAAAAGCTTCTCACAACCGGTAAAATTAGGAAGGATTGAATGAAATCACTATTGAAAGCTTCTTTGGCGGCATTGACGCTGGCCATGAGTATTTCCAGCCACGCAGCCGAAAAAGAACTCCTTGTTGCGACTGACACCGCCTTTGTCCCCTTTGAATTTAAGCAAGGCGATAAGTACGTTGGTTTTGACATCGATCTTTGGGATGCCATCGCCAAACAACTCAATGTGACCTATAGCCTGAAGCCGATGGATTTCGGCGGCATCATTCCCGCACTGCAAACCCGCAACGTGGATGTCGCGCTGGCCGGCATCACCATCACTGAAGAGCGCAAAAAAGCAATCGATTTCTCTGACGGTTATTACAACAGCGGTCTGCTGGTGATGGTGAAAGCCGACAATAATGAAATCAAGGGCGAGCAGGATTTGAATGGAAAAGTGGTCGCGGTGAAAAGCGGCACCGGTTCCGTTGATTACGCCAAAGCCAATATTAAAACTAAAGATCTACGCCAGTTCCCCAACATCGATAACGCTTACATGGAGTTAGGCACCAACCGCGCCGACGCCGTGCTGCACGATACGCCGAATATCCTGTACTTCATCAAAACCGCCGGCAATGGTCAGTTCAAAGCGGTAGGCGATTCAATCAAAGCACAGCAATACGGCATCGCTTTCCCGAAAGGCAGCGACCTGCGCGATAAAGTGAATGGCGCGCTGAAAACACTGCAAGAAAACGGCACCTATGCTGAGATCTACAAAAAGTGGTTTGGTGTAGAACCTAAGTAATTGCCGATTTTATCTGGAGATATTCCATGCAGTTTGATTGGAGCGCCATTTGGCCTTCTCTGCCCCTTTTGTTAGAAGGGGCGAAAATGACCTTGCTGATCTCGGTATTGGGTCTGCTCGGCGGTTTGGTTATCGGTGTTCTCGCGGGCTTTGCCCGCGCTTACGGCGGCTGGTTTTCCAGCCGCATCGCACTGGTGTTTATTGAAATCATCCGTGGTACGCCGATTGTCGTACAGGTGATGTTTATTTATTTCGCCCTGCCGATGATTTTTACCTCGGTACGCATCGATCCCTTTACCGCCGCGGTGGTCACTATCATGATCAACTCCGGCGCCTATATCGCGGAGATTACGCGCGGATCGGTGCTGTCTATCCATAATGGCTTCCGTGAGGCCGGTTTGGCGCTGGGATTATCACGGCGGGATACGCTGCGTTATGTCATCGCGCCGCTGGCGCTGCGCCGGATGCTGCCGCCGTTGGGTAATCAGTGGATCATCAGCATCAAAGACACGTCATTGTTTATTGTCATTGGGGTGGCGGAACTGACCCGCTCCGGTCAGGAAATCATCGCCGGTAACTTCCGCGCGCTGGAAATCTGGAGTGCGGTAGCGGTGATTTATCTGTGTATCACACTGATTCTCAGCTTCATCCTGCGTCGACTGGAAAGAAGACTTAAGATTATATGATTGAATTTAAGAATGTTTCCAAACACTTTGGTCAGACGAAAGTTTTACATGACATCGATCTGAAAATTAATCAGGGTGAAGTGGTGGTGATTATCGGCCCTTCCGGATCCGGTAAATCCACACTGCTGCGCTGTATCAATAAGCTGGAAGAAATCACCAGCGGCGAGCTGATCGTGGATGGTCTGAAGGTTAACGATCGGCAGGTTGATGAGCGTCTGATCCGTCAGGAAGCCGGGATGGTATTTCAGCAGTTTTACCTGTTTCCGCATTTGACCGCGCTGGAAAACGTGGCGTTCGGCCCCATCCGGGTTCGCGGCGCCAGTAAGTCGGAAGCGGAAAAACTGGCGAAAGCGCTGCTGGGCAAAGTCGGATTGTCCGAGCGCGCGCATCACTATCCTTCCGAGCTTTCCGGCGGTCAGCAGCAGCGTGTGGCGATTGCGCGCGCGTTAGCGGTAAAACCCAAGCTGATGTTGTTTGATGAACCGACCTCGGCGCTGGATCCTGAATTACGTCACGAAGTGCTGACGGTGATGAAAGATTTGGCGGAAGAAGGGATGACCATGGTTATTGTGACGCACGAAGTGGGCTTTGCGCATCAGGTGGCTTCGCGCCTGATCTTTATCGATAAAGGCCGCATCGCTGAAGATGGCGACCCGGAAACGCTGATAAACAACCCGCCGAGCGATCGTTTACGCGAGTTCCTGCAACACGTCTCCTGAGCAATACCTCAAGGGGGCAAAAGCCCCCTTTCATTTAGCGCTTAGCGTGGATATTCCCGTTCGATGAACGCGGCAAAGTCCCGACACATCACATCATCGCCTTGTTCATTATCGGCCAGCACCCGGCTGCCGTCGACCACGCGTATACGCGCGGACAAATCGAAATCGGCCGCGGGCTGAGGACGCCGTAACGCCTGAGCAATCGAAGCCTCGGCCTGTTGCCAGGCTTCGTCCACCGTCAGATTACAGGCCTGCGCCAGATAAGCGGGATTAAACCCCTCGCCCGTCAGACTGCGCAGCGTATCATCATGGCTGACGCTATTGCCCGGCAACCAATAATGCCGCGCCAGATCGGGGCCTATCGCCGCATTATCCGTCAGATAACCGTCGCGTCGCAGGAAGAAATGCCGGGTCTGCTCTACCGCCATTAGCGCCAGCAAATAGCCCTGATAAGAACAGGCGGAATCCATGGATAATAAATGCGGGATCGCCATCGTCGGTCGGGGGCTGCCGCTGATGCCCAGAATACGTTGCTCGGTATCGCGCGCCAGTCTGGTTATCGCCTCCGGCGTACGCTGCGCATCGTCCCAGGAATAGAGCTGCCATTCAAAATATGGCACCAGCAAAATATGTCGCTCGTTGAACGCGCGCATCGGCTGACGCGTACGAATACTGGCCTGAATCAGCGCATCGGGAATCGCCTCCCCCTGCGCGTTTTTCGCATAACGCTTCAGCCAGTCGGCATCCGACAACAGGCTATCGCAGAACATGGATTGCGTTTCCGCATAAGCCATGGATGTCGGCGGAAATTCCTGTGAAAAACACGGCGCATTCTGACGAATATTGGCAAAGTGCGCGGCATGTCCGCCCTCATGAAACAAGGTTTTAATGCCCGTCGCGCCGCTGCCGATCTGATCCGGTTTCGCCAGGCTGGTGAAGTTGATTCGTGCCGGGATCCATTCCCCTTGCTGGAAAAATGGCGGCACCGGGCCGTGCATAAAGCCATTCTCGTACTTACCCTTGCGCACCAGCAGGTCGAGCTGCATTTCCGCGCCGTTAAAACCGATATGCAGACGTTTGAAACTGTTTACCCAACGCGCCAGCGAGGCGGCGAAAGGGAAATAGGGATCGAGCTGACGAGTGACGTCGCCGGCGCTGGCGTAGCGAACGTTCCACGGCGCCAGCGCCTGCGCGCCTTTCTCCGCGGCCAGCGCTTGCAGACTGCGCGCGTTGGCTTCCCGCGTTTGCGCTTCAAACGGATCGAGAATGGCGAACAACTGCTCGGGAGTCATCCGCTCGGTTTTATTCACCTTGTAATCAAAATAGTTACGGTATCCCATCTGACGGGCAAAGCGATTGCGCAGGCTCACCAACTCGGGAAAACCGTTATGCAGCAGCCACTGTTCCAGATCGCACAACGCCTGTTGCGAACTCTGTCGATAGGCTTCGGTATCATTGGTTGCCTGATTGGTCAGCAGTTCGCCTAACGACGCGCTAACCCGTTGGCCTTTTGCATCCAGATGCGTCATTTCATAGGTTTTACGCTTCTCGAATAGCGCGCTTTCCGCTGCAACGATCGCCTCCATCAGCGCCTGTGCTTCAGGATCTTCAATCACATTGCAGTCAAAAAACCGATACCAGCCCTTCAGGCCGTGCAATAACGCCTGCTGAGCGTCATCAACCGGACTCTTTTCCAGCGCGGCGATGTGCCGCCGCAATTCAACCAGCCGCTGCGGCTGGGAAATAAAACGCTTATATGCATTTTCCGCGCGAGAAAACCGGGCCGCTATCTCCTCGTCCCCGGTTCCCATATAAAGCTGCCAGAACAGATCTTCTTTGCTTTGGTGAACGGCCAGATAGTCGCGGTTCAGCGCATTAAAATAATCCACACTCGGTTGCATCATATTCCTTCTCTACCTCTCATCAGCGGTACTGATTGCCTTCACCGGCCTTGTCTGGGGTCGCAACACACCGGGGCCGGATTGTGTCCGGCAGGTTTATCAGCCCAATCGTTTTCTAATCGTCGCCGCGGCCTGCTCCATGGTCGCCGCCTCGCCCGTCGCAACCAGACAGCACGCCAATTGCAGACGGATCGCCTGCGGCAACGCAATCTCCCCCGCCAGACATTGCGCCGTCCAGCGCGCCGTCGTCGCCGCATCTTTGGCTATCGGCAACCCATCCGGCGCCGGCGCGATATCCTGGCGCAGTTGCAGAATCTGCGTATCCTGCTGATGAATAAAATGAATTTCAGGACAGCGCTGGGGATTGGCGTACACTTCCCCTTCGGTACCCTGCATCAGCAGCGCCCTCCCATGGATATCCTTGAAAAAAGTGCCGACGCGGGCAATATATTCCGGGTGCGATACGCTGGCCAGCCGCAGCGCGCCGCTCTCGGCGAAGGGCGTAACCAGTTTGGCCAGGGTATGGCTGCTGTTACGCACGCCCATGCGCCAGCGCAACTGTAATTGCCGGTCGATTGGCGGACACAACAGCGAAATGGGAATAAACAGCGGCTCGCCCTTATCCAGCAGCCGTTGCGCCTGTTCGGCGCTTTCCACCGCGGGGATCCCCAGATTATGCAATATCTCGGCGCTGGTCACGCGGGTGGGATCGTCGCTCACGCCGTGGACCACCACCGGATACCCCAGTTTCGCCAGCAAAAGCGCCAGCAACGGCGTCAGATTGGCTTGTTTCCTCGCGCCATTGTAACTGGGGATCACCACCGGCATCAGCCCTTGTTCCGGCGGCCGCAGGCGCAGAACCCGATCGCTCATGGCCTGATAAAAACCGCGCATCTCGGATTCAGACTCGCCTTTGATGCGAAAGGCTATCAGCAGTCCGCCCAGCTCAAGCTCCGGCACGTCCCCATCCAGCACACGGCGGTAGAGTTCATGGGCGGTTGCCTGATCCAAATCACGGGCATGGTTCTTACCGCGTCCGACCTCTTTAATAACCTTAGTGTAATCCATGCTGGCCTCTCGTTAACGGCGAAATCATTGGTAGCTTATCTCCCGAAAATAGCATGTTTCGCTTTGTTATTAATAATGTAAATACAGAGATAGCGCCTGACCATGCCGGACAAAACAGGCGCCGGCTATCCATGGATGGAGCCTTGATCATTATTCGCCCGCAATGTTGCGGCCCGGCTTTCCAGTATCAGATAGCCGATCGTCGCCAGAAAGAGCGGCAGGAAGAAATAAAGCGCGCGATAAACCAGCAGCGCGGCGATAATCGCGCTCATCACCATCCAGTTGGCGCTGGAAATCGCCAATTGCGCCAGCGCGAATTTCCATGACGGCAACACCAGCCGTTGTCCTTTTATCGTGATATGGCGTCGCTTGGCGCAGGCGCAGGCGCAGGCGCAGGCCCACAAGTAGGCCGCAATGACCAGCAGCGCGGCGACGACCATCAGGAAAAGCCAGGTAAGGATTTTTTTTGCCAGACGCCGGCGCGGATGGGATTTGGACATCAGGGTTTCACTCCTGGGTTTCCGCTTTAACGCGATCCTGGGTTTCAATTTCCGGCTGCGCCGGGGGCGGCACCTGCGCCAGCTTCGGCGTATGGG
The DNA here is from genome assembly GCF_040240345.1 of Brenneria sp. g21c3. Taxonomy (NCBI): domain Bacteria; kingdom Pseudomonadati; phylum Pseudomonadota; class Gammaproteobacteria; order Enterobacterales; family Pectobacteriaceae; genus Brenneria; species Brenneria sp. g21c3. The sequence continues at coordinate 101,995 of NZ_JBEIAB010000004.1, read as the reverse complement.
CGGGCAGCCAGCCGAGCAATGCCGGGAAATAGCGCAGAAAGTGGAACACCACCACGCTTTTCGTCAGGTTCCACCAGGTGCGTTTCGGCACCATCGATTCATCCACGCGCAGGCAGTCATTGGCGATAATATGCTGGAGATTGTCGCGCAGCGTCTGGTTAAAGGCGCGATCGTGAATGATCAGGTTGGCTTCCAGATTGAGCGACAGACTGAGAGGATCGAGATTGCTGGAGCCGACCGTCACCCAGTGCGTATCCATCAGCGCCACTTTGCCGTGCAGCGGGCGGCGGCGATATTCATAAATCTGCACGCCGCCGTTCACCAGATAGCGGTAAAGCAGGCTCGCGCCGACTTTGACGATCGGCATATCCGGCTCGCCCTGCACGATGAGCTTCACCTGCACGCCGCGGCGCGCCGCCTTGCGCAGGGCATGCAAAAAGCGATAGCCGGGGAAGAAATAGGCGTTGGCGACAATCACCTCGCGTCTGGCATTCGCCAGCATCTTCAGATAGTGGCGCTCGATATCATCGCGATGCGCTTCATTATCGCGCCAGACGAACAACGCCTGCGCGTCGCCGGGCTTCAGGTTCTCTTGCGGGCGATGATGACGCGCCCACCAGCGGCGCGCGGCGGCCTGGCCGGACAGATTTTCCAACTCAAACAGTAAAATATCGCGCACTACCGGTCCTTCAACCTGTACGGCGTAATCCTGCTTGGCCTGCGGGCCGTAATCGGACATATGCTCGTCGGAATAGTTAATCCCGCCGACAAACGCCACCGTCTCATCCACCACCACAATTTTACGGTGCAGCCGCCGGAACACATTGGTGCGCATGCCAAACAGGCGAGGACGCGGATCGTAGTAACGAAATACCACGCCGGCCGAGGTGAGTTCATTGATGAATGTTTTGCTCAAGTCCGCCGAACCGTAGCCGTCGAGTAAAACCTCCACCTTCACGCCGCGGCGCGCGGCTCGCAACACCACGTCGTGCAGTTGACGGCCCACGTTATCTTCAAACCAGATAAAGGTTTCAAGGATGACTTTAGTCTGCGCATTACCGATGGCGTTAAACACCGCCGGGTAATAACGATCGCCATTTTCCAATAGCGTGATCCGGTTTCCTTCGCGCCATGAACATTTCATAAGTGTATTTCCGCACTTAAAGGGGCATGGTCGGACAGATGACGCCAGTGGCGCAAAGACAGCGCGCTCGGCCTGCTGGCATGCGCATTTTTCACATAAATCCGATCGAGGCGCAACAGGGGGAAAACCACCGGGAAGGTACGCGCGGGTCTGCCGCGCGTGCGGGTGAAGATCTCCTCAAGTCCGGCCTCGGCCTGCAAAAGAGGGTTGGCGCGCTGGCGCCAGTCGTTGAAATCGCCCGCCACCACCACCGGTTCGCCTGCGGGCAGTGAATTGACCCATTTCGCCATCATCATAAGCTGCGCCCGGCGATGCGATTCCCACAAGCCAAGATGCACCGAGGCGACATGAATGGGAAAAGCCAGCGCCGGCGGCGCAATCCGGCAATACAGCAGCCCGCGTTTCTCGCTTTCTCCCACTGAGACATCGTGATTTTCATCATGCTCAATGGGAAAACGCGACAACACCGCATTACCGTGGTGACCTTCGGGATAGACCGCGTTGCGCCCGTAGGCATAGTCGCGCCATAGGGTGTCGGCAAGGAATTCGTAGTGCGTCGTGTCGGGCCAGTTTTCTATGTGCAAGGAATGAACTTGATGGGCGCCCATCACTTCCTGCAAACAGACGATATCCGCGCGGACGGTACGTATCGCGTCACGCAGCTCCGGCAAAATGAAGCGGCGATTAAACGCCGCGAAGCCTTTATGTGTGTTGATGGTGAGCACTTTCAACGAAAAATGCCGGGGGTTTTGGATCATATTCTCCTGGCCGCGTCACTATCCTGATGAAAACAAAGTGTAGTCGGCATCACAAAAAGAACCGCCCAATCTTGTCGATATTGTGCTAAAAATCGATCGGTCGGCCGTCGCCCCCGCGATGGCGCTGGCGCGGACAAGCCGTTTCCCCCCGCGACATCCCATCAGTCATCATGGCATTCCCCTTTCTTCAATCGGAAACACCGGCAAGGCGGCGAGCAACTGGGCGCCATAGCCTTTGGTCAGCAGACGGCGATCGTAAATAATGATTTCACCGAAACATTCATGGCTGCGGATCAGGCGCCCGACCTGCTGAATGAGGTTGAATGACGCGCTCGGCAAGCTCTGCACCACAAACGGGTGACGCTTCAGGCTTTTCAACCACTCACTTTCCGTCAAGATGACCGGGCTGTCGATCGGCGGGAAGGCGATTTTGTGGATATGCACCTGAGACAACAAATCGCCTTTTAAATCCAACCCTTCGGCAAAGGATTGCAAACCGATCAGTACGCTGGTCCGCCCTTCTTCCACCCGTTGGCGGTGCAGTTCCACCAACCGATAACGCGGTTTATCCCCCTGTACCAGCAGCATCAGCCGCAGATCGGCGACCTGCGTCAGAAACAGCTGCATCGCCCGCTGGCTGGCGAACAGCATCAACAACCCGCGATGTTTCTCCTGTTGCAGCTCGGCGCGGAAAAAGCGGGCCATTTCGGCAATATGCTGTGCCTCATTCGCCATCAACGGTTCATAACGCATTTTCGGGATCACCAGCCGCCCTTGCTCGCGGTGGTTAAACGGCGAACTCAGCGCCAGAAAGCGATCCCCGTCGCGTTCATTCAGGCCGGACAGTTCCTGTAAACGAGAGAAACTGTTTAACGAACGCAGCGTCGCCGAGGTCACCACCACGTGCGACACATTATTCCACAGCAGCTTTTCAAGCTGATCGCTCACGCGGATACCGGCGCAGTGCAGCGACAAATGCGCTTGCCCGTCGCGCACATAGCGGGTAAGCCATTTGGATACCGGCGCATTGGATGATTTCTCCATCGCCGCCAGCCGCCATAGTTTGCTCAACGCCTCCAGATAGCCCAGCAGCCGGCTCATTTTCAACAGCGCATGGTGCAAGCGCACCACATCGTGCTTACCGGTTTTCTCGCTCAGATCGTTGAGCATGAACTCCGTTAACCCGCGCAGGCTATCGGTCAGCTTAAATAACCGGGTACAGCTTTCGCGCATTTCATCCGATAATTTCCCCATCGGGAAACGATATTCGCCTTCGCTGCCGTCTGGCGGTAAAAAACATCCGCACAGCTGCGCAAACGACAACGCCAGCTCACGCATCTCTTCGCAATGACGGGTTAACCGTTCGCCGTGCGCCAGCCGCGGCGGCGATTTCGGCGCGAACTGCGCCATGCATAGCCCGATTTGCTGCACCACCTGTTCCAGTTGCAACGTAATGGCATCCGGCGTGATATCGCCGGACATTTCCAGCGTGTCGCGGGCGACGTCGGGTATATGGTGGCCTTCGTCCAGCACCAGCAGCAGATCTTTGGGATTCGGCAACACCGACTCGCTTTCCATCGCCGCCATGACCAGCGCATGATTGGTGACCACCACATCGGCATTTTCGATTTCACGGCGGGCGATAAAAAACGGACATGCGCGGAAATAGTGACAATTATGCCCCAGACAATTCGCTTTATCGGTGCTGAGTTTGCGCCACAGGCTATCGTCAATCGACTCCTGATAATGGTCGCGCAGGCCGTCCCAGGCATAGCTTTGCAAGGCTTTTTCTATCTTCGCGCATTTCCCCTGCTCCTCCCGGCTGGAGGGAACCCGCTCATCATCCAGAAACAGGGTTAAATCCCCTTGCGCATCGACATCCGTCGCCAGCATCGCCAGATTGCGCGGACAGACATAACGCCCGCGGCCGAATGCCGCGGTGAATTTCAATTCGGGAATAAACTTCTGCAACAGGGGGAGATCCTTGCTGAAAATCTGATCTTGCAACGCCACATTCGCCGTGCTGACCACCAGCGTTTTTTCTTGCGCCCGCCCCACCGCGATGCCGGGAATTAAATAGGAGAGCGTTTTCCCCACCCCGGTCGGCGCTTCGATGGCTAAATGACGCGGATAATCGCCCGCCAGCGTTTTCGCCACTTCGGCTATCATCTGTCGTTGAGGTGTGCGAGGAATAAAATCCGGGATCTGTTGTTGCAGGGCCTTATACCATTGGCCAATCTGCTGTTTTATTGCGGGGGACAGCGTCATGCATTCTCTGTATTCAGTCAATCTGGCGGGTATTGTCCCACAGACTGGCGGCAACGTCAGCCGATATCAGCGCGCCTTTCCTACTCGACAAAGTCGAAACCGCCGGTTAGGGTGATCCAGCCGCCGGGCGTTTAATGCGGCCATCCCATCCGCACGCTGAGAGATAAAGGACATATGTCATCCGTTCATACGGTCAAACAATCCTACTGGTTTTCCGCGCAGCTTCCCTACGTGGAGCTTCGCTCGACCTGGCACAGCGCCCAGGGCTACAAAACGCATAGCCATGCGCAATTCTCCATCGGCGCTATCGAACAGGGCGCGACGATCTGCCATTACCGCGGCGAAAAACATCGGTTACAGAGCGGCGATCTGATTTTTATCGATCCGCAGCAGCCCCACAGTTGCAACCCTTTCCCCGGACAGACCCGCAGCTATCATATGCTGTATCTGGATACGGACTGGTGTTTGAAAAAACTCGCCGAACTGTCCGGTTCGCCCGTCGCCTCGCTGCGCTGCCGCTGCGTCACCCTGCGCAGCCCGGCGCTGTTTGCCGATTATCGGCGCCTGATCGGCCTGTTGCATCAAGGCGAGATCGCCGCCGCCCGGCAAACGCTGAATGAACTGATCGCGCCGATACTCCGGCAATACTGCGTTCCGCTGCCGCAGATCGAACGAACGACGGCGTTTCCAGCGCCGGCCCAATTGACGACGCGCCATGTTCGCCGGCGTTTGCTTACCCAGTTGCAGGAAGCGCCGTCGCTGGCGACGCTGGCCGAAGAGTTGAATCTGCGGCGAGAAACCATCGTGCGGCATTTTCGTCGCCATACCGGTCTCACCCCGATGGCGTTTCTCAACAATGCGCGGGTGGAATACGCCAAAACCTTGCTGAAACAGGGCGTGCCGCTGGTCGATGTGAGCTACCAAAGCGGCTTTTGCGATCAAAGCCACTTCCATAAAATCTTCGTGCAGTATACGGCGGCGACGCCGGGACAGTATCGCCAGGCGCGATCAATATTTGACAATAAATAGCGGGGACGGCGATGGGAGCAGGCGCTGATGACTTTCCCGGCGCCAGATACCCAATAGCCGAAACCCATTCCATGATTACACCTTTAGTTCGTCAGATATTGCCGCAGGCATCTCCTGAACGTCGGGTTGCGCAACCTTGCGGTATTTATCCAGCAGATGGATCTGAATTTTACGCAGTAAATCGCCATTCAGTCTGTAGAAACGGAAATAGAGAATCAGCGTCACCACGAAAAAAATGGTAGGCAACGCAATCATAATGCACTGCATTCCCAGGAGCGTCTCAGCAGATTGAACGGCGTTGGGAACGTATCCAATCAGACCTAGCACCATGGCGATAAAGAACGCGGAAAACGCCGAACCGCCTTTTACCACCATGGTCTGCACTGAATACGCGATGCTCTCGCAGCGCACATTGAGCCGATATTCGCCATAGTCCACCGTGTCCGCCACCATGATCACCTGCAATACCCAGAACAGCGCGGTGCCAATGTTGAAAAACACGCCGGCAAGTGAAATGAGGAAGATGTTGTGATAACCCACCAGCGCCATCGCCAGCAATACAACGCCGCTGAGAACCGGCATAACGGACGCCCCTGCCCATAAAATCCGGCGGGAAAGCGCCTTGGCCAGACGTGGAAAAAAGATCAGGGTCAACAGGTTAGCCGCCCCGGCATAAGACATGTAGTACGGGAAAAGATCGGCATCACCGATAACGTAAGTAAAGTAGTAGATGGCAAAACCAGAAATAATATTGGCGGCGATGTTGTAAGCCAGCGCCATCCCCAACAGACATGAGAGTTGATCGTTTTTGTAGATAAGCTCGATTATCGATTTTAACGTCTGGCGACCGCTGCCGGCGCTCGCCTCATGGTCGGAGGAAAACACCTGATGCACATTACGTAACGTGACAATCATTGAGGCGATGAAAAAAACAATCAGCACCAGCGTAAACATCTGGAAACCAAACCCGCGATCCTCTCCCCCGACATAATTGACAAAAGGCAGCGTCACACCCGCGGTCACAAATCCCGCCAGGCTGGCGAAAAAACGCGGAAACGGCACCAGTTGCTCACGCTCGCGTTTATCCAACGTGATGGTGGGTACCAGAGACCAGAATGGAATATCCATAATCGTGTACGTCATGCCCCACAAAATGTAGGTCACCCACACGAAAACGATTTGCGCCGTACCTTCAAAAAGATGGGCGCTGAAAAGTAAAAACAGCACGACCGAGTTCAATAACGTTCCCAGCAAGATCCAGGGTTTAAATTTTCCCCATCGCGAGCGCGTGGCGTTCACGATCCACCCCATGATGGGATCGTTGAATGCATTCCATATTTTTGCGACCAGAAATAATGTTCCCACTACCCCCATCGATAAACCGACCACATCGGTGTAGTAATACATGAGATACATATAAACAATACCGATCGCGAAATCTTTACCAAACGCCCCGAATCCGTAGCTGAGTTTTGTTGTCAGAGAGATGCTCATAGCGTACCGGGTCGCTGTTGGCAGCGCCCGCCTTCTATAATGTATATGGATACGTTAGTCGTCGGACGCCGGGCTACCGCCGCCCGGCGTAGCCTGTTGTTAGCGGTGTAACCAGGCCGGCAGCCAATTGCCGTGCTCAGCGATCAGGTCGTCCATCAGTGCATATATTTCGTCGATTCCCAGCACAGCCGCGGTGTGCGGATCCATCATTGCGGCGTGATACACGCGATCGCGATTTTCCGTCAGGATAGCTTCCGTCAGGAGCGTTTGTACGTTGATGTTGGTTTGCATCATCGCCGCCAGATGTGACGGCAGCGTCCCGACTTTCGTCGGCTGAATGCCGTTCGCATCAACCAGACAGGCGACTTCAACGCAGCATCCCTGCGGAAGATTATCAATCAGGCCGTCGTTGCGCACATTGCCGTAAATAACGCTCGGTTCGCCGGTCCAGATAGCATTCATGATTGTGCTGGCATATTCCCGCGACGGTTTGATCTCAATCCGCTCCGCCGTTTTGTACTCCTCCAGCTCTTTATGCCAGTTAGCCAGTTGCTCCACGCAACGCTTCGGATACTCATCTAACGGGACGCGGTAACGCGCAATCAGATCCTCGCGACCAGGTTTAATGAACCATGGGGTATATTCAGCAAAGTGTTCGGAAGATTCGGTCACGAAATAGCCGATTTTTTTGAACATTTCATAGCGCACAATATTCTGACAGCGTTCATTGCCGTGGATATTAGGTTTTGGCGCTTGTCCTGACGCATACGCCGCCAGCAATTCCGGATACAGATTGACATAAGCGCCTTCCGCCGTTTTACGTTCCAGCGCCAGATAAAACGCCATGTGGTTGATCCCGGCGCAACGGTAGCGCAAATCTGCCGGATTGACGTTCAGATCGCGTGCCAGCTCTTCCGCCGTCCCTTGCACCGAGTGGCACAAACCGACCTGTTTAATATGCGGATAGCGGGCGTACATCGCCCAGGTATTCATCGCCATCGGGTTGACGTAGTTCAGCATGGTGGCGTTCGGACAGACTTCACTCATATCTTCGCAAATCCGCCATAAATGCGGGATGGTGCGCAGCGCGCGCATAATGCCTCCCGGCCCAAGCGTATCCGCGATAGTCTGCTCCAGGCCGTGGCGTTTACAGACGTCAAAGTCGATCACGGTACAGGGTTCATAGCCGCCGATCTGGAAGGCGACGACCACAAAATCCGCATCCTTCAATGCGGCTTTTTGATCGGTATGGCAGGTGATATGGCCGGAAGCGTTTGCCGAATCCATCAGCTTACGTACGACAATGTGCGACTCTTCGAGGCGGCTGACGTCGATATCCATTAATGCGATATGTGCGGATTTCAAGGCGTCGCGGTGAAAAACATCGCCGAGAATATTTTTCACAAAAATCGTGGAGCCGGCGCCGATAAACGTAATTTTGGGTGTAGACATCATAATTCTCCATGGCATTGTTGGCTAACACCATGCTGGCACGCGGCATCACCGAAAGCCTCCGTCTTGCCCGATAAGCATTCCCGAAAACTCAGATCTGCCATCGCTCGACGTAAGATCTGAGTTTATGGGACAAAATCCGCAAAAAAGCAGAGTATCTGGTTCAATAACGGCACCGTGCGGCTACACACACCGCGCGTTTTGTGTCCCCATTCACGGTCTTGGCCGGCGCAAGAAGGCATCATGCTGATAATTCAGGAAATGGAGTGTCGATGACTATGCTGCCGATATCGCATTTACCGCCCGATCCGCACATGTGCAGTAGCGACGAAAAACAGACACGCAGCCCGCTGTCTCTCTATTCCGAGTATCAGCGAATGGACATTGAACTGCGGCCGCCGTATGTCATGACCAACAGCCACTGGCACGGTCAGGTTGAGGTCAATGTGCCGTTCGACGGCGATGTGGAGTATCTGATCAACAATGAAGTCGTACAGATAAAACAAGGACATATCACACTATTTTGGGCCTGTACGCCGCACCAGCTCACCCGCACCGGCGCATGTCGGCGCATGGCGATTTTCAACCTGCCGATGCATCTGTTTCTCTCCTGGCCGCTTGACCGCGAACTGATTAACCACGTCACCCACGGCATGATCATCAAGTCGCTGGCGACCCAGCAGTTAAGCGTCTTTGAAGTCCGACGCTGGCAGCAAGAGCTGAGCAGCAGGGATGAACAAATTCGTCAACTCGCCATTGATGAAATCGGCCTGATGCTTAAGCGGTTTAGTCTTTCGGGATGGCAACCGATTCTGGGGAACAAGACTTCGCGTACTCACAAGAACAGCGTATCGCGTCACGCTCAGTTTTACGTCAGTCAGATGCTGGCGTTTATTGCCGACAACTACGATCAGGCGCTGACCATTAACGACGTAGCGGAACATGTGAAGCTCAACCCCAACTATGCAATGGGCATCTTCCAGCGCGTGATGCAGCTCACCATGAAACAGTACATTACCGCGATGCGCATTAATCACGTACGCGCACTACTGAGCGACACCGATAAAACCATTACTGATATCGCCTTTACCGCTGGCTTCCGCTCCAGCAGTCGCTTCTACAGCACCTTTAATAAATATGTCGGAATGCCGCCGCATCTATATCGCAAGCTGAGTCAGCAGCGTCGACAGCCGATGACCGGCTAATGACGCAACCTTCATATTGAAAGCGCCAGCAAGGGGACAGTATCGCCAGGCGCGATCAATATTTGACAATAAATAGCGATATCAAATGCCTAGACTGACCTCGATTATTCTCAGAGGTCATCGACATCATGTTTATCAGTTCGCTCTTTCCCGATAATTTTCCCGCGCTGGCGCTGGCTCACTTCGTTGCCTTACTCAGTCCCGGCCCGGATTTTTTCTTACTCGCCGCTTATGCAATCCGCTACCGTTTACGCGGCAGCGCCGGGATTTGTCTGGGCATCGCCCTGGGAAACGGCATCTATATTTTTCTGGCGATAATCGGTTGGGCCGGCATCCAGCATTCGCCGCGCATATTTACCGTTATTGAACTAAGCGGCGCCGCTTATCTGTTGTGGATTGGCTATCAACTGCTAAAAAGCCGCGCATCACACGCGCTGACGCCGGCGCAGCAGGCCGCCGGCCGCCCCGGTTTTATCCGGCAAATACTGCTGGGGCTGGCTTCCGCCCTGCTGAATCCCAAAAACATCCTGTTTTACATTAGCCTGATGACCAGCATTCTCGGTCAGCATGTCACCGTCGGTCAGCAAATTGTCTGCGGCGTCTGGATGTTTTCCATCGTCCTGATCTGGGATTTGCTGGTTGCCATGCTGATCGCGCGGCCGCGCATCCAGCGGCGGCTTCAGCGCTATCTGAACCCGATCGAACGCGCGGCCGGGGCCATTTTAATATTCTTTGGTTTAATACTCCTGTTTCACCGCTGAAGGCTTTATAATTCGGGACGATTAACAAAAGGATAACCTGATGAACTTAAGCAAAGCGGGGATTATCGGGCTGTTTGCCCTATGCGCCCTTGGCGGGATCGGCGGCGTGATGCTGGTGGGTTACATCATCATTGTACACGGCGGCTAACCCTTGCCCAGCGGCGCATTGCCGCCATTATGACGCGCATAAAATTGCGCCCAGTAGGCCGGAATGCGCGAAAACGTCAGCCTGAACCAGGCGGTGAACGCTTCCGGCGTCGCGGCCATCTGCCGGCTGATCTGCTCTAGCGACAGATACTGAAATGCTTCGGCCTCGTCGGGATCCGGCTGGGGAAGATCGTCGGTAAGGCCGAAATAAACATGCCCGAATTCATGCTCGGTCAGGCCGTTATCCAGCGGCAGGCAATAGGTCAGCGTAAACATCGGCGTGAGCGAACAGCGCAGCCCCATTTCCTGATCCAAACGGCGGTGCGCGGCCTGGCGCGTTTCCTCTCCGGGCGTTGGGTGGCTGCAACAGGTATTGCTCCATAAGCCCCCGCTGTGATATTTTCCGCCGGCCCGTTTTTGCAGCAACAGCTGCTGCCGGGAGTTGAAGATATAAACGGTAATGGCGCGATGCAATACGCCCTTCTCGTGCGCTTCCAGCTTTTCCATAACGCCTGTCGGCTTGTCGTTTTCATCAACCAGAATCACTTCCGTCATGGCATCTCCTGTTGCTATGGGGGCAATTTGGCTCAGGTTAAGCCGGCGATGAGCATAAAATGCCGCGGCAAACCAGACTGAGCGTACAGGCTGCGGCCCCGAAGGGCCGAACCTTGCGGGAAGCGAACGCTTCCGCGACTACAAGCATGACGGCGATATTATAACAAAGTGAAACTGCTACTTTGCACACGCTGCGAATCCAGGCCGATGAACACCTCGAATTTACCGGGTTCCGCCACCTGCTGCATACGGGCGTTATAGAATTTCAGCGCATCCCGATCGATGGGGAAACTGACGGTACGCGATTCGCCAGGTTGCAGCATCACTTTGTGGAAACCGCGCAGTTCTTTCACCGGGCGGCTGATGGATGCCACGACATCGTGCAAATAGAGCTGTACGACGGTTTCGCCCGGCCGCTTGCCGGTATTTTTAACCGTGACGCTGGCCGTCACGGTTCCGTCGCGCTTCATCGTCGGGCTGGACATGCGCACATCCGATACGCTGAAAGTGGTATAGCTCAGGCCGTAGCCGAACGGATAGAGCGGGCCGTTCGCTTCATCATAATAATGCGAGGTATACTTGCCCGGGTTTTCCGGCGTATAAGGCCGGCCTGATGGCAAGTGGTTATAATAAATAGGAATTTGACCGACGGAACGCGGGAAGGACATCGGCAGTTTGCCCGAAGGATTATAGTCGCCGAACAGCACATCGGCGATCGCATTGCCGCCTTCGGTTCCGCTGAACCAGGTTTCCAGCAGGGCGTCCGCCTGTTGATCTTCCCGCACCAGCGCCAGCGGCCGGCCGTTCATCAAGACCAGCACCAGCGGTTTGCCGGTGGCTTTCAACGCGGCAATCAGGTCTTTCTGGCTTTGCGGCAGATCGATGTCGGCGCGGCTGGAGGCTTCATGCGCCATCCCCGCCGCTTCGCCCACCACCGCCACGACGACGTCCGCCTGTTTCGCCGCCTGCACCGCTTCGTCAATCATCGCCTGCGGCGAACGTTTATCTACCTGCACCGCCTCTTCATACAGATTCAGGAAATCAATAATCCCCTGATGATTACTGACGTTCGCGCCTTTGGCATACAGGATATGGGCCTTGTCGCCCGCCGCATTTTTGATGCCCTGATAAACGGTGATCGTCTGTCTGACGACCCCCGCCGCAGACCAACTGCCCATGGTATCGCGTTTGCTGTCGGCCAGCGGCCCGACAACGGCAATCGTCCCCTGCTTTTTCAGCGGCAACGTTTGCAAACGATTTTTCAGCAAGACCAGACTTCTGCGCGCAACGTCGCGCGCTTCCAGACGGTGTAAACGACTTTCCGCATTGGTATCGACGGGGTCGGAATCCGCCGACCCCAGATGACGGTAGGGATCCTGGAACAGGCCCATATCATATTTAACGTTCAACACCTGACGGCAGGCTTCATCAACTTCCCGTTCACTGACCGCGCCGCTTTTGACCAAATCGGGCAGATAACGCATGAAATATTCATCGCTCATGCTCATGCCGATACCGGATTTTAACGCCAAACGCGAGGCATCACGCGGATCGCCGGCCACGCCGTGTTTAATCAGCTCTTTAATCGCGCCGTGATCGGTAATCGTGATACCGGTGAATTTCCACTGGTCGCGCAGGATATCTTTCAGTAGCCAACTGTTGGCCGTGGCCGGCGTACCGTTAATCGAATTCAGCGCCACCATCACCCCGCCGCTGCCCGCATCGACAGCGGCTTTATACGGCGGCAAATAATCCTGAAACATACGCTGAGGGCTCATATCCACCGTATTGTAATCCCGGCCGCCTTCCACCGCGCCATACAGCGCGTAGTGCTTCACGCTGGTCATCAATGAATGACGCGCCGTCACGTCCTCTCCCTGGAACGCCTTTACCATCACCCCGGCTATTTTACTGGTCAACCAGGTATCTTCGCCGAAACCTTCCGATACCCGGCCCCAGCGTGGATCGCGGGTGATATCGACCATCGGCGCCCAGGTCATGTTTAAGCCGTCTTCCGTGGCCTCGTAGGCGGAAATCCGGCCGCTCAGCGCGATGGCGTCCATATCCCAACTGGATGCCAGCCCCAGCGCGATCGGGAAAATGGTGCGCTGGCCATGCACCACATCGTAAGCAAAAAACAGCGGAATTTTCAGGCGGCTAAGCTGCATGACCTGATCCTGCATCGCCCGGATATCAGGCCGCGTGACGGTGTTAAAGATCGCGCCGACCTGACCATGTCTGATCATTTCGCGAATGGCTTCCTTCGGATTATCCGCCCCGACGCTGATTAACCTGAGCTGGCCGATTTTTTCATTCAGCGTCATTTTTCTCATTAAATCAGAGACAAACGCATCCCGCTGTTGATGTGACGCCGTAACGGAAGTGGGAATGGATGTGATTTCCTGAGCCATGACCGGATTAACGGCAAGCCCAATCGCCATCGTCAGTGAAGTAAGCCATTTCATTCTTTTATACAGACCCTATCAATCCAGGCGCCAGGACAGGTCACTGAAGCACAAGACAGGTTTGAAAAAATAAGTCAGCCAGGCATGGTGAAGAAACCCATTCACCTACAGCGCCAACATACTCGAAACACAGCGCGTAATCATAGTGTATTTATTTACATTTCATTGAATAAAAACTGTAAGAATAATGCGATACATTGCGCAGAATGAACATTCTTCCGCCTTGGCCCTAACATAACGCCGCGCTTTGGCCCTACTGCGCATGCAAACAGGAAAACGGACACTACGCCGCCCGTGCAAAACCAAACGGCCTTTTCTACTTGCATCATGGCGATTGCGGCTATAATGGCGCAATGATTTCAATTTAATACCCTGACAGGAACGCGGGATGCCTCTTCGTCTGGTCCGTTAATCCTGAGAACCGAGATCCATGCTAGAAGAAACTCGCTTACACCGCATTCGCGCCCTTTTGTCCGTACTCAACCGGGTCAGCACCGAGAAAATTATTCAGCACCTTGGCGTATCAAGGGAAACGGTGCGGCGGGATATTTTGAAGCTGGAAGCGATGGGCGCCTTGCGTCGCGTCCATGGCGGGATAGTGGCGATCGCGCCGTCGCCTGAAACGCCATTATCCGTGCGTAATACGGTACGGGAAAAAGAGAAGCAAGCCATCGCCCGCGCGGCGGTTCAGCAATTAAAAGCGGGCCAAACGTTGTTTATCGATGCGGGCAGCACCACCGCGCAGCTGGCCGACGAACTTTTGTCGATGCCGGGGATGACCATCATCACCAATAGTCTGCATGTCGCGTTTAAGCTGACGGCAAGCGAAGCCACGCTGCATCATGAAGTGATTTTGCTGGGCGGAAGTATCACGCCGTCGGCGCAGGCGACCTGCGGCGACGTCACCCTCGGCGAGCTCCGGCGTTATCGCGCCGACGTCGCCCTTTTATCCCCTGTGGGTATCGCCAGCCAGTCAGGCGCCAGCAGTTTTGCTCACCATGAAGCCGCCGTGGCCGGTTCGATGGCGCAACACGCCGATACCCGCATTATTCTGGCGGATCACAGCAAGATCGGGCTGACCAGCCGAATTATTTACGCCACCCTGGCGGAGATCGATATCATTATTACCGATGCCGCCGCTGCCGATAATCCCGATCTGGCATCGCTCCGGGCGCAATGTCAGCAGACGATCCTCGCCTGATAGCATTCCTCCCGCCCCATCAGGCGCCCCAGCCATACGCGACGTTTAAAGATGATCGACGGCGCTTTCCATGCTAAAGGTATTGTTCCGTTCGCACATGGAGCATCAAAAATGTATCAGCTATACATCGCCAACAAAAACTATTCATCCTGGTCGCTGCGTCCGTGGGTATTGTTAAACGCGCTGTCTATACCGTTCGAGGAAAAGCAGGTGACGTTCGTCTCCGCCGGGGCGAATCCGGCGTTCAAGACGTTCTCGCCCTCAGCCAAGGTTCCCTGCCTGATTGACGGCGATATCACCGTCTGGGACTCGCTGGCGATAACCGAATACCTTGCCGAACGACACAAGGCGGTATGGCCCGCCGATGCCAGGGCTCGCGCCTGGGCGCGTTGCGCCGCGGCAGAAATGCATTCCGGCTTTAACGCGCTGCGTAACGATTGCCCTATGAGCTGCGGCGTGAAGGTCAAGATGAATGCGATTTCGCCGTCATTGAACCACGATTTAACGCGTCTCAACGAACTGTGGCAGGAGGGGTTAACCCGTTTCGGCGGCCCTTTTCTGGCCGGCGACGCGTTTTCAGCGGCGGATGCGTTCTTTGCGCCGGTGGTGTTCCGTATCCGCACCTATCAGTTGCCCGTCTCGCCGGCGGCCGCGGCCTATTGCCGGCATCTGCTGTCCCTGCCGGCCATGCAAAGCTGGCTGGAACAGGCGCTGGCGGAACCCTGGATTGAACAGGAACATGAAGAGGATGTGTTCCAGGCCGGCGCGGTCATTGAAGACCTGAGAGTCCGCGCTTAACCCTCATGCCTGCGCAGGGCGCGGATATCGTTATCGCCGCCCTGCGCCCCCCTGGTTATGCCGGTAATGGTAAAACTGCGGATAACGCTGAACCATATCGGCCGGCGGAAAGCCCTGATTACTCCGTATCCGCGCTCGCCAGCGTCTGCGGCTGACGCGAGGCCAGCGCCTTCTGTTTTTTATAGTTTAACGCCACGGCCGGCACATCGCTGATCTTACCGCTTTCCAGCCATTTTCTCAGGCGGTTGGCATCGGCGAAATGCGTGTATTTGCCAAACGCGTCCAGCACCACCAGCGCGACCGGACGTTGATTAATCACTGTGCGCATGACCAGGCAGTGGCCGGCCTGATTGGTAAAACCCGTTTTGGTTAATTGAATATTCCAGTCGGATTTGCCGACCAAATGGTTGGTGTTACGGAACGGCAAACTGTAAACCGGACGGGAAAACGTCACCGTTTTCTCCTGCGTGGTGCTGAGCTGGCTGAGCAAAGGATACTGCTTGCTGGCGATGAGCAACCTGGTGAGATCGCGCGCGGTCGATACGTTATGAATGGAAAGTCCGGTAGGCTCGACGTAGCGCGTATGCCGCATTCCCAATGCGCGGGCCTTGGCGTTCATGGCGGCGATAAACGCCTGATAACCGCCGGGATAATGGTGGGCAAGGCTGGCCGCGGCGCGGTTTTCCGACGACATCAGCGCCAGCAACAGCATATCGCGACGGCTGATCTCGCTATTCAGCCGCACCCGCGAATAAACGCCCTGCATTTCTTGCGTCTGACTGATATCGACGGAGATAACTTCATCCAAAGGCAGGTTGGCATCCAGCACCACCAGCGCCGTCATCAGCTTGGTCACGGAGGCAATCGGCACCACGACATCCGGATTACTGGAATAAAGAATGTGATCATCGCGTAAATCCACCACCATCGCGCTGCCGGAGGCGATTTCCTGATGAGCGGCAGCCGTTGATTTGACCGGCGTTTTCGCCATGACCAATGGAGCAGACAACATCGCAGTTGACAGCAACAGCATACCAAGCAAAGAAATCTTGTGTTTTTTATTCATTATTCAAATACTTAAACAGTATCCTGTCAAATAAGAGAGAACGGCCGACGCATTATAATTTACCGGCAATCGCTGCGCATCGGCATAGCAGAAAAAGCTTTGTGACAAAATTTAACAAACAGGGCATAAAGGAAAAGGCAATCAGACAAACCGCGTCAGCGGCCGTCTACTGGTGGTGTCTGAGGGAGGATATTGTTGCCGGAAGACACGCCACGGGCGGCGAGCAGCGCAAAGCGCCGAACGCCTGTGACGCGGCGTGCTTAACGGGAAGCGGTATGAGGCGCGCGCATCTGATTTAACAAGCGGAGGGTGATGCCGCTGAATATTCCGCCGGTAATGCCGCCAACGACGCCGGATAGCGCACAGAACACAAGGTTGTCGGCCAAGCCGGGAAACCATGCCAGTTGAACGGAAAAGTAGAAGCGCAGGCAAAAGGTCAACAGCATCAATACCAGCGGCACAGACGAACCGCTGCGCTCAAAACGCTGGATATCGGCGCGATAAACGCCGGCGTTTTTCCCCAACATCCAGCCCAGAATCACCCCGACGACCAAAGCCAGTAAAAAGCCGGCAATAGCCGCTTCCCGTATCGCCAGCGTATGTAAAATCGAGGACGCCCCCCAGTAGAGAAAAACGATCGGCAATATCAACAGACGCAGTAGAGATTGCTGTCTCGGCTGACGGGCTTTTATGCCGGCATAGATTAAATAGGCCAGCAGAACCCATACCCAGGTAGGGGTATGGCGAATGATAATGAGAAAATCTTCCATAAGGTTCATCGTCCTGCGTAAAAAACACTGCCGGGATCATACTCCCCGCCACCCTCCCCGGCAATCAGGCCAATGCAGCAGCCCTACCCGGTTAATCCGGGCAAAAGCGGGATTGGGCGTCGCCATCATCTTATTTATGGATTTATGACCGAACAAAAATGGACGGTTAGCCGATTGGCGATATTGACGCCCTGTCAACCGGATGGAAGGCCGTATCTTCTTCCACCAGCATACACCATCAAAAACGGCGGTCGTGTCAAACCTTCCGCCGCTGGCTGAGTGCGGAAATGGCGGCGGCGGCATGTCATGCCATGGGAATTCAGGCTTGATGACGCATTCCCCTACACCGCCGCGATCGGAGTTTAAAACGGTTTTACCCTTATCAGGGGAATTCAGTGATGGGCGCCCCGCACCAGACTCCCGAGCCTTAAACGATTTACAGCCGTCGTTGTCAGCATCGCAATCAATTCAGATACAAAGCGGCTTTATCAATCGAATTAAACAGCGCCATCTTACCGGCGATAACTTTGCGAGCCGCCTCCATCGGCGCCAGATACAACGCGTTCGGTTCATGCCCCCCCTGTTTCAGTTCTTCTTCCAGCGCGACAAAGAACGCTTTTTTCATCTCACTGGAGATATTGACCTTCCCCACGCCGAAGCGGATCGCTTCCGCCACTTCACTGTCTTTGTTGCCGGATCCGCCATGCAGCACCAAAGGAATCGTCACCACCTGCCGTATCTGCTGCAAGCGCTCAATATCCAATTTTGGCTGTTTTCCCTTGGGATAGAGGCCGTGGGACGTTCCGATCGCGACGGCCAGCGTATCGACGCCGGTTTCCTCCACGAAGGTTTTCGCTTGTTGCGGATCGGTATACAAGATCTCACTGCTGCCGCCTTCCGCGCTGCCTTCGGCAACGCCAATGGTTCCTAATTCCGCTTCTACCGAAATATTCACCGTATGCGCTAATTCAACGATTTTTTTAGTCAGCCGAATATTTTCTTCAAAAGGATGGGCAGAGGCATCAATCATCACTGAGGTAAATCCGGCATAAATCGCCTGCATCACCTCTTGCAGATTGCGTCCGTGATCCAGGTGGATAACCACGGGTACGGCGGCTTTTGTCGCCAGCGCTCTCAGGTAAATAATAAAATCGCTGCCGGTGAAACTCATTTCATCCGGATGAATTTCCAAAATAACGGGCGACGCATGTTTTTCCGCTGTTTCAATTACCGCACGCGCAAACTCGGCGCTGGCGATATTGAACGCACCGACACCGAACTGATGTTGCCGGGCGACGAGGAGCAGGTCTTTCATATTGTAAAGCATAAGAATTATCCCTCATGGGCAGGTTGATGAACGTCTTTTTTGATAAAGAACAGGATCAGCGCGGTTAATAGAGTCCCGGCTGCGATAGCGAACAGATAGGCCAAAACGTTGGTGATTACGTTGGGAATGAACATAACGAACACGCCGCCGTGGGGGGCGCGTGAGGCGCAGCCCAATACCATGGACAACGCGCCGGCCAGACCGGACCCACAGACGATGGCCGGGATCACTCGCAGCGGATCGGCGACGGCGTAAGGAATGGCGCCTTCGGTAATGAACGACAGACCGAGGACATAGGTGACTTTGCCGGTCTCAACTTCCTGATGGGTAAACTTCCTTTTGAACAGGGTCGTCGCCAGCGCGATACCTAACGGAGGCACCATCCCCGCGGCCATACAGGCGGCGATAGGGCCGTAGATACCCGAAGACATCAAGCCGATGGCAAACATGCAGACGGTTTTATTCAACGGACCGCCCATATCGAACGCCACCATCATGCCGAATAGCAAACCGAGTATCGCCGAGTTGGTATGGCCCAGCGAATTGAGGAAATCGGTCAATAAGCCCAGCAACATTTTGATCGGTTCGCCAATCAACAGCGCCATCAACGCACCGGTAATGAACACGCTCAGCAGCGGAACAATAAGGATGGGCTTCAGACTAGCGACCGACTTCGGCAGCTTGATGTAGTTATTGATCAACAAGGTCGCGTAGCCTGCCAGGAATCCGGCCAGCAGCGCCCCCAGAAACCCGGAGCCGGTATGAATCGCCATCATGCCGCCGACAGCGCCCGCCACAATCCCCAGCTTTCCGCTAATCGATTGGCTGATGCCCAGCGACAGTACCGGAAGCATCAAGGCGAAAGCCGAGCCGCCGCCGATGTCGGCAAGCATCTTGGCGATAGGATTAAAACTGGGATCGCCGGGCGTCGCAGCATGGATGCCAAAAGCGAAACTCAGCGCAATCAATATTCCCCCCGCCACAACAAAGGGGATCATATAGTTGACGCCGGTAATCAGATGAACGTAAATCTCGGCGATCGCTGAACGTTTTTCAGCACTTGACGCGCCATCCGTCAGCGTGCGGTCTTCCTTATCCGCAGAGACGAAATGCGGCACCAGCTCGCCGCTGGCGATAGCCTTAAGCAAACCTTCTGCATCCTTAGCGGCGCGAGTAACCGAAACTTCAATCACCTTCTTATTGATAAAGCGTGAGAGTTCAATTTTTTTATCTGCCGCGATCAATACGATATCGGCATTTTTTATATCTTCGTCAGTAAGAATATAATCACTTTCAACGGCGCCCTGTGTTTCCACCAATAAAGGAATGTCCAGTTTTTTCGCCGATTTTTTCAGATTAGCTTCAGCCAGATAAGTATGAGCCACGCCAGTAGGACAAGCGGTTATCGCAATAATGTTCATATGCATTCTCCAATGACAGGAAATACAACATTTTTATAATTATTGACTTTCAGATGTTGACAATAACAATTGATACATTTCGCTACGTGTTTTTAAATTAAGCAAATCATCAACGACGGAATCATCCCCCAGGGCAATGGATATTTTAGCCAGAATTTTAATATGTCGGGAGTCGCTGTCGGTATCTTTAACGGCAAACAAAATCACCAATTTTACCCTTGTGCCGTCGATAGTTTCCCAGGAAATATCGTCTTTAACCCGGCCGATTGCAATTCTGGTTTTAAGAACCGCTGTCGATTTCCCGTGCGGAATGGCGATATGATTTTCAAAACCTGTCGACCCCATCTCTTCACGCAAATAGACATCGCGTAAAAAAACCTCTTTATTCGCCAGCGCCCCGCTGGCATAAAGCACCTCGGTCAACTCATCAATAATTTGCTCTTTTGTTTTTGCCTGAGAATCTAAAACAATACACTCTTGTTGAAGGACATCATTAATAGAGATATTCATAGCCATCGTCTCTTCCCTATTTAACTATTTCATATAATTAGATACCAGGCACTCTGTCACTCGGGTAATATCTTTGGCGGAAAACAGCGCCGAAACATATACCACCGGTTTTTCAACCGGTTCAAGCTTCACCGTTGAAATAATAATATCAACATCCTGGCGTTTGATGTATTCTGCAATTTCTTTTCCGGGAACAATATCCACGATCTCCCAGTCCGGAAATGCCCGAATGACTCGGCCATATAATAACTGGGAGGTACCCAGACCGCTGGAACAAACCAAAAGCACTCGATTTTTTTTGATATTACTCTCTATCGCCGCCTGAATATGCACGGTCAAGTAGCCGATTTCATCATCATTGATTTCGCCAAAACCATATTCATGCGTCATAACGGCCATAGAAGATTTCACGGCTAAAAAAATGCTGCCCAGTTCATTCTTGATATCATGCAGCAACGGATTCTTAATCCTGATACGATACTCCAGGCGATTAAGCATCGGTTTTACATGCGATAGCAGCGACTCCAGCAGATGCGTATCCATCGTGATATCGACTTTTATCCTGGCGGATACCTTATCGATAAGCATCTTCGTAAACGCAGAGGCTCGCTGAGAATCATTGCTCTGCATTTTTACAAGTGAATCAATACCTGTTTTACCTGACGACACCAGATATTGATAAATATATTGTAATTCAACCGTTCCCAATTTGACCTGATAATAATATTCAATCCGTTCTACCGCCGCACGCGAGATTTGATAGATACGGCTTTCCATCGCGCTAAAATCCGGATTAGCGTCAAGGTAAGTTTGTTCCCTGGTATTGATTCTATGTATAAGTACTAAAACATGCGTAAAAAAATTAATATAATAAGGATCGCCAATGCTATATGTTAGTTGTTTTTCTATATAGCTAATCAAACCAACTGTAAATAATACATGCTGCTCGCCAAATCTCTCCGAAAGTTCAAGTATGATGGAATCATCAATACGGCTTTCCATCAAATTCTGCTGGCGATAAATCGATTTTAACACTAATGCCTTCATAGCCACGCGAATATCCTGATCGCTGCCCTCGATACGCGTACCAGAGAGATCTTTGGTTAACGTTAATGAAAAATCACTTAGCCATAGCTCAATTTTCTTTAAATCATTCACAATCGATGCCCGGCTGATAAAATATTTTTTCGCTAATTCACTGATAGATGTCGAACGTGGCGAATTCATCAGCAACTCAGACGCTATTTTTAACAAACGCACATTATTGTTAAAAGAATCAATTTCGTTAATGAATATCTTCCCTGAAGCGATTTCGGCATTGGCATCGCTGAATTTCGTTTTTACGCCGCTGCCACGCTTACTGACAATACGAATTCCGTCAGCAGAAAGCTTGTCGTTAATATCTTTAATATCGCGCCGTAATGTTCTTTTTGAGATAGCGGTCTGGTTCGATATGCTCTCTAAACTTACATAAACATTATGGGTAAACAGGCAGCGCATTATTTTCAATTGTCTCTCTGTTAGAATATTTTTCATTCGCGTTCTCCAAACGTAACATCTGGCCTCCCGCTTATAACATTTAATATAGGCAATGATTTCTTTGGTTGTAAATATTAAATAGTGGCCACAATGGCCCACCGTCATTGACCACTCAAAAAACATTTCGAAATAAAAACAGAGAAAACTTGCACTGACTCACAATCTAATTAAATAGAATTAAGACTACGTCACAAAAAACAACAAGCATCTGCAATATTCAAGGTGAAAAAGAAGGCGTGCGGCGAATAAACGTTTTTTAACGATCGCGTTAAACTGATGATTGGCTGATAAAAAGGAAGAACAGGATATAAGCCAGGCAGGCCGGATATGCAGTAATCCTATAGTCTCCGTTGATACGACAAAAACTCAGACGATGAACATGCGACGAGGAATTATGTAACAACCAGTCTGCGATAGTACCCCATCACAGACTGGTGAGGAGAATGGCTTGCCGATCGATGATTATTTTGCCTGCTCCAGAGCCTGCTTCACGGCGTTAATCACCCCGTTACTTGACAGGGTGGCGCCCGTTACCGCATCCACCTGGTCAGGATCCTGAGTTTCAATCAACTCTGGCACCACGTTATCAATGACGCCCATCATCAGTGCTTCGGTATCTTCATGTTTGACGACTTCGGCGTTGGTGATTTTCCCTCCTTCAACCGTCACAGAAACTTCAACTTCCCCTTCTTTGCCTGCGGCTTTGCCGGTATAAGTACCATCTTTATACTCGGCGGCAGCGGCAAAAGAGAACGAAAGAGCCAATGTGGCCAACACGGCCGGAATGAATTTTTTCATAACTTTCCCATAAGTTAATTACACATAAAACGCCCATCAAAAATCCACCACAAGTAGTGAACCTGTCACCAAGACCAATATAACCACTCAACCATCCTGGACAATGAGCCAGGATGGTTTTTGAGATCAATGCCGCTGATTATTTACCGGCTTTTATCTCTTTTACCGCTTCATCGGCGCCGATGCGGCCATAGGTGACGATATCCGCCAGCGAGTTGCCGCCTAAACGGTTGGCGCCATGCACCCCGCCGGCCGCTTCCCCGGCGGCAAACAGGTTCGGTATCACCTTGCCGTTCACATCCAGCACCTGCGCTTTGTTGTTAATCGCAATCCCGCCCATGGTGTGGTGAATGCCGGGGGTGATTTCAATGGCGTAATACTTGCCGCTATCCAGAGCCAGCTTCATGCTTTCACGGCCGAACTCATCATCTTTGGCGGCTTTGGCATAGTTGCTATAGGCGCTGACGGTCTGCGCCAATTGCTTGCCGTCGACGTTGATGGCTTTGGCCAGCTCCTCTACCGTATTGCCTTCGGCAACCAGTTTTTGCTTGAAGTAAGACTGGGTCGCCTGATTCTGCTTAACCAGATCGTCATTAAAAATCAGATAGGCATGCGCGCCGGGTTGTTTGAGGATACTCTGCGACACCACATCGCGGGTCAGCAGTTCGTTCACAAAACGTTTGCCGCTTTCATTCACCATAATGGCGCCGTCGCCGCGTACCGCCTCCGTAATCAAGATCCCTTTACCGGGAACGGTTGAAGGGTGAATCTGGATATATTCCATATCCACCAGTTTGGCATTCAGCTTGGTGGCCATCTTGATGCCGTCGCCCTGGCTGCCAGGCGCGTTGGTGGTTTTAAAGCCGACCAGTTTGGGATCGTACTGTTTGATCATGTCGAAGTTAGCCCCAAAGCCGCCTGACGTGATCATCACTTTCTTGGCGTCAATGGTGAATTCTTTCCCATCCTTGCCTTTGGCTTTCACGCCGGTGACTTCACCCTTGTCGTTCTGGACGATATCGGTCGCTGAGGTATGGGTGCGCAAATCGATGTCCAGCGCCTTGACCTTTTTGAGCAATGCGGTGGCAATAAAGCTGCCCGCAGGCACCCCGCCGGCGGGGCGGTGGGTACGGTCGACGCTAGCGCCGCCGGTTCGCGTCAGGTCAGCCAGATCGGCGCCGTTCTCTTTCAGGAAGATAACCGAGTCTTTGGCATGTTCCGTCAACGTTTTCACCACTTCCGGATTATTAAGATTTCGTCCTCCTTTCATGGTGTCTTCATAGAAGAGTTCCGGGCTATCCTTGATACCTCTGGATTTTTGCAGTTCCGTGCCGGCGGCATTCAATCCGGCCTCCGCCCGAGCGGTATTCCCGCCGGCAAAAGGCATTTTCTCCAGCAATATCACTTTTGCGCCCTGATTATGCGCTTCAATGGCGGCCGACATACCAGCCCCACCCGCGCCTATAATAACCAAATCAGTCGTTTCACTGTGAACTGCTGAGGATAAGATCAACGCCAGCGCGCTCAATAGCAGGACTTTTTTCTTCATAATATGAACCTATATTTGTTATTTCCAGGAAGGGATTCCCTATCGGAACAAGTCTGATTATCTGTTTACCGCAGAACATACCGCAGAGGTTCCTTATGCTATGCGGCAACCGATTTTCGTTGACGAAAAGCAGGCTTATCCCTAAGGAATTCCAAACGACGATTTCTATTTACGATTCACTCTTTATCAGCCACGGTTTGATGCAGACAGAAAATTAATCATTCCGTTAGCATGCACCCACGGGGTTGATTTAAATCCTACTCTGATTTTTATGCAAAAATTTTAACTCGATCATATATTTAGAAATTTTTTTAATTATAAATCGGCATGATTTTATCCATCGAATGAAAAACGGCGGACAATTTCTCCGACAAGCTACCCTGCCGGGCGAATAGGGAAATAAACACGCGTTCCGAACGCGCTGAAATAGCGGCGGATAATCTGAATTTAACAACGGAATAACATAAAAAACACAGGATGGACATATTCACGGCAAAGGCGACGCAAGATGCAGGAATGGGGAAAACGGACATACCTGCATCTGAAAGATAAAGCGTAAAATCCCGCGCTTAAAAACCCAGCAATTGGCGATAAGAATGGGTTTCAATATTATCCATTAACAACCCGAGGCGAATCGCACATTCGATGCATTGTTCTCTCAGCGGACTCAATTGCGCTTCATCATCCGTCATGACGGATATTTCAACAAAGTGACCGAGGGATTCGATATAATCCAGCGTAATATGGAAAATATCCAGGAAATAGACGCTGCGCGTTTTACCGACTTCATGAATCGCTTTATATCCCAGCGTTTGCAGCATGCTGTCGGCCTTCTCGAACGATTCAATGTTTACCGCCTCACAACGCTCCGCGCCGGGTCCTTTGACGATCCAAAGCTTAATGCCTGACGGCTCCATACGCCGCAACACCATACTGATATTTTGTTTTTGCAGTCCATCGTTCGCATCGTCGTAATAAACATCATGTTCTTTATTTTCGAAAATAAAGGCCTCGGGATGGTGGCCGAAAAGCGTATCGCGAAATATTGCGATATCCTGGATACGAAATTTGAGTTCAACTTCATATTTCCCTGTGAAATGTTCAACCATGCTCTTTTCTCCTTACAGGACTATCTGTAAGCACTATGGGACGCTCAGCTCAACATAGCAACACGCTTTGTCCGAAAGATGTCGACACGTAAAATCGTGACCCGCACCCGCCGCCTGCACACCCAGTCGTCCCAGGACGAACCTCGCCAGCGACAGCGATAGCCATCCGCTCAAATCAGCGCGGGATGAGGTGCGTCGTCACGCCTGAACGGTGCGACACTGCCTTTCTGCCTGTCGCGCATCATACCGGCGTAATAATAACCGAGACGGAAAAATCAGCCAAACACCCGTTAGCTTAGCGCTATCCTTTTGTTAATTCAGTGTTATTGGTAAAAAAGCAGGAAAATGCGCCGCGATCAGCAGGCGGCGTCAGACATTTATCAACGCGAAGAAATGCATAACATGGGAACACGCAATACCGACGATACATATCGATGACCGACAACCGGCGGCGCTCTATTTAATAACGTTATCTCCTGGGAATGAAAACATCACCGTTGCCGGATAATTCCATAGGTATTTATTATATCACCCTGCAATCAGGTTAAATTAATTTAATCACACAGGTAAAAGTAAATCCGAGTACTATTTTCGCCCCCCCGAAAATGGCATAAAACACGAATCTCTCAGTAATATAAGTTGATGCTATGATTAATGGCGAAATCGGTTGCGTATTTTGGACGATGTTATCGGATTTTAGGATATTAAAAGAATGACCGGCTGATAGAATCGAATTGTCATCCAAATAGGCAGGGGAAAATTAAATGATGAAATGGTTAAGATGGTCAGTCATTGTCTCGTTATTAGCCGGCATGCTGGTTGCCTGCGGAGACGAAAATTCTGATAAAAACGCAACGACGGGGTCGAATAAACTGGTGGTCTATACGCCCAACAGCGAGTCAATGATTAATGCGCTGGTGCCGTTATTTGAAAAACAAACCGGTATTACGGTCGAACTGGTTTCAGCCGGCAGCGGCGAACTGGTGAAACGTATCCGTTCAGAGAAGGGCAAAGCCTATGCGGATGTGATGTTCGGCGGCGCTTTTGAACTGTTCACCGCCAATGCCGACCTGTTCGAAAAATATGTCTCGCCCAACGATCAATATCTGTTCGAAGGCCATCGCAACACCAGCGGCATTATGACCGCTTATGTCTCTGACGGCAGCGTCATGCTGGTGAATACCAATCTGGCCGGCGATATCAAAATCAACAGTTATCAGGATCTGCTCAACCCGCAACTCAAAGGTAAAATTGCGATGGCGGACCCCACCAACTCCAGTTCCGCTTTCCATCAGTTGACCAACATGCTGAAAGCCAAAGGAAACGATTATACCTCCGATGCCGGTTGGAACTATGTGGGCGGCTTGATCAAAAATCTGGACGGTAAAATCGCCGGCAGTTCCAGCAAAGCGCATAAAAGCGTGGCCGACGGCGAATATATCGTCGCGCTGACCTATGAAGATCCGGCGGTCAGCTACGTGAAGGACGGCGCGCCGGTGCGCGTGGTTTATCCGACTGAGGGCGCGGTCTTTCTGGATGGCGTGGCGGGGATCGTCAAAGGCGCCCGGCATGAGGAGAACGCCAGGAAATTTATCGATTTCATTATCTCCAAAGAAGCCCAGGAAGCGCTTGGCTCGCAGACAACCAACCGACCGCTGCGCGCCGATGTACAGCCCGGCAAATATATGACGCCGATGACGCAAATTAAAACCATTGAAGAAGATATCTCTTATGTCAGCGAACATAAGAAAGAGATTATCGAAAAATATACCGAACTGTTCACCAGTATTACCCGGTAGTCAGACATTATTAATGAAATAACCCGACTCGCCGATTGGAAATAATCGCGCCGGCAAGTCGGGAATATTCTCCGACATTTAAATATACGATAAATATATTCAGGTTGCAGAAATGCGGCCAGGGTGCATGCAACTTGAAATATGACGCGTATAATCTGTAAAGCGGGTATTTATATGAGCGTTGCAATTTCTTTCCGTAATATCGTCAAAAAATATGGCGATACCACGATCATTCCAAAATTATCTCTCAACATTAAAGAAGGCGAATTTTTTACCTTATTAGGGCCGTCGGGCTGCGGCAAAACCACCCTGCTGCGTATGATTGCCGGATTTAACAGTATTGAAGAGGGTCAGTTGGCGTTTAATGAACGCGTCATGAATCAGGTCGCGCCGGGCAAACGTAATATCGGCATGGTATTCCAGAATTACGCGATATTTCCCCATCTGAATGTGGCGCAAAATGTGGAGTTCGGCTTGCGCAACCGCCCCGTCGACAAAGCGGAAAGAGAGCGGCGGGTGCAGGAAATATTGGAGGTCGTGCAAATCGAATCCTTCAGGGATCGCATGCCGAAAAACCTATCCGGCGGACAACAACAGCGTGTGGCGCTGGCGCGCGCCATCGTTATTCGCCCGGACGTGCTGTTGATGGATGAACCCTTATCCAATCTGGATGCGCAGCTGCGCGTTGATATGCGCAACGCCATCAAGGCCATCCAGCATGAAGTGGGGATCACCACGGTCTACGTCACCCACGATCAGGAAGAGGCGATGGCGGTGTCCGATCGCATCGCGGTCATGAAATCCGGCGTGATTCAACAGGTGGGTTCGCCGCGTGAGATTTATCGGCGTCCGGCGAACCTGTTCGTCGCCACCTTTATCGGCCGCACCAATATTGTCGAGGCGAAACTGAACGTCGGGGAAAATGGCGGCGCGCTGCTGCGCATCGGCGATTACGCCGAGCCCATTGCCGCGCTGCGCCTGGACATACCGCCGGACCGCAGCGTCGAGGTCAAACTGTCCGTACGCCCGGAAGAGTTTATCTTCTCAACGGATGAAAGCGGATTAAGCGGCACGGTGGTAAGCGCTATTTTTCTTGGCTTGAATACCCATCTGAATATCGCGCTGGAAAACGGCCAGCAGGTCGAGATTATTCAACAGTCCGGCGGCAACGGCGATATGGCGCCGGGAGAAAAGGTGCGTCTGAAAGTGAATACCGCGGCGATCAACATCTACGACGCCGCCGGTGAAGTGAATTACACCGGGGAAACACGCTTATGAATGCGAATACGCCGCGCCGGGATATCTGGACCTATATCACTCTGTTTATTTTTCTCGGCTATATTATTTTCCTTGCCCTGCCGCTGTTTACCATTCTGGTCAAAAGTTTTTTCGACAGCGGCAGCGGTGAATTCTCGCTGGCCTATTTCAGCAAATTCTTCGGCAAAGCCTATTATATGAACGCCGTGTGGAACAGCCTGAAGGTGACGGTCTGCGTCACGCTGCTGTCTGTGCTGGTGGCCGGCCCGCTGGCCTGGATCATGTCCACGATTAACATCAAAGGCCGCGGCGCGATTCAGGTTCTGATTTTAATCTCATCCATGTCCGCGCCCTTTATCGGCGCCTATGCGTGGATCCTGCTGCTGGGCAGAAGCGGCGTCGTTACCCGCTTCTTTCAGCAACATCTGGGCGTCGAGCTGCCGGATATTTACGGCTTTTCCGGCATTTTGCTGGTGCTCACCCTGCAACTATCGCCGTTGATATTCATGTATGTCGCGGGGGCGCTGAAGAACGTCGACCATTCTCTGCTGGAAGCGGCGGAAAGCATGAACTGCACGGGCCTGCGTAAAATGTGGATCGTCCTGATGCCGCTGATCACGCCGCCCCTGCTGGCGGGCGGTCTGCTGGTGTTTATGCGCGCGTTTGCCGATTTCGGCACGCCGATGCTGATTGGTGAAGGTTACCGCACCGTGCCGGTTTTGATCTTTAATGAGTTTATCAGCGAAGTCGGCGGCGACGACGGCTTTGCCGCGGCCATCAGCGTCGTGGTGGTGCTGTTCACCATGGCGGTATTTCTGTTGCAGAAATATATCGCCAACCGCAAATCGTATAGCATGAGCGCGCTGAACCCCATCGTGCCGGAGGATAAACGCGGATTGGGCAATATCGCCGCGCATCTCTATGTTTATTTGTTTACGGCGGTGGCGATGATGCCGCAGCTCTATGTCGCCTATACCTCGTTTCTGAAAACCTCAGGCAAGATTTTTGTCGACGGCTATTCGCTGGACAGCTACCGCCTTGCCTTCACCCGGGTGGGCGACGCGATCGCCAATACGTTTTTACTGGCGATCGTGACCATCATCCTGATTACGTTCATCGCCGTGCTGATCGCCTATGCCACGGTAAAACGCAAAGGTATGGTGGCGAACCTGCTGGATACCTTCACCATGATGCCCTACATCGTACCGGGCTCTATTTTGGGTATCGCCCTGCTGTCGACGTTCAATCAGCCCCCGCTGTTGCTCAGCGGCACGGCCGCCATCATGATCGCGGCATTCGTCATTCGACGCCTGCCGTATACCATCCGCTCCAGCGCGGCCGTGCTGCATCAGGTCAATGACAGCATAGAGGAAGCGGCCATCAGTCTTGGCGCCTCACCCATGAAGACCTTCTTTCGCATTACGGTGCCGATGATGATGTCGGGGGTGATTGCCGGCGCCATATTAAGCTGGATCAGCATCATTACCGAGTTAAGCACCTCGATTATTCTCTATACCGGCCAGACGAAAACCATGACGGTGGCGATCTACACTGAAGTGGTTAGAGGCAATTACGGGGTGGCGGCGGCGCTATCGACGCTGCTGACGGTGACCACGGTCATATCGCTGCTGATCTTCTTCAGGCTAACGGGCAAAAAAGAGATCACGCTGTAGGCAGCCAGTCCGGCCGGCGCGGCGTGCCGGCCGGACTGCCTCCGTATCATGGTGTACAATGACGAACGGCATGCAGGAGACGAAACAGTGGCGATATCCCCCAAGCATAATTTCAAAGATTCGATCCGACGGATGTTTCTACTGTATGCTTTTGTTCCTATCTTACTGTTGTTTATCCTGTTTTTGGCTTTCACCGTGGTGAATGCGCGCTTTACGTTAAGCCAGCAGACGCGGGAAGCCGCCCGTTCGATCCGCGCCGCGCTTGACGACACATACCGGGCCTATGAATGGGAGATGACGCGAATGAGCGCCCTTCCCGAAGTGATCGAATTTACCCGTTCCCGGCGCGACGGCCCGCGCGTATTCGAGCAGTTCTACAATTTCAACAATCGCCAGACCATCAGGAGCGTCATGCATCTGTTGAACGCCCAGGGCGATATTCTCGCCTCCTCCGCCAATCTCAGCCCTGAATCGGCGGACAATGCGCTGAAAGCCATTGCGCAACGCATGTACAGAAACGGGCAATCGACGCTGACCGAGACCAACCATATCCGCTTTTCTCATGACCGCTACACCGTATATACCTTCGCCCACGACATCCGTGATAATGGGCAGGTCATCGGTTATTTGCTCTACCAGTTGTACGAGGCGGATATGCAGAAACAGATTTTTGTCCGCAACAATGAAATCGCAATCGTCGCCGATCGGCATAACACCATTATCGCCACCACCAATAACATCGTGCGCGGGCCGCTCAACAAGCTGACGCTGGAGCGGGAAAACGGCGATATCGTCATCGATAACGGACGCTATCGCAGCAGCGAGGCGGTTGTCCCGGCGGCGAACTGGCATATTTATACGCTGAATGCCATCCAGTTGATGAACTCCACCTACCTGTCGCTGATCGTATTTTTCATCGTCGCCAGCCTGCTGCTGCTGTTGCTGATTCAATTTCTGGCGCGGGCGATTGCGGCGCGCCACACCCAGGCTATCGATAAACTGATTTATGCGGTCGGCGAATTACAGGCCGGCAATATGCACTCTTATGTTCATCTCGATACCGGCGATGAATTTGAACTGCTGGCCGACCAGTACAACGCCATGCTCACCCGGCTCAATGACTTGCTGACGCGCAACGAGGAGCTGTCCAGACTGCGCAGAATGACGGAGGTGAAACATCTTCAGTCTCAGTTTCATCCGCACTTTATCTTCAACGTACTGGAAATGCTGCGTTATGCCATCGTCATCGATCGCGATCTGGCGCAGCAAATGGTGTTGCTGATGTCCAGGCTGTTGCGCTACAGCATCAGTACGGAAAGCGACACGGTGATCCTGAAAGACGATCTGAATTACGTTGAGGACTACTTAAAGCTGCAACATATGCGTTTCCGCGATCGCCTGGGCTACGCGATCGACGTCAATAAAGAGGCGATGAATGCCCGCGTGCCGCGGCTGATGTTACAGGCGGTCATCGAGAATTCGATTAAATACGGCTACCAGCAAAAAGAGACGCTTTATATCGCCGTTAACGGTTACAGGGTGGGAACGGATGTGCTGATTGAAGTCACGGACAATGGCGGCGGCATGAGTGAAGAGCGGCTGCGCGCCGTGCGACACATCCTGTCGGAAGCGAATAATCAGACCCCGCATATCGGCCTGCACAATCTGCACCGCCGCCTGACGCTAATCTACGGCGATCGTTACGGCCTTGCCATCAGCAGCCGCGCCGGCGAAAGTACGACCGTCAGAATCACCATTCCCTGTGAAAAGGAGAGCGCGCATGTTTAAAGTGCTGCTGATTGAAGACGAGGAAATCATCCGCAAGGGGCTTCGCTATACCTTCGACTGGCTGGCGGCAGACTGTATCGTGGTGGGCGAAGCGGAAAACGGCGAGTCCGGTCTGCATTATATTCGCACGCTGAAACCGGATATCGTGGTGGTGGATATCAATATGCCGCTGATGAACGGCATTTCGATGATCGAACATAGCGAGCGGGACGCCGCCATTTGCAGCTATATTATTCTGTCCGGCTATGACGAGTTCGGTCTGGCGAAACAGGCTATCCGCCTCGGGGTCACGGAATATTTGCTCAAACCGCTCGATCAGGAACAGCTCGCCGACGCGCTGGAACGGGCGAAACGGCAGGTTGAAATCAAGCAGCGTTATGCCGCCATGCTGGACGCCGCGTCGTCCGGCGATGAAGATATCCAGACTTCATTAATGAAACTGCCGCATCACACCTCGCATTATGTGGCGAAGGCGATTGAATATATCCAGGAAAACTACGCGGCAAAAATCTCCATTAACGATCTGGTGACGCGGCTTAGCATCAGCGCGGCCTACCTGAACCGTAAATTCAAAAGCGAAACCACCTATACGTTCAATGATTTTCTGAACCGCTACCGCATCGGCCGGGCGATGGATTTACTGAAACGCGGCGATCGTAAAATCTACCTTATCGCTTCCGACGTCGGTTTTAAGGATTACAAATATTTTATCGCCATCTTCAGAAAATATGCGGACTGCACCCCCGGCCAGTATCAGGAACGGTTTGGATCGCGGCACGTCAATTAAGCGCAGCGCCTTATTTGTCGTCAGGCGCCGTCGCCAGAATACGCACGTTTTCAAAACCATGATGATGCATAAATTCTCGCAAAATCAGCAATCTGGCGGAGAACGCGTTGTCCAGCGGTATCTCTTCCCAGGAGGCGGGACTGCCCAGCATCACCCGCTCCAGCCGTTTGAAGGTTTGCTCCATATTATCCAGCGGCAATAGCCAGCCGTCGGGGCCTTCCTGCCCGCCGGAAAGCCGGGCGATAACCGCCAGTTCCGGATCGCAGGAAAACAGCGACGAGTCTGGCGGCAGATCGTGACGAATCGCCATCACCTCATCTTCGACGGTCATAATCGCCAGCTCCATTTCATCCGGCGTGGGCGGAAGATGTTTAAAAAAGGCTTCCGCCGTTTTTTTACTGCCCAGCTTCAGACGCAGAATAACGTCCGGCGCCGCCCCGGCGCCGCAGACGGCCGTCGTTTGCCGGTCGTCGATGGACAGCAGCGTCACTGGCGCAGTCTGCCCGCTATGCCGTCTTGCTTGTGCATATTGTTGATGCAGCTCAGCATCGATATCCATCATTACTCTCCTTATCACGCAGACTGACAAAAGCGGGCGATGCCGGCGATATCCGCCGGCGTCGTGCGGCAGCAACCGCCGATCAATTTCGCGCCGGCCGCCCGCCACTGCGCTAAATGCGCCGTCAGGGAACAGGCGTCGTCCGCGTGACGCTCCCAGGTTTTGCTGACCGCATCATAGTGCTCGCCCGAATTCGGATACACCACCAGCGGCAGCGAGGTATTGGCGGATAGCTGCGTTAACGCCGCGGTTACGCTGTCCAGCGCAATGCAGTTGATGCCGACGGCGACAACCTGCGGGCAGCGATTCAGCAATAACAGCACATCCGGCAACGGGGTGCCGTCGCTCAGGTGGTGGCTGTCGCGCAGCGTAAAGGAGAACCAGGCCGACGCCTGGGGAAATTCCGCCAGCAAATCGACCAGCGCCTTGATTTCAGCGAACGACGGCAGCGTTTCACAGGCAAGAATGTCCACGCCGGCGTCAAGCAGCGCCGCGATGCGCGGGCGGTGAAAAGCCATCATCTCCGCCGGCGGCAACGCGTAGTCGCCGCGATACTCCGAGCCGTCCGCCAGATAAGCGCCGTACGGCCCGACCGATCCGGCGATCAGCAACCTGCCGCTTTCAGGATGGTCGCGGCGATAGTCGTCGCGCGCCTGCGCCGCCAGCCGTACGCTTTTTTCAATCAGCGCCAGCGACTGCCGTTCGTCGAGTCCGCGGGCTTTAAACCCCTGCGGGGTCGCCTGATAGCTGGCCGTAATGGCGCACTGCGCTCCCGCGTTAAAATAGTCGAGATGAACCTGATAAATCAGCGCCGGATTTTCGATTAGCACCCTGGCCGACCAGAGGGGATCGGTCAGATCGCAACCGCGCGCTTCCAGCTCCGTGGCCAATGCCCCATCCAGCACAATCGTCGGCGTCGTCGCCAGCATGTCGGCCACCGGATTACTACGCAACATCTTCCGCTCCCTTCGAGAATTCACGTTTCTGAATCAGTTTAGTGAAATAATAAGCGCCATAACATAAAGCGACAAAGGGTATTCCGCACCACAGCGCGATGCGCTGCTCAGGATCAAACGCCAGTCCGATACAGGCCAGTAAACAGAGGGCGAAGCCGAGAATCGGCGTTACCGGAAACCACGGCGCGCGATATTGCAGATCCGCCAGCGGCAGACCGGCGCGCAGGTGACGACGACGAAAAGCATAGTGAGACGCGCAGATACTCAACCAGACCGCCACCACGGCAAAGCCGGAAATGGCGGACAGCGCCACGTATACGGTATCCGGCGCCACTACGCTGGAGAACAGCGCCAGCAGTCCGCCGAGCATGCTGACCGAAATGGCGAACAGCGGGATGCCGCGACGCGTCAGGCGCGAAAAACACGCCGGCAGCGTGCGTTCGTTCGACAACGACCACAACATACGCCCTGAGGCATAGAGCCCGGAGTTGGCGGCGGAGAGGATCGCGGTAAGAATGACGAAGTTAAAAATATCCGCCGCATAAGGAATGCCGATTTTTTCAAACACCATCACAAACGGGCTTTTAATAATCCCCGCCTGATCCATCGGCAACATCGCCGCCAGCACCACCACGGTGCCGATAAAGAAAATCACCAGTCGCGCCACCGTGGTGCGGATAGCGATGGGAACGACTTTCTGCGGATTTTCCGTTTCGCCGGCGGCGATGCCGATCAATTCCGTCCCGGAAAACGCGAAGTTAACCGCCACCATGGTCATCAGTATCGGCAGGCCGCCGTGCGGGAACCAGCCCGATGCGGTGATGTTCTGGAAAAACGGCGCCGGCGATCCGTCTTTCAGCGGAATAAAGCCGAACATCGCGCCCGCGCCCAGAATGATAAACGCCAGAATGGTCACCACTTTGATCAGCGAAAACCAAAACTCGCCTTCAGCAAAGAAACGCGACGAGATGACGTTCAGCAGGAATATCAGCGTGCAGAACAGCAAACACCAGATCCAGACCGGCACGTGGGGAAACCAGTACTGCATGCAGAATCCGGCCGCGGTAAGGCTGGAGCCCAGCGCCACCGTCCAGGTCAGCCAGTACAGCCAGGCGACGGTATAGCCCGTGGCCGGGCCGAGGTATCGCGCGGCATAGACATGAAAAGCGCCGGTTTCCGGCATGGCGACGGACAACTCGCCCAGGCTCAGCATGACCAGATACACCACCAGCGCGCCGATCAGGTAGGCCATCAGCGTCCCCGCCGCCCCCGTGGTCGAAATGATGTAACCGGTATTGAAAAAAAGCCCGGTGCCGATAACGCCGCCGAGCGAAAGCATAACCAAATGACGCGCTTTCATCGTGCGCTTGAATTGCCCTGCCGGGCCGGCCTTGTGCTGTTCCATCATGCCCCTTGCATATACAGACGTCTAAACTTCCAGACAGATGGCGCGTTATACCGCTAAATAAGCCGGAAAGCAAAGGTAGTCCGGGTGGGACGGCGTCGATCAGCCACAATTTGCGCAACGGGGGAAAGCGGGTTAGTCCGGAAGGTTGCCGATCGCGCGCGCGATTTCAGCCGAGGTTTTCAGCGCGCGGATCTCGCTAAACAAGGCTGCGGCCTCGCGATACTCCTTGCGCAGATAGCCCAGCCACTGTTTGATGCGCGCGACGTGATACAGGCCGGTATCGCCCTGTTTTTCCAGTTGGACGTATTTTCGCAGCAACGTCACCACCGCCGCCCACGGCATACGCGGTTCCTGGTATTTGATCACCCGGCTCAGATTCGGCACGTTAAGCGCCCCGCGACCAATCATGATGGCGTCGCAGCCGGTGGCCGCCATACACGCCTGCGCGCTTTGCCAGTCCCAGATTTCGCCGTTGGCGATCACCGGAATGGTCAGCCGCCGACGAATCTCGCCGATGGCCTGCCAGTCAATGCACTCCGCTTTATAGCCCTCTTCTTTGGTGCGTCCGTGTACCGTCAATTCCGTCGCCCCCGCCTGCTGCGCCGCATCGGCGATCTCAAACCGGCGAGACGGCGAATCCCAGCCGAGACGCACTTTCACCGTTACCGGCAGATGCGACGGCACCGCGGCGCGCATCGCTTTAACGCCCTGATAAATCAGTTCGGGATCTTTGAGCAACGTCGCCCCGCCGCCGCTGCCGTTGACCAGTTTGGACGGGCAGCCGCAGTTTAAGTCAACGCCGTGGGAGCCCAACTCGACCGCCCGACAGGCGTTTTCCGCCAGCCAGTGCGGATATTGTCCCAGCAGTTGGACGCGCACCGGCGTGCCGGACGGCGTGCGGCTGGCATGGTGTAATTCCGGGCATAAACGATAGAAGGATTTGACCGGCAGGCAGCGATCGACCACCCGTAAAAATTCGGTGATGCACAGATCGTAATCATTAACGTCGGTCAGCAGTTCCCGCACCAGAGAGTCGAGAACCCCTTCCATCGGAGCAAGCAGAACACGCATAACGTTACTCGGTTACCAACGGGCCAGTAAAAAGCAGGCAATGGTACTGTTCCTTGTCAGGAGCGCGCAACGAAAAAACAGAGGTAGTTAACAAATAACATAATTAGGCTACGATATAAAACAGCCGCAAAATGCAAAAAACAAAGCAGGAAGGATGCGTTATGACCCACAATCTGGCCAGTCAGCTCAGCAAACGCTTTTACCGCTATCTCGCCGTGACCAGCCAAAGCGACGCCGCCTCTTCAACGCTGCCCAGCACGCCGGGACAACACGACATGGCGAAAATGCTGGCGGAAGAGCTGCGTGAACTCGGTCTGAACAATATCGTTATCGATGAGCATGCCACCGTCACCGCGTTAAAACCGGGCAATTGCCCCGACGCGCCGCGCATCGGCTTCATTACGCACATCGATACCGTCGATGTCGGTTTATCCGCGCATATTCATCCGCAAACCCTGCGTTTTACCGGCGCGGATATCTGCCTGAACCGCGAACAGGACATTTGGCTGCGCACGGCAGAACACCCGGAAATTATGCCTTATGTCGGGCAGGATATTATTTTCAGCGACGGCACCAGCGTACTCGGCGCCGATAACAAAGCCGCCGTCACGGTGGTCATGACCTTGCTGGAGAACCTCGCCGACGATACGCCGCATGGCGATATCGTCGTGGCATTCGTGCCGGATGAAGAGATCGGCCTGCGCGGCGCGAAAGCGCTGGATCTCAAACGCTTCGACGTGGATTTCGCCTACACCATCGACTGCTGTGAGCTGGGCGAAGTAGTGTATGAGAACTTCAATGCCGCCGCCGCCGAAATCCGTTTTACCGGCGTGACCGCGCACCCGATGTCGGCGAAAGGCGTGTTGGTCAATCCGCTGCTGATGGCGCACGATTTTATCAGCCATTTCGACCGTCGGCAGACGCCGGAGCACACCGACGGACGTCAGGGCTACGTCTGGTTCAACGATCTGACGGCGAACGCCAATGAGGCGAAGCTGAAGGCCTCCATTCGGGATTTCGATCTGGCCTCGTTTGAACAGCGCAAGCGGCAAATCGCCGAGGTGGCGACGACGATCGCCGAGCGGTATCCCACCGGCAAAGTCAGCTTTACCGTCAGCGATACCTACAGCAACATCAGTAATGCGATTACCGGCGATCGCCGCGCCATCGATCTGCTGTTCGCCGCGCTGGATAAGCTGGCGATCCCGCCGAAAGTCACGCCGATGCGCGGCGGCACCGACGGCGCGGCGCTGTCCGCCAAAGGCTTGCTGACGCCGAATTTCTTTACCGGCGCGCACAATTTTCATTCGCGCTTTGAATTCCTGCCGATTCCCTCGTTTGTGAAATCGTACCAGGTCGCGCTGAATCTGTGTCTGCTGGCGGCCGGCGACGCCTCAGCGCAGCAGTGACCGACGCAGCGCCGAGGGCGTGATGCCGCGCTCGCTTTTGAAACGATGACTGAGGTGGCTGGCGGAACTGAAGCCGCACAGCAGCGCAATCTCGGTGATCGACAGCGCGCTGCGGCGCAGCATCTCCTCCGCCCGCGCCAACCGCCGCGTCAGGATATACTGGTGCGGCGCCATGCCCTCGCTCTGACGGAACATGCGGGCAAAGTGAAATTCGCTTAACCCGGCCTCCGCGGCCAGTTCAGCCAGCGTCAGCGGTTCGCCCAGCCGGTTTTCCATCATCTCTTTCACCCTGCGCTGCACCGCCGGCGCCAGACCGCCCCGCACCTCGGGTAGCGTCCATTGAAGCTGGGTATATTGTCTCAGGATATGCAGCATCAACAGCGTCGCCGCGCTGCTCAGCACCAGTTGGTTCGCCGGATCCGCCCAACTGTTGTTGAGTAAAAACTGTCGGTAAAGCGTAGTGATTTGCGGGTCGTCGCCAAAGATCCGCTCTTCGGTACGGATAACGGCCGGGCTGCGATCCCAGGTTTGTTCCGCCAGCCGGCGAAAATGACCGTCATCGCAGTAAAGGTGAACAAACGAAAGGTCGCCGCGAATGTCCCAGGTTGAGATGCAATCTTTCGGCATCAGGCAGAAGCGGTCGG
This sequence comes from Brenneria sp. g21c3, assembly GCF_040240345.1. Taxonomy (NCBI): domain Bacteria; kingdom Pseudomonadati; phylum Pseudomonadota; class Gammaproteobacteria; order Enterobacterales; family Pectobacteriaceae; genus Brenneria; species Brenneria sp. g21c3. The sequence goes on along the minus strand of NZ_JBEIAB010000004.1, from coordinate 63,278 downwards.
GACCGCCGCCGTTGCGCCAGCCATTCGCCGTCTGGTGATAGCTCTCGTAACCATCGGCGACGTACAGGCTGATAGTGTGGTGATCGGTATTTTCCATAGTGACGCGATCGTGGCTGTTAGACCATGACGCCAGACGCACGCCGCAACCCAACTCAACGGTATCACGCAGTTTAGTTTTATGATGCTGTAGCGTGTCGAACACTTTATACCGGTGCATTCCCCTCTCCTTACCAATAAACCGCAAGATTATGTTATTGAGCGCAATACGCTGAAAGCCCATGCGGCGGCAAAACCGCATACTGGCAGGCATGAAGAACACCGGAGTCTGCCAATGAATATTTTACTCTACCTTTCCGTGGTGCTGATTTGGGGTACTACCTGGATCGCCATCAGCCTGCAACAGGGAAGCGTGGCCGCCGAAGTCTCCATTTTTTGGCGCTTTCTTCTCTCGTCGGCGATTTTACTGGCCTTTCTGACGCTGACGAAACGCCTGCGGCCGCTGTCGCGCCGGGGACACCTGCTGTGTATGCTTCAGGGGTTGTGCGTATTCGGCATTAACTTTGTTTGTTTTTATCACGCCATCGCCTGGATTTCGAGTGGATTAGAGTCGGTTATTTTTTCCATGGCGGTGTTATTTAATGCTTTCAACAGCCGGCTTTTCTTCGGTCAGCGCCTGACGCGCAACGTGATTTTCGCCGCGCCGCTGGGTTTGTTCGGCATTGCGGCGTTGTTCTGGCACGACCTGACGAATATGGATGCGCAGCCGCATTTGCTCCTGGGCGCCGGGCTCTGTCTGCTGGGTACCTACTGCTTCTCGCTGGGCAATATGATCAGCGCCCAGCATCAGCGACAGGGGCGCGACGTGATGACCACCAACGGCTGGGGCATGTGCTACGGCGCGCTATGGATGGGGTTATTCAGCCTGATTCAGGGATATGATTTTTCACCGGAAATCACCACCCGCTACCTCGGCTCGCTGTTCTATCTGGCGATCTTCGGTTCGGTCATCGCTTTCGGCGCTTACTTCAGCCTGGTAGGCCGCATCGGCGCCAGTCAGACCGCCTATTCCACGCTGCTGTTTCCGCTGGTGGCGCTATCCATTTCCACGATCTATGAAGGCTATCAATGGCAGGTCAATGACGTGTTAGGCTTGCTGCTGATCCTGGCGGGCAACGCGGTGATGTTTTACCGCCCGCGCCGGCGAGGAGCGCCCGCCGCAGCGGTGAAATGAATGTTCATCCCGGATGAGAGTGACGCGTCGGTTCGCTCCCCTTTCTCTCTTGAGGTTGCAGTCTCATATACACAAAGCAGAGGGGCTGACGGGATTGGCCGTTACGCGGCGTAAAAAATTATGCTGAGGAGATAGCTGGCTTAGGATGCGGCGAAAGCTTGGCGCGTGCTACGCCGTAGCATGGAAATGGCGGCATTGCGGCGCATGAAACCGCCTCTGAGTCCGCATAAAAATATGACTAAGAGACAGCCCCTGCAAAGGATTGGGGTGAGTCAATCACGACTATTGCGACGCCTGTCGCTACCCCCACCCGGCCTCCCCCTTGTCAGGGGGAGGCGCGATACTCCCTCCCCTGCGAAGGGGAGGGTCGGGGTGGGGTCAGCCCCGCATTATTTCGCCGCGGGCTTGCTGCGGTTTTGCGGACGCGGCGCGCGGCGCTGCTGCCCTTCGCCGTTGCTCCACGGACCGGCGCTGTTGCCGCCGGACCGACGCGGCTGACGGGCGCCGTCGCTATTCTTGCGTTCGCCCTGAGCGCGCGCAGCGCCGGACTGACCGCGAGGTCCGCCGCTACGGCCGCCCCCGCCGCGATTACCCTGACGGCCGTTGACGATCGGCTCGGCCTTGATTGACGGATCCGGCTCATACCCTGGTACGGCAATGCGCGGGATCTCGCGCTTCAGCAAACGTTCGATATCGCGCAACAGCTTGTGCTCATCCACGCAGACCAGCGATAACGCCTCTCCGGTGGATTCCGCGCGGCCTGTACGGCCGATACGGTGAACATAATCTTCCGGCACGTTCGGCAACTCATAGTTCACCACGTGCGGCAACTGGTCGATATCCAGACCGCGGGCGGCAATGTCGGTCGCCACCAGCACGCGGATGGTACCGTCTTTGAAATTCGCCAACGCGCGGGTACGCGCGCCCTGACTTTTGTTGCCATGGATGGCGGCGGCGCTGATGCCGTCTTTTTCCAACAGTTCGGCCAGGTGGTTGGCGCCGTGTTTGGTGCGGGTAAACACCAGCACCTGCCGCCAGTTATTTTCGCCGATCAGTTGGGATAACAACTCGCGTTTGCGGCGCTTATCGACAAAATGGACATGCTGCGTAACCAGTTCCGACGGCGTATTGCGGCGCACCACTTCGACCGACGCCGGGTTAGTCAGCAACTTGCTCGCCATACTTTTGATTTCATCAGAGAAGGTGGCGGAGAACAGCAGGTTCTGACGTTTAGCCGGCAGCTTGGCCAACACGCGGCGGATATCGTGGATAAAGCCCATATCCAGCATGCGGTCGGCTTCATCCAGCACCAGGATTTCAATCTGCGACAGATCGACGGCGTTCTGATGTTCGAGATCGAGCAAACGGCCCGGCGTCGCCACCAGAATATCCACCCCGCCGCGCAGCTTCATCATCTGCGGGTTGATGCTGACGCCGCCGAACACCACCAGGGAACGCAGGCGCAAATATTTGCTGTAGGCCTGAACGTTTTCGCCAATCTGCGCCGCCAGCTCGCGGGTCGGCGTCAGGATCAGCGCCCGAACCGGACGTCGACCTTTCGGCGCCGGCGCGCTGCTCAGCAATTGCAACAGCGGTAAGGTGAAACCTGCCGTTTTACCGGTGCCGGTTTGCGCGCAGGCCATTAAATCACGACCGGCCAGCACAACAGGGATCGCCTGGCGCTGTACGGGCGTCGGTTCACGATAACCCTGTTCTTCAACAGCACGCAGAATGTCGGCACTCAGGCCGAGAGAATCAAATGACATAATAGAGAACAACTCCAGATCCGCCCTGACCGGATAACATCCGGTGTAGTTTTCAGAGGGATAATAAGGCGGGTTTGCCGGGCCACCATCAACTCAACAATAACGACATAAGCACAACCACGATGAACGGACACAACTACAGTGCGTAACTGGCGCTGATTGTACCAGAGATTCTAAAGGTTAAAAAATTTTTATCTGTGCGTTGCTCAATTTGTTACTCAAACCGATATACGCGCATAAAAGTCATTTTTGTGATCAAGATCGATAAAAATACTCAAAACAGGCCTAAAGTTAATCATCTGATTAACTCGTTTTCCCGAGGCGGCTTATGCCTGATAAATCTCAGTCTTCCGGCCGCAGCGATCAAACGCGGCAGCAACTGATGCAAGCCGCGCTGGAAGTCTTTGGCGAATACGGGCCGCAGGCCGCGACGACCCGTGATATCGCCAATCGCGCCGGGCAGAATATCGCCGCCATCGCCTATCATTTTCAGTCCAAGGAAGGGTTGTACCTGGCGGTCGCCGGTTGGATGTCCGATTACGTGCGTCAGACTTACCGTCCGCTGGTGGCGGAAATCGAAGCCTTTATGCAACGCCCGCCGCAACAGCAGTCGGCGGAGCAGCTTATGGAGTATATCCGCCGCGGCATCCTGACTTTCAGCCGCCTGATGACCCGTTCGGAAACGCTGAATCTGAGCCGGATCGTGTCCCGCGAACAGCTATCGCCAACGGATGCTTATCCGATTATCCATCAGCAGGTTATCGATCCCATGCACCGGTTGCTGACGATGTTGATCGCCCGCTATACCGGGATGGACCAGCATCATCCCAAAGTCATCGTTCATACCCATGCGCTGATCGGCGAGGTGCTTTCCTTTCGCGTTGCCAGGGAAACCATCCTTCTGCGTGCGGGCTGGCAAGACATCGGCAACGAAGAAACGACGCTCATTCAGCAAGTCCTGATGGAACACCTTGACATTCTCCTTAACGGACTGCGGGTCCATCATGCCCGACAGATAAAGGAATAATGCGTGATGAATAAGAAAAAACTGGTTTTTACTCTGGTTATCATCGTCCTGATTGCGGCGGCGATTTATGGCATCGTCCAGTACCGCCAACAGCAGGAAAAACCCCTGACGCTGTACGGCAACGTCGATATTCGCTCGGTCAATCTGGCGTTCCGCGTCGGCGGACGACTGGACGCACTGAACGTGGATGAAGGCGACAGCATCCAGCCGGGCCAGCCGTTGGCCGGTCTGGATAGCGCGCCTTATCAAAACGCGCTGCGGCAGGCGCAGGCTAACGTCGCCAGCGCCAGAGCGCAGTTGAACTTGTTGCAGGAAGGGTATCGCCGCGAAGAGATCGAACAGGTGCGCGCCCAGTTGGCGCAAAGCGAGGCGGCTTATCGCTACGCGAACAGCTTCTATCAGCGCCAGTTGGGGCTGTGGGCCAAACGCACGATTTCCGCCGATACGCTGGAAGATGCCAAAACCACCCGTAATCAGGCGTTGGCGACCCTACAGGGCGCCAAAGATAAACTGAAACAGTATGAAAGCGGCAACCGTCCGCAGGAGATCGCCACCGCGCAGGCAACGCTGGCCCAGGCCGAAGCCGCACAGGCGCAGGCCGAACTGGATCTGAAGGATACCGAACTGGTCTCGCCGTCCGCCGGCGTTATTCTGACCCGGGCGGTGGAAGCCGGCAGTATGCTGAGCGCCGGCGGCACGGTCTTTACCCTGTCGTTGACCCGCCCCGTCTGGGTGCGCGCCTACGTCAGCGAAAAAGATTTGGGTCAGGCCGTGCCGGGCAGCCGCATTCTGGTGTATACCGACGGCAGGCCGGATACGCCGTATCACGGTCAAATCGGCTTCGTCTCTCCCAGCGCCGAATTCACGCCGAAAACAGTGGAAACCGAAGATCTGCGCACCGATCTGGTCTACCGCCTGCGTATTGTGGTGAACGATGCCGATGAGCACCTGCGTCAGGGAATGCCGGTGACGCTGCGTTTCGCTCAGGATGCGTCCCGCCATGAATGATACCGCCGCGCGCATCGAGATAAAGGCGCTGGAAAAGCGCTTTCCGGATCAGGACAAACCCGCGGTGGCCAGTCTCACCGAGCAAATCCGGGCCGGCGCCGTCACCGGGCTGGTCGGCCCGGACGGCGCCGGCAAAACCACCCTGCTGCGAATGCTGGCCGGCTTGTTGACCCCCAGCAGCGGCGACATACAGGTAGCCGGCCTCGACCCCATCAAACAGGATCGGCAACTCCACGCCATTCTGGGGTATATGCCGCAAAGATTCGGGCTGTATGAAGACCTGACGGTGATGGAAAACCTTAACCTGTACGCCGACCTGCGCGGCATCACCGGCGATGCGCGCAAGGAAACCTTCGATCGGCTGCTGTCGTTTACCGACCTCACCCGTTTTACCGGTCGACCGGCCGGCAAGCTCTCCGGCGGGATGAAGCAGAAGCTGGGGCTGGCCTGCACGCTGCTGGGACAACCTCAAGTTCTGTTGCTGGATGAACCGGGCGTCGGCGTCGATCCCATCTCGCGCCGCGAGCTGTGGCGTATGGTGCATGAACTGGCCGATGAAGGCATGCTGATCGTGTGGAGCACATCCTATCTGGATGAGGCCGAACAATGCCGGGACATTCTGCTGCTCAATGAAGGCGTACAGCTTTATCGGGGCGAACCCCGGCGGCTAACGGAAAAAATGACCGGCCGCTGCGTACTGGTCAGCGCGCAGGATGAAAGTCACCGTAAACTTCTGCAACGCGCCCTGCGCCAGCCGCAGGTCAGCGACGGCGTTATTCAGGGACAGTACGTGCGGCTGATTCTGCATCCGCAGGCGGACCGGGCGGCGCTGCTGGCGGCGCTGGAACTTCCCGAAGACAGTATGGAGGACACCGATCCGCGTTTTGAGGATGCGTTTATCGATTTACTGGGCGGCGGCCCGGCCAGCGAATCCTCACTGGCGAAAATCATGCCGGCGATTAACATCAACGGTGAAGAAACGGTGATTGAAGCCCGCCAACTGACGAAAAAATTCGGCGATTTCGCCGCCACCGACCATGTCAGCTTTAAGGTGCGGCGCGGCGAAATTTTTGGCCTGCTCGGCCCTAACGGCGCGGGAAAATCGACTACCTTCAAAATGATGTGCGGCCTGTTGGTGCCGACGGACGGCAAAGCGCTGGTGCTGGATATGGATCTGAAAAGCAGCTCCGGCAAAGCGCGCCAGCATTTGGGCTATATGGCGCAGAAGTTCTCGCTGTATGGCAATCTGACGGTGGAACAAAATCTGCGATTCTTCTCCGGCGTCTACGGTCTGCAAGGCCAGACGCAGCGCAACAAAATGGCCGCCATGGCGAACGCGTTTAATTTTCAGCCGATTTATCACCAAACGCCCGATGCGCTGCCGCTGGGTTTCAAACAGCGTCTGGCGCTGGCCTGCGCGCTGATGCACGAACCGGATATCCTGTTTCTGGACGAGCCGACTTCCGGCGTCGATCCCCTCACCCGCCGGGAATTCTGGATCCATATCAACGGCATGGTGAACAAGGGCGTGACGGTCATGGTGACGACCCACTTTATGGATGAAGCAGAGTATTGCGACCGCATCGGGCTGGTTTATCACGGCAAACTGATCGCCGTCGGCACGCCGGACGATCTAAAGCAAAAGGCCGCTGACGATCAAACGCCTTCCCCCACCATGGAACAGGCCTTTATTACGCTGATCCAGGACTATGACCGGGAGAATAACCATGGATAATCAGCGAAACAGCCCCCGATTTTCCTACCGTCGCCTGCGCGCCTTATGCCTGAAAGAGACCCGGCAAATATTACGCGACCCGAGCAGTTGGCTGATTGCCTTTGTTATCCCGATACTGCTGCTGTTTATCTTCGGCTACGGCATCAACCTTGATTCCAGCCGGCTTCGGGTCGGTATTCTGGTCGAGCAGCAAAGCGAAGATGCGCTGGATCTGGCGGCGGCTTTTAGCGCCTCGCCGTTTATTTCGCCGACCATCAGCGACAATCGTCAGCAGCTTATCCAGAAGATGCAGGCCGGACACATTCGCGGACTGATTGTCATTCCCGTTGATTTCGCCGAACAGATGGCGCGCCCCTCGGTTCAGGCGCCGATTCAGGTCATAACCGACGGTTCCGAACCCAACACCGCCAACTTCGTACAGGCTTATGCGCAGGGAATATGGCTCATCTGGCAGCAACAGCGGGCCAGCGACGACGGCGAATCGTTTAGCCAATTAATCGAGGTACACCAGCGTTACTGGTTCAACCCGGCCGCCATCAGCCAGCACTTTATCGTACCCGGCGCCATCACCATCATCATGACCGTTATCGGCGCGATTTTAACCTCGCTGGTCATTGCCCGCGAATGGGAGCGCGGCACCATGGAGGCGCTATTATCCACGCAGGTGACCCGCAGCGAACTGCTGCTGGCGAAACTGATCCCTTACTACGTTCTCGGCATGATCGCGATGGCGCTGTGCGTCGTCATCGCCCGTTTCGTCATGCAGGTGCCGTACCGCGGCTCGCTGCTGATACTGTTTGGCATCAGCAGTCTGTTTCTCGCCAGCACGCTGGGGATGGGATTGCTGATTTCCACCGTGACGAAAAACCAATTCAACGCCGCCATGATGGCCCTGAACATCGCGTTTTTGCCCGCCGTGATGCTCTCCGGCTTTATTTTTGAAATCGACAGCATGCCGGCGCCGGTGCGGGCCGTCTCCTATCTGATCCCCGCCCGTTATTTCGTCAGTTCGCTGCAAACGCTGTTTCTGGCGGGCAATATCGGCAGCGTGCTGTTTATCAACCTGCTGTTTCTTATCGCCTCCGCCGTGGTATTCATCGGCATCACCGCCTGGAAAACCCAGCGCAGACTGGACTAGGGAGACAATATGTTTCATCGCCTGTGGACACTCATTATCAAGGAACTCCAGTCGCTGCTGCGCGAACCGCAAACGCGCGCCATACTGATGCTGCCCGTGGTAATTCAGGTCGGTCTGTTCCCCTTCGCCGCCACGCTGGACGTGACCAACGCCACCATCGCCATCTACAGCGAGGATAACGGGCAGGCCTCCGTTGAACTCACGCAACGTTTCGCCAAATCCAGGGCGTTTCCCAATGTGCTGTTGCTGCATGCGCCGCAAGAGATCGAACCGACGATGGATAACCAGCGGGCATTGCTCACCATCCGCTTCCCGGCGCAGTTTTCACGCAACATCGCGCGCGGCGAAAGTACCTCCCTGCAAATGATATTGGACGGACGCCACTCCAACAGCGCCCAGATCGCCGCCAATTATGTACAGAAAATCGTGCAGGATTATCAGCGCGAACTGCTGGCCGATAGCCCGACCGGCAACAACAGCGAACTGGTGATCCGCCATTGGTATAACCCGAATCTGGATTACAAATGGTTTGTGGTGCCGTCGCTGATTGCCTTGATCACCACCGTCGGCGTGCTGATCGTCACCGCGCTTTCCGTCGCGCGCGAACGTGAACAGGGTACGCTGGAACAGTTATTGGTTTCGCCGCTGTCGACCTGGCAGATCTTTGTCGGCAAGGCGGTGCCGGCGCTGATCGTCGCCGCCTTCCAGGCGACCATTGTGCTGCTGGCCGGTATCTTCGCCTACCAGATCCCTTTTGCCGGTTCGCTGCTGCTATTCTATCCCACGCTGCTGATTTACGGCCTGTCGCTGGTCGGATTCGGACTGCTGATCTCCTCCGTTTGCGACACCCAGCAACAGGCGTTTATCGGCGTGTTTGTGTTTATGATGCCGGCGATTTTGCTCTCCGGCTACGTTTCGCCGGTGGAAAACATGCCGCAGTGGTTACAGAACGTCACCTGGATCAACCCTATCCGCCATTTCACTGAAATCACCAAACAGATCTACCTGAAAGACGCCGATTTTTCGATTGTCTGGCAAGGAGTGTGGCCGCTGCTGGTGATTATCGTCACCACCGGCTCCGCCGCCTATGCCATATTCCGGCGCAAGATTGCCTGAGGGCTATTTTTCGAGCGGCATTCCACATGCATACATTTGTATTTAGCACCGGCCCTTATTGCCGGGTCATATCGTCATCTTGCTTACCTTGGAAACTGGGCGCTCATGCCGTCGTCCCGCGCTATCAGCGTCCAGTGGATCACCCGGCTTCGCGTCTCGCTATCCTGCCACGGCGGTAAAATATCGCCCTGGCTAAAATGCTGGCGCACAATGCGCCCGGCCTGATAGGTGCTCCAGATACCGCTGCACCGGCACGACTCCCCGCTAACCTGCGTCAGAAACTGGCGGCGCGCCTCCGGATCCGGCTCAGTCTGTTCCGCCGGTTCGGGCACCGGTTCCGCTGGCGGCGCAGCGGGATGATCGAAGCGCGCCAGCCACGCCGCGGTGGAGTTTTCATCAAAGCGGATCTCGCCGGAAATGGAGCCATGATGTATACCGCCGATTTCGGGAGCGCGGATCGGCTTCAGCACATTATTGACCTTCACATACAACTCAGGACAGGGATCGTCCCTGACCCAACCCAACGCCGGCCAGTCCCCCGCCCGGATCATCACCCCGCCGCTATAAGGCAGCAGGGCGATGCGCGGATCGGCCAGTTGCCGCCTTAGCGCCGCCTCCCCGCCCAGTTTTTCCAGCCACTCGGTCTGCACAAAGGTATACCAGTTGACTGAACGAATACCGTCACGCCCGGTTTTCCACGTATGGGAGTTTGGGATATCAATGGCCAAAAATTCTTGCCCAATCTCATATTCCAGATGCTCATATTCTTCACTTTCATAGCACTGCTGTACACCCAACCCCGCCAGACCGTGCATCGGTTTTAAACGCTGGCAGAACTCCAGCAGCAACGCCTCAAAGCGTTTATCGCCGCCATCTTTTAATTCTTCAATCGGGAGATAAAACAGCACGCAAGAGACGGCATGATGAATGTACTCAAACCAGTCGGCGGGCGACTCGATGCTGAATAGATAATCGCTGGCATAGGTGGTCTCCTCTTCCGCGGCCCACCAGAAATCCATATGGTCGCCGTCTTCTGCCAGCATCTGCGCCTGCTTTTGTTGCAACGAACGTTTACGGTAAGGCTCGCCTCTATTGGGGTCTTTGTAAAACCCCCAGCGCAGTTTATCGCCGAATTCACGGTCATAGCGCGCCAGCATATCCGCCATCGCCTGACGCTTCTCGTCCGTATAGCCCTTATCCAGATAAAAATAGGCCACCAGCCCGACCTGCAAGGCATTGTGCGCCTCCGGACTGTCCGGCGCGCCATAGGTAAACTCCCAGCGCGCCTGTTCAAAACGGGTAAAAAAGTCCATAACGCTCCCTATGCCGGAAACTGGGCGCTCATGCCGTCGTCCCGCTCTATCAGCGTCCAGTGGATCACCCGGCTTCGCGTCTCGCTGTCCTGCCACGGCGGTAAAATATCGCCCTGGCTAAAATGCTGGCGCACAATGCGCCCGGCCTGATAGGTGCTCCAGATACCGCTGCACCGGCACGACTCCCCGCTAAGCTGCGTCAGAAACTGGCGGCGCGCCTCCGGATCCGGCTCTGGCTGTTCCGCCGGTTCGGACGCCGGTTTCGCCGACGGCGCAGCAGGACGATCGAAGCGCGCCAGCCACGCCGCGGTGGAATTTTTATCAAAGCGGATCTCGCCGGAAATGGAGCCGTAACCCATCGAACAAATCTCAGGCGCTCGGATAGGCTTCAGCGCATTATTGACCTTCACATACAGCTCAGGATAGGGATCGTCCCTGACCCAACCCAACGCCGGCCAGTCCCCCGCCCGGATCATCACCCCGCCGCTATAAGGCAGCAGGGCGAGGCGCGGATCGGCCAGTTGCCGCCTTAGCGCCGCCTCCCCGCCCAGTTTTTCCAGCCACTCGGTCTGCACAAAGGTATACCAGTTGACTGAACGAATACCGTCACGTTCGCCTTTCCAGGTCTTTGAATTGGTTATATCAATGGCCAGAAATTCCTGCCCAATCCCATATTCCAGATGCTGATACTTATCGCGCTCATAGCACTGCTGTACACCCAACCCCGCCAGACCGTGCATCGGCTTTAAATGCTGGCAGAACTCCAGCAGCAACGCCTCAAAGCGTTTATCGCCGCCATCTTTTAATTCTTCAATCGGGAGATAAAACAGCACGCAAGAGACTCGCCGATGAACATGTTCATACCAGTCGGCGGGCGACTCGATGCTGAATAGATAATCGCTGGCATAGGTGGTCTCCTCTTCCGCGGCCCACCAGAAATCCATATGGTCGCCGTCTTCCGCCAGCATCTGCGCCTGCTTTTGTTGCAGCGGACGTTTACGATAGGATTCGCCTCTCTTGGGGTCTTTGTAAAACCCCCAGTGCAGTTTATCGCCGAACTCACGGTCATAGCGCGCCAGCATATCCGCCATCGCCTGACGCTTCTCGTCCGTATAGCCCTTATCCAGATAAAAATAGGCCACCAGCCCGACCTGCAAGGCATTGTGCGCCTCCGGACTGTCCGGCGCGCCATAGGTAAACTCCCAGCGCGCCTGTTCAAAACGGGTAAAAAAATCCATTCCAAGATTCCTCTGTTTAATCGGGCCAGTAGACGTAATCCTGCTGCCGTTGCGCCGGATTGTCTAAAAAGGTTAACGTCAGCGAGTAAGACACGGTGGCCGCGGGCTGTTCGGCAAAGGCATAACCGCCCGCTCCCACTGCGCCGCCCACCAGCATATTGCGTACATAACTCACCACCTGCCCGGCGGCCCGCCCCAGCAGCAGGCCGTCGCCGCCGCTGGCCGCGCTACCGGTTGCCGCTGTCGCCGCCCCGCCAGCGGCGGTCACTGCGCCCGCGGCGGCAACGCCGGCTGAAATCGCGAACAATGGTCCGCCCAGCGCCATTTCCAACTGCGCCCGTTCGCGCTGACGTTGACGCGCCTGCGCGGCGGTGATTGCCGGGTCGGGCATCGGCTCAAAACGCGGGCCTGCGCTAACCGGCGGAGAATAAGGCGCGAAATAGTCTCTTACCTGCTGGTGCTCACTCGCAATCAATCCTTCCAGCAGCGGATAGGCCTCGATCTCCGGGCGCTGGCACAGCCGGTTACGCGCCCCGGCCAGGCCGACGGGCAGATAGACCGGCTCTTTTTTGGCGTCCCGCAGCCACTTCCGTTTAGTCTTGTCATCCACCTGACAGGTATGAGTTTCCAGCAATCGAAAATTCTCTGCTCCTGCTATATCTTCGTACGCACGCTGTTGATCTGTAGTTAATCTATCCCCCGGAAACTTGATTTCAATCACCGTATGCAGATTGGGTTGGCTAAAGGCCTGCTTGCCAACCAACATGCGGTTTTTCAGCCTCACCACATCCGGAATGCGTAACATCCCCCGTCGCCGTTTTTTCAGCATTTTTTCCAGTTCATCGGGCAACGGCTTGGCCTTACCCGCACTTTGCCGCATTTCCGGCGTCAGGGCGCTTTCCAGCTCATCCAGGCTCATTAACTCGCTCACCACCTCCACGGCGATATCGCTGCCCGCCAGCCCGCGCACACGCCACTGAAGGCCCTCTTTAATCGCCGCGTATTTGGATAAAGGAAAGGTGCTGGGATAGTTGGGCCGTCTGCGGCTCATTACCGGTTTCGGCGGAAATTGCGTCATGTCGTACCCCACTTCGCCGATATAGGGAAAGTGGTAGCTGAACATCTCGTCATCCAGCCGAATCAACTGCGTGACCACCCGCTGATACATCGGCTGGCCGTCCGAGCGGATTTTCGGGTTATTGAGCGCATAGCCCACTTTCTCGCACAGATACCATAAATCCAGCGGATCGGTTACCAGCGCCACGGTGCCGCCCGGCGTTTTCTTCGTCGTGGCCGTCGTGTTTTCCGTGGCCGGCGTGGCGATTTTCTTCCCTGTACTCATTTTGCTTCATCCTTTTTATCCGTGTGGGAAAAATCGATTTTCAGCGACGTTTCATCATCCCGGTAGCTGGCGTTCAGACGCTCCCGGTTAATTTGCTCAATATGCGGTCGGAAGGGGAAAGGCACGGATGTTGTGCAATGATGCTCCATGCGATTTCTTTTTTCATATCCATTGAGAAATTTGAGGAATGCATTATGCCGAAATAGCCAACAAAACGGCAAGGGATTTTGACAGAAAGATATTGAAAAATATCATTAAAAATCAAACCATTAATGAATTAATAATGCCATTGATCATTATTACAAAATAAAGATTTAGGCGAAAAACAAAACATGTCTATTCCGCCTGATTAAAAGAGGATTCGGTGAAAAATACATTCGATGGAGTATTTGATACTACTAATAGATTTCAAGATGTGGGAAGGCGGGAATAGGGAACAACCTTTCTTTTCGGCTGATCCCTATTCCCGCCGAGTTCCCGTCGACGCGGGGACAACAAGCTGGGAGTCAGTTTAACATTAGCGACGATTGCCGAAAATGCGCAACAGCATCAGGAACAGGTTGATAAAGTCCAGATACAGCGTCAGCGCGCCGACAATCGAATATTTGCGGAAGTTATCTTTGTCGTCAACGGCCAGCTGTTCGCCGATGGCTTTCAGTTTCTGCGTGTCATACGCCGTCAGGCCGACAAATACCACCACCCCGATATAGGTGATGGCCCACATCAGCGCATTGCTTTTCAGCCACAGGTTAACCAGCGAGGCCAGTACAATCCCGATCAGCGCCATAAATAGCAGGCTGCCGAATCCGCTTAAGTCGCGTTTGGTGGTGTAGCCATACAGACTCATGGCGCCGAACATACCGGCGGTAATCACAAAGGTGCTGGCGATCGACTCGCCGGAATACAGAATGAAGATGCTGGAGAGCGTCAGCCCGGTCAGCGCCGAATAGAGCATAAACAGGCTGGTCGCCATCCCGCCGCTCAAACGCTGCACCATGCCGGAAATCACGAACACCAGACCCAGTTGGACGATGATCAGACCAAAGAAGGTAATCTGGCTGGAGAAGACGAAATTGAGTACCGCGGGTGTGTTGGCGGCATACCAGGATACAAACGCCGTGAGTAATAATCCGCAGGTCATCCAGCCATAAACCTGCGCCATATAGGCCTGTAGACCGGACTGCGCGCGTTCAACAATCGAACCACCCGAGCGTGGATATCTATCCATGATGTTACCTTTATTTGCAGTAAGTTATACGTAAGAGACAGGGCGTCTCACCTTCCTTTATCCTAACACATAAACGCCGCTTCAGTTGCTTCCGGCCGGCGACCAGCGCTGCGCCGCCAGTTTGTCGCTGTCGCGCGACTCAACCCAGCGTTCGCCTTCCGGCGTGGCTTCACGTTTCCAGAACGGCGCGCGCGTTTTCAGGTAATCCATAATGAACTGCGCCGCATCGAAAGCGACGCCGCGATGCGCGCCGCTGACGCCGACAAAGACGATTTCATCGCCGGGATAGAGCGGCCCGACCCGATGAATAACGCTAACCCGCGACAACGGCCAGCGTTCGCGCGCCAGTTCGACGATTTCATCCAGCGCTTTTTCCGTCATGCCGGGATAATGCTCCAGCGTCAACGCGCTGACGTTCTGCGCCAGATTATGATTGCGCACTTTGCCGGTGAAGGTCACGACCGCGCCGTCTTCATCGCACTGCGCCAGCCACTGGTATTCGTCGCCGGGGTTAAAATTTTCCGCGCCGACCCGAATTCGCGTCTCAGCCATGCTCATCCTCCCGTCACCGGCGGGAAAAAAGCCACTTCGTCGCCATCGCGCAGCGGATGCCGCATCTCCACCAGCGACTGATTTACCGCCGCCAGCAGCTTGCCGGACTCCAGCGCCAGCGCCCAGCGATCTCCACGGCCGCACAATGCCTGGCGCAGTTCTTCCACCGTGGCGTATTGCGCCGGCAGCGTCAGACTGTCCGTCTCGGTCAGTTCACGCACCTGAGCAAAAAACAGCACGTTAATCATGATGTTACCGCCTTAAAATCGCCTGATTTGCCGCCGCTTTTCGCCAGCAGGCGCACCGGGCCGATCACCATATCCTTCTGTACCGCTTTGCACATATCGTAAATGGTCAGCGCCGCGACCGAAGCCGCCGTCAGCGCTTCCATTTCAACCCCGGTCTTGCCGGTCAGACGGCACAGCGCTTCAATACGCACCCGGTTATGCTCGGGCTGGGCCTCAAGTTCGACGGCCACTTTGCTCAACAGCAGCGGATGGCAAAGCGGGATCAGTTCCCAGGTGCGTTTCGCCGCCTGAATGCCGGCGATGCGGGCGGTGGCGAACACATCGCCTTTGTGGTGGCTGCCCTCGATAATCATCGACAGCGTTTGCGGGGCCATTTCAACAAAGGCTTCCGCCCGCGCTTCGCGCACGGTATCCGCTTTGGCGGAGACATCCACCATCATCGCTTCGCCGTCGGCGTTAATATGCGTCAGTTGTGACATCGTTATTTTACTTTTTCAGATGAGGATAAAAATTACAGGGCTTCTGGCGCGCATCCAGCTGTTCCTGAATAATGCGCTCCCAGGCGGTATGGCAGGCGCGGGTGGATCCCGGCATGGCGAAAATCACCGTCTGATTGGCCAAACCGGCAATCGCGCGCGATTGTATCGTGGCGGTGCCGATATCTTCGTACGACACCATGCGGAACAGTTCGCCGAACCCTTCAATCTCACGGTCGAACAGCACGCGAATCGCTTCCGGCGCCACGTCGCCGGCGGTAAATCCCGTTCCGCCGTTAATCAGGATCGCCTGAATCTCGTCGCTGGCGATCCAGGCGGAGACCTGCGCCCTGATCTGATAGATGTTTTCCCGGACGATCCGGCTGGCGATGATCTGATGCCCGGCGGACTGCGCCGCTTCACGCAGATAGTCGCCGGACGTATCGTCGGCCGCGGTACGCTTTTCCGACACCGTAAGCACCGCGATATTCAGCGGGACAAATTCGCTACTAACCTTGCTCATGCCTGACTCCTTAAGAAATACGCCGCACCACCGGGCTTAACCGCCGATAAACGACAGGTTCTGCGTAATGCCGCTATTACCCTGATGCAGAAAATGGGTTTGCTTCTTGGATGATAATCCGCCGGAGATGCGGCTTTTCAACGCATCAAGCTGGCTATCGTCGGCCATCAGATCCCGCAGCGGGATCCCCTGCTCGCCGAACAGACAGAGATGAAGGTTGCCGATGGCGGACACGCGCAGACGGTTACAGCTCTGACAGAAATCTTTCGCATAGGGCATGATCAAACCGATTTCGCCCTGATAATCCGGGTGCCGGAATACGCGCGCCGGGCCGTCGCTGCGGCCGCGGGCCTGTTCGCACCATCCCTGCGACAACAATTGCCGCAGAATCACGTCGCCGGAAATGTGGCGCTGCCGGAAGATTTTACTCCCTTCGCCGGTTTCCATCAGTTCAATAAAGCGCAGTTGAATCGGCCGATCCTTAATCCACTGAAGAAAGGTATGCAGGCTGGCGTGGTTGACATCCCGCATCAGGACGGTATTGATTTTCACCTTGCTGAAACCGCAGGCGAAAGCCGCATCAATGCCCTCCATCACCTGACGGAACTTATCCTGCCCGGTGATCGCCTGAAACTGGCGCGCATCCAGACTATCCACGCTGACATTCAGTCCGGTCAGTCCGGCTTCGCGCCATTGGGCGACATCACGGGCAAGACGGTAGCCGTTGGTGGTCACGGCCAGCGTACGGATAGCCGGATTTTCGCGGATCGCCGCGATAATCTCGGTAAAATCGCGACGCAAAGAGGGTTCCCCGCCGCTGAGACGCACTTTTTCCGTGCCTAATTCGGCAAACGCGCGGCTTACGCGACGGATTTCATCCAAAGACAAAAACTGGTGGGTTTTGACGCCATTCGGCTTATAGCCATCCGGCAGACAATAGGTACAACGGAAATTGCAGACATCAGTAATCGACAGCCGCAAATAGTAAAACTTGCGCGCAAACGCATCAGTCAGTTGACTCACCATAAACACCTTTCCAAATACGGGAGATGCAGGCATTTCTACCTCGCACCCTGGCGACGCTAACGGTCACGGCCAGGGCGCCTTATCATGCGTTGCAACGCATCACTTAGGCGCCAAGGCTAGGAGTTTGATTTATGTCGGCGATTTGGCGATAACCGCCGAATCCCACTGACGCAAATCATAAATTTCGGCTATAAGTCTAGCCCCAAACATGACGCGGAGTCACTTAAAAATACGATATATACTTTGATATACAACGATTTTTCTTTACTACACTCATACAGCATACTGGAAAATCATGCGGGGAAATTGCCGCAGGTCACACCTGCACGATGATCTTTCGCCTTTTCTATCGAAATCAGCTACCTTACCGGCGGCAGTTGTCTTCTCGGTTTAAATGATAGGGTTATTATGTTCAAACGCACGTTGGCCGATCTCGATCGGGTTGTCGCCCTCGGGGGCGGACACGGCTTAGGTCGGGTAATGTCTTCGCTTTCCTCGCTGGGTTCCCGTCTGACCGGCATCGTCACCACCACGGATAACGGCGGCTCGACGGGAAGAATTCGACGCGCCGAGGGCGGCATAGCCTGGGGCGATACCCGTAACTGTCTGAATCAGATGATTACCGCGCCGAGCGTCGCCTCCGCCATGTTTGAATACCGTTTTAACGGCAACGGCGAACTGGCGGGGCATAACCTGGGCAACCTGATGCTGAAAGCGCTCGATAATCTGAGCGTTCGTCCGCTGGAAGCCATTAACCTGCTGCGTAATCTGCTGAAAGTCGACGCGTTGTTGATTCCAATGTCCGAACAGCCGGTCGATTTAATGGCGATTGATGAACAGGGAAATCCGGTATACGGCGAAGTCGAAGTCGATCAGCTTCCCGCCCTGCCGCAGGATTTGATGCTGTTTCCCGCCGTCGCCGCAACGCTTGAAGCGCTGGAAGCCATCGCCAATGCGGACTTGATTCTGATCGGCCCCGGCAGCTTTCTCACCAGTCTGATGCCGCCGCTGCTGCTTGACGATCTCAGCCTCGCCCTGCGCGACACCGCGGCGCCGATTATCTACATCGACAATCTGGGACGCGAGCTTAGCCCCTGCGCGGCCGACATGACGCTGACGCAGAAACTGGCGATGATGGAGAAACACATCGGCGCAGGACGTATCGATATGGTGATCATGCCGCCCGGGCCGGCGAACATAGCCGACGGGCGCATTCTGATCCAGCAGCCGCTGGAAGCGACGGATATCCCCTACCGCCACGACCGGAAATTACTTTACGCCGCCATCGAAAAAGGCTTATCCGCGTTAATGCGAACGGGCGCGCGCCTATAGTCCTGAGGCGCGGCGCCTGCATGGCGGCGGGGAAAACAGCTATCCGAGCACAGTGGAGCCGTTGCTGGAACGCCGCCCGGCACACGCCAGGCGGAAAAGCGCAATAGATCTTAATCGCCGGCGCTTGTTAACGCAGAGGGGAAAACCGTAACGCTCGAACGTCGTTATGCATCGGATTTTCCATCGCGCAGCCAGGGCGTATGGGTTACGCCGACCAGTATCCCCTCGGGACTGAGGAAACGCGTTACCTGCTGCCCCCAGGGTTCCAACCGGTTTTCCACCAATAATCGATAACCCTGTTTTTTGAGCGCCTGGGTGGCCGCGTCCATATCGGCAACGTCGAACTCCAGCCAGCTCTGAGGGGTGGGAAGATTGGTCGGCCACTGCGGTTGTCCGAAACATGACTCGCTGGCTTGTGTTAGCGGCCACAGGGAAAAATGTTTCGCGCCGTCGATTTTATCCGTGAGCAGATAATCCTCGTTCCCCTGCATGGGTTTCAACGGCAGGCGCAGCGTGTTGACGTAAAGCTGACGACTGGCGGAAAGCGACGTCACGATCGGGCCGAAACCGGCGATAAACAGAACCTCGATATCAGGTATGGCGATATCCATTTTAATTCCTCGAAATAATGTCATTCATTCCCTTGTTCAGGATACACCCATAACGGATAAAGGCGACGAAGGTCATGAAACCTCTGCCGCCCTGTGTTTTCATTTTCGGACTCGACGCGGAGACCTTATGCCGCTTTAACGCCGGCCTGGCGTTTTTTATTCAACTCATCGGCGCAGGCAATGCCATAGAGGGTGGCCGCGGTAAGTTGCGCGCCCACGATGTAGTCATCGTAAAACAGGCCGCCAATCGAGTTGCCGATGGCGTAAAGCCCGTGAACGACTTTCCTTTCGCCATTCAGCACTTCGGTTTTGACGTTCACCAGCGGGCCGCCAAAGGTCGCCGTCATCCCGCCCTGGAACGGGAAGGCGTAAAAAGGCGCTTTGGCGATAAGGCGCGGATGTTCCAGCGTCAGCGGCGGATTAAGTTCGCCGGCGCGCTGTTGAGTAATGGCGTCATTGTACTCTTTGATGGTGGCGGTCAACGCCTGCGGATCGATGCCGGCGGCTTTGGCCAGCCCTTCGATGGTGTCGGACTGATAGACCGGCGCCTTGTTTCTCTCATAGCGGGCAAAGCGTTCCCTGACCATCGCCGAGGATTCTTTGGACGACTCATCGACAATAATGAAAGCCAGATTTTCTTTTATCAGCCTGGCGGTTTCCTTGGCAACGCGAACATAGGTATTCACTTCGTCGATATAACGCTTCCCTTCTTTGGTCACCAGCGGGCCGTAGTTCACCAGAATGGACGGATTTGCGCTGCCGTATATCGGGCCGGCATGAAACTGATCGATATTGACCATTTTGGCGTACAGCGGCCGCGTCAGATTCAGGTTTTCCCCGGTGATGATGCGCGATCCCCGGATCGGCATCTGCGCCGCCCATCCCCCCATATAGGCGGTAACGAGATCTTCCGAGGCGTGAAAACCGCCGGTGGCGATAACCACGCCGTATTTCGCCTGAAGATTCTTAATGCCCTCATTATCGACAACCTTAACGCCGGTAACGGAAAATTTGTCATCCGTCAGCAGTTCGAGCGCCTTGGTATTGGTCAACACGGGAATGCCTCGGGCTTTGATCTGTTCAAAAAGCTGTATCACCAGTTGTGAACCGCCGGGCTTGGACGGGCCGTCGACCACATGGCTGCGTCCTCTTGCCGGATAGGCCTCGGTTTCAATCTTCGCCCATTTGATGCCGACCACATCGGTCAGCCACTCCAGCGCGGCGTCGCAGTGCCGGACAAAATAACGCGTCAGTACCGGGTCGCCTTTTCCCTGCGACATCTTGATCATGTCATCATAAAACAGCTGCTCACTATCCTCGGCATTTACCCCCTGTTCCTGTTGAAAGCGGGTTTTTAATCCCAGAAAATGCCCGCCGGCATACAGGGTGTTGCCCGCCGGCCGCGACATTTTTTCGACCAGAATCGGTTTTAGTCCCAGCTCCGCGGCATGAATGGCGCAGACCATGCCCGCGCAACCGGCGCCGAGGATCACGGTATCGAATGCAGACTCGCCGCCCGCCGCCAGCGCGGCTGTCGCCGCATTTCCGGTCTGCGCCGCCTGTGCAATGCCCGCCGCGCCCATCAGTGAAAGCGCCCCTACCCCGGCGGTCGCTATCCCGCCCGTAATGGCCTCGCGCCGGGTGATCTTTTTCTCAAACGTCATCGTCGTTTCCCCTTGCTAATATAGAAGCTTATCAATGCCAGACATCGCACCAATTAATAATTATTTATACGCCTATCATATTCATGCAGGAAATAAACGCCGCTATTGATGATTTTTTTCAATTATTATTTGAATTTATTTTCCTCCTGACATTAATTGCTATGCCGGTCACAGAATTAATCGCCGTTTTATATTTGTCGTATAATAGAAAAGCGCTGACTGAATAATATCCTGCGCCTGTCGCTCCGGATGATATCAATTAACAACATCAGCCGTATAACAAGACGTATTAAATATGCCGGATAATTTTTTCACGCCATTCCGGAAAATAAAACGGAAACAACCATTAGATTTATTTAACGAGGTTATTTACTGATGGAATAAACTGGCCGATATTTAGCGCGTCATCCAAATAATATGCCGGGCGTAACTATCAATATCGCTGATAATACTATTCGGGGATTTTAATCATTAAGCGCTCTTTTATATAAAGGCTGATGATATCCTCCAGCTGATTGACGCGCGCAAAGACGCTGCCGTTATCCATGAAAGACGGGATGGCCCGGTTCCCCGGTCATCCCGTCCGCTCCTACGCCATCATGAGGCGGCGATAAACTGCGCGCGCAAGGCCTGAACCTGATCGCGCAGTTCGGCGGCTTCTTCAAACTCCAGATTCTGCGCATGGGTCATCATTTTACTTTCCAGCTCGCGGATCTTCAGTTCCAGCGCTTTCGGCGTAAGTAACTGATAGCCGGCGGCAGGCTCGGCGGCTTTTTTACCACGGCCTTTACCCTTGTGCGCCGGCTGCCCCAGTTGCAGAATGTCCGCGATTTTCTTGTTCAGACCCTGCGGCACGATGCCGTGTTCGCGGTTGTAAGCCTGCTGTTTCTCACGACGGCGCTCGGTTTCGCTAATCGCCCGTTCCATTGAGGGAGTAATTCTGTCGCCATATAAAATCGCTTTACCATTCAGGTTACGCGCCGCACGGCCGATGGTCTGAATCAGCGAGCGCTCGGAACGCAGGAAACCTTCCTTATCGGCGTCCAGAATCGCCACCAGCGACACTTCCGGCATATCCAGACCTTCACGCAGCAGGTTAATGCCGACCAGCACATCAAACTCGCCCAACCGCAGATCGCGGATAATCTCGACGCGCTCGACGGTATCGATATCGGAGTGCA
Organism: Brenneria sp. g21c3; assembly: GCF_040240345.1. Lineage (NCBI taxonomy): Bacteria > Pseudomonadati > Pseudomonadota > Gammaproteobacteria > Enterobacterales > Pectobacteriaceae > Brenneria > Brenneria sp. g21c3. The sequence continues at coordinate 41,523 of NZ_JBEIAB010000004.1, read as the reverse complement.
GATAGCGCACCCGTTCGCCGTGTTCTTCCAGATACTCCGTCAAATCTTCCGCCATACGTTTGGTCAGCGTGGTGACCAGCACCCGTTCGTTCACCGCGGCGCGCAGGCGGATTTCCGACAACAGGTCGTCCACCTGGGTGGCGACCGGCCTGACTTCCAGCACCGGATCCAACAGACCGGTGGGACGAACCACCTGATCGATCACTTCGCCGCCGGATTTTTCCAGCTCATACTTGCCCGGCGTCGCCGAGACATAAATGGTCTGCGGCGCCAGCGCTTCAAATTCCTCAAACTTCATCGGGCGGTTATCCAACGCCGACGGCAGGCGGAAGCCATACTCCACCAGCGTCTCTTTGCGCGCCCGGTCGCCGCGGTACATGCCGCCGATCTGCGGAATGGTGACGTGGGATTCATCGATCACCAGCAGCCCGTCGGCCGGCAGGTAGTCGAACAGCGTCGGCGGCGGCTCGCCGGGGCCGCGCCCGGACAGATAGCGCGAGTAGTTTTCGATGCCGGAGCAATAGCCCAGCTCGTTCATCATTTCCAGATCAAACTGGGTGCGCTGGCTAAGACGCTGCTCCTCCACCAGCTTGTTGTTCGCCAGCAGTATCTTGCGGCGATCGGCCAGTTCGACCTTGATATCCTCCATCGCCTGCAAAATCCGCTCGCGCGGCGTCACATAGTGCGTTTTGGGGTAGATGGTATAACGCGGCACGACATGCAGAATCTGCCCGGTTAAAGGGTCGAACAGCGACAGCCGTTCCACTTCTTCATCAAACAGCTCGACGCGCAGCGCCACATCGTCCGACTCGGCCGGGAAAATATCGATCACTTCGCCGCGCACCCGGAAAGTCCCGCGCTGAAACGCCTGATCGTTGCGGGTATATTGCAGTTCCGCCAGCCGGCGTAAAATCGCCCGCTGATCGATAAGCATCCCCTGCGTCAGATGCAGCATCATTTTCAGATACAGATCGGGATCGCCCAGACCGTAAATGGCGGAAACCGAGGCGACCACCACCACATCACGCCGCTCCAGCATGGCTTTGGTCGCCGAGAGCCGCATCTGTTCGATATGTTCGTTAACCGAGGCATCCTTTTCGATAAAGGTATCGGAGCTCGGCACATAGGCTTCCGGCTGATAGTAGTCGTAATACGAGACGAAATACTCCACCGCATTATCCGGAAAAAACGCTTTCATCTCCCCGTAAAGCTGGGCGGCCAGCGTTTTATTGGGCGCCAGCACCATCGTGGGACGATTCAGATCGGCAATCACGTTGGCGATGGTAAAGGTTTTGCCCGATCCGGTGACCCCCAGCAGCGTCTGATGCGCCAGTCCATCCTCTAATCCTTCCTTTAAGCGGCGAATGGCTTCCGGCTGATCGCCCGCGGGTTTAAATTCGGAATTCAGTTTGAATACTTTACTCATAGTCGAATACGTTTCTCTTGGATGGCTGGCGGATGGCAAACGAGCGGAACCGGACGGCAAGCATTGACACTCACGCTATTATGGGAACCAATCACGGAGTTTGCCACCGCCATGATACTGGATATAAAAACAGCATCAAGGAAATTATTGCCCGCGCGCGCGATTAACCGGCAAATCGTTCGCCGACGCCCTTGTGTTTATCGCGAGCGGCCTGAGCGCCGCAAACGGTTTTCTAATGCAACAATCAGATCCGTCATTATTTATCCCCAGATTAATGATATTGCTAAAGTGTCCGTCTGTTTTTTGCCGCTAATTTATGCAACCACCCGGCATCGGCGCCCAGGGGGCTTGATTTTAAATAACACAATGATTTAAAAAGAATTAGCAAAAAAGCGGAGAATAACGCCAACCTGGCGGAAAGCCGCGTCAGCTCTCGCCTGGCATGGTTTTCCTGTCGCTAATGCACACAGTTATCCACAGAAATAGTGGATAACTCCCACAACCCCGCATCCGCTCTGAGCTGCCGAAATACTACCGTCATCAAACGGCAACACGGATACGGATTTTCTTCACTTTTTTTCTGCAATTTATCTCATAAATATTAGGCTAAAAATGATTATAGCGGGAACGGACAAATCAGCGCGAAGTCAGCGCTGTCAAGGGCTAAGTGAGTTTTTTAGGTTATTTTTTTCTACCGATGAATGATAAATACGAGGCTAATTATCAACAGGGAATAGCGATAAATATTTACCCGCCTGGCTATCCCCTTTTTGTCTCTTATGATTTTACACAGCGCAATGCGCCGCTTTTCATGATTCCAGCCGCATCAGATCGATATAGCGCGCCAGATTCTGCGACTGCGGGTCCGTCAGGTGTGGAATTTCGCCCAGCAGCGGCGCCGGTAAAAACCGCTGCAAGCTGTTCAGATACTCCCGATGCCGTTTCCCCGGCGGCAAAATATCATTGGCGATCCAACCGCTGAGCGTCAGACCGGCCTGCCTGACGGCGCCGGCGGTCAGCATGGCGTGATTAATACAGCCGAGTTTAACTCCGACCACCAGGATCACCGGCAACTGCTCCCGCGCCACCCAGTCGGCGAACGTCTCCTGCTCCGACAGCGGCGTCAGCCAACCGCCGGCGCCTTCCACCAACAGCCAGTCGGCCTGCGCTTCCAACGCCCGTAGCCCGGCGGAAAGCGCGCTCAACGAAATCGGCCGTTGCTCCGCCGCGCTGACGATATGCGGCGACGTCGGCTCGACGAACGCCAGCGGATTGACGCTCTGATAGTCAAGCCGCACGCTGCTGTTGGCCTGAAGCGACAGCGCATCGCCGTTGCGTACCCCTTGCGGGGTGATTTCACAGCCGGAGGCCACCGGCTTATAGCCTGCGGTGCGGTATCCGGCCTGATTGGCGGCCTGCAACAACGCGCTGCTGGCGATCGTCTTGCCGACTTCGGTATCCGTTCCGGTCACGAACCAGCGTTTAATCACGATAAATAACTCCATAAACCAGTTGATAACTTAACGGATAACCATCCTGCTGCGGATACGCCGATGACAACGCCTTGAGTCGCGAGCGGCTGAGCAAGCCCGGCGCACGGTCCTGATGCTGCCAGGTGGCGCCGATGCCCTTCAACGATTTCAGTACGGACAGCACATCAGGGAAACGGCAGGTTACGCGCTCCTGATGGAGCCGGCAGCGATAAGGCCGACAGGCGGCCTCAATCGCCTCGACGGGCAGAAAGCGGTTCACCCGACGCGAGCCGTCCAGACGACGCCAGGCCTGCGCCAGCTCCGTCAGCGAGCCGTCCGCCAGCGTGGAAAAGGCGATCGCGCCGCCTGAACGGGTAACCCGATACAGTTCGGCCAGCGCCGCGGATAAATCATCGCACCACTGCACCGCCAGATTGCTGTAGCTGATGTCCACGCTGCCGGCCGCCAGCGGCAGATTTTCGATATCGCCCAGCAGATAACGCGCGGCGGACTGATTTTCGGCGGCCCGGGCCAGCATTTCGGCGGACAAATCCAGCGCCGTAACCGTCTTCCCCAGTTGTTGCCAGCGGCGGCTGAAATGTCCGGTGCCGCAGCCGGCATCCAGCACCTGCGAACCCGAATGCGGCGCAATCATGTCGAGTAGCCGTTCGCCGCTGGCGCGTTGCAGCGCGGCGAAACGGTCATAACTGCCGGCCGCGCGGCCAAATGCTCTGGCAATGGCCTGCTTGTCATGCGCTTCAGTCAGCATGGCGCAGCACCGTCAGCAGTCGTTCGATATCTTCCGGCCGGTGCGCCGCCGTCAGGGTAATTCTCAGACGGGCGCCGCCGGGAGGAACCGTCGGCGGGCGCATCGCGCTGACCCACAATCCCTGCGCGCGGATACGCGTCATTAATGCCAGCGCGCGCGCATTATCGCCGACCACCAGCGGTTGAATGGCGCAATGGGAATTCATCAACCGGTGCGACTCGCCGTCGCACCCGGCGCGAAATAGCGCGATATTGCGCCGTAACGCCGCACGCAGCGCGTCGCCCTGCCGGATACAATCCAGCGCGGCGCTCAGCGCGCAGGCCTGCGCGGCGGGCATGGCGGTGCTGTAAATCAAATGGCGGGCGAATTGTAAGAAGTATTCCGCCAGCGGCTGCGCGCATAACACGGCCGCGCCGCTGACGCCAAAGGCCTTGCCGAAGGTGACGATCAGCAGCTCGGGCTGAATGCCCTGCCGCCAGCAACTGCCCCGGCCCTCATCGCCCAGCACGCCGATGCCGTGCGCATCATCCACCATCAGCCATGCGCCGCGTTCACGGCATAACGCATGCAGTTGCGGCAGCGGCGCGGCGTCGCCGTCCATGCTGAATATCCCTTCGGTCACCGCCAGCGTTTGCCCGTCGGCGGGCTTTGCCAACAGTCGGCGCAGGGACTCATCATCGTTGTGGGCGAAGCGCCGTAACGTGGCCGGCGAGTGCGCCGCCGCCTCCAGCAGGGAAGCATGGCTCAGCTTATCGGCCAGAATATGGTCGCCCGCCTGCGTTAACGCGGCCACGACCGCCTGGTTGGCCGCATAGCCGGAAATAAACAACAGCGCGCGCGGATAGCCCAGCCAGTCGGCTAACTGTTGTTCCAGCCGCGCATGGGCGTCGGTATAGCCGGTGACGTGGCCGGAGCCGCCGCTGCCGACGCCATAGCGCGCCGCGCCCTGCTGCCAGGCCCGGATAATATCGGGATGACCGCTCAACCCCAGATAATCATTGCTGGAGAAGTTGAGGTAACGCCGCCCGCCTTGCGCCAGCCAACGGCCATTGCCGCCCTGATTCGCCTGACGCGTACGGTAGGCGTCATCCTGGCGCCGCTTTTCCAGCGCCAGCGCGATACGCTGCTGCCAGCTCATGAATCCGTCCGCCGACCGTTGTTATACGGCCGCATTGTAGAACTGCTCCGTATCGGCATGCGTGGTCAACTGCTGCGTCAGCCGTTGCTGTTGCTGGTTATCGCCGTATTCGGTCTCGGTCTGCTGCGGATTCAGACCCAGTTTGCGAAACAGCATCAGATCCTTATCTTCTTTGGGATTCGGCGTAGTGAGAAGTTTGCAGCCATAGAAAATGGAGTTGGCGCCGGCCATAAAGCACATCGCCTGCGTCTGCTCATTCATCTGCTCGCGTCCGGCGGACAAGCGCACGTACGACGTCGGCATCATGATGCGCGCCACGGCGATGGTGCGGATGAAATCAAAGGGATCGACATCGTCGTTATCCGCCAGCGGCGTGCCTTTTACCTTGACCAGCATATTGATCGGCACGCTTTCCGGCGGTTTGGGTAAATTAGCCAGTTGCACCAGCAATCCCGCGCGATCGCGCACCGTTTCTCCCAGACCGACAATGCCGCCGGAGCACACTTTGATACCGGCGTTACGCACCTTATCCAGCGTATCCAGACGTTCCTGATAGCTACGGGTGGTGATGATGCTGCCGTAAAATTCCGGCGAGGTATCCAGATTATGATTATAAAAATCCAGCCCCGCCGACGCCAAACGCTCGGCCTGTTCGCCGTTCAGGGTACCCAGCGTCATGCAGGTTTCCATGCCCAGTTCTTTCACGCCCTGCACCATTTTTTCCAGATACGGCATATCGCGCTCATGCGGATTCTTCCAGGCGGCGCCCATGCAGAAACGGGTCGAGCCGGCCGCTTTCGCCTGACGCGCCGATTCCAGAACCTGCTCCACCTGCATCAGCCGTTCGGTTTCAATTCCCGTGCGATAGCGGGAGCTTTGCGGGCAATATTTACAGTCTTCGGGACAGGCGCCGGTCTTAATCGACAACAGCGTGCTCACCTGCACCTGCCGGGGATCAAAATGCCGGCGGTGAATCTGTTGGGCTTCGAACATCAGTTCAAGAAAAGGTTTATCAAAGAGGGTCTGCGCTTGCTCAAGCGTCCAGTGAATGCGGTCAGCCATGTCGGCATCTCCAAAATAAAAACACTTCGCCAGTTTAAATTAACCCTTTATACTGTCAACCAACTCAATAACATTTTAGTTTACGTATAGCATGATGACCCCGGAAGACCTCGCCTTCGATCAGCGCCATATCTGGCACCCTTACACTTCAATGACCCAGCCGTTGCCCTGTTATCCGGTGGTTGCGGCTAACGGCGCCGAACTTCAGCTTGATGACGGACGCCGCCTGATCGACGGCATGTCCTCCTGGTGGGCGGCGATCCACGGTTATAACCATCCGGTCATCAATCAGGCGCTACAGCAGCAGATGGCGCAGATGTCGCACGTCATGTTCGGCGGCATCACCCACCCGCAGGCGGTGGCGCTCTGCCGTCGGCTGGTGGCCATCACGCCGGACGCGCTGGAGTGCGTTTTTCTGGCGGACTCCGGCTCGGTCGCCGTCGAGGTGGCGCTGAAAATGGCGCTGCAATACTGGCAGGCGCGCGGGGAGCGGCGCCAGCGTTTCCTTACGCTGCGCCACGGCTACCACGGCGATACCTTCGGCGCGATGTCGGTCTGCGACCCGCAGAATTCGATGCACAGCCTGTATCAGGGCTATCTGCCTGACCATCTGTTCGCCGATGCGCCGCAGTGCCGGTTCGACGGCGACTGGCATGAAGAGGATATCGCGCCGCTGCAAGCGCTGCTGGCGGAACATGGACAACAGATAGCGGCGATTGTGCTGGAGCCGATCGTTCAAGGCGCCGGCGGCATGCGCTTCTATCATCCGCGTTATCTACAGCGGGTGCGGGAACTTTGCGACCGGCACAACCTGTTGCTGATTGCCGATGAGATAGCCACCGGCTTCGGCCGCACCGGCAAACTGTTTGCCTGCGAACACGCGGGTATCGCGCCGGATATCATGTGCGTGGGGAAAGCGCTGACCGGCGGTTATCTGACGCTCGCCGCCACGCTGACCACCCGGCAGGTGGCGGAAACCATCAGTAACGGCGCGGCAGGCTGTTTTATGCACGGCCCGACCTTTATGGGCAATCCGCTGGCCTGCGCGGCGGCCAACGCCAGTTTGTCGCTGCTGGCGGAGAACCGCTGGCCGCGGCAGGTGGCGGCCATCGAACAACAATTACGGCAGGGGCTGACGCCGTTAAGCGCCGAGCGGACGGTGGCGGATGTCAGGGTGCTGGGGGCCATTGGCGTGCTGGAAATGCGGCACCCGGTCAATATGGCGCGGCTACAACACTTTTTTGTTGAACGCGGCGTCTGGATTCGCCCATTCGGCAAACTCATTTATCTGATGCCGCCCTTTATTATTCAACCGGCGCAGTTACAGCGGCTTATCAATGCCGTCGGGGAAGCCGTATCTGACCGGCGTTTATTTAACGATTGAGACAAACATTGCAATTTAACGCGGTCAGCAAATTAGTGAGGAAGGAAAACTTGTGAGCGGTGGCACACTAATTCTATTAGCGCTATGATTGCCCCATCAGTTAATCAGGACTTTTCCATGCGTAATACCATCACCCTTTGTTGGCAGTATTTACGCGCTTTCGCATTGATTTATCTCTGTCTGTTCGCAGGCAATGCGATATCCGCGTTACTTCCCATCGTCATTCCGGGCAGCATCATCGGTATGCTGATTTTATTCTCTCTGCTTGCCTCGCAGATCCTGCCGCCTGACTGGGTCAGACCCGGTTGCCATCTGTTTATTCGCCATATGGCCATGTTGTTTGTGCCGATCGGCGTGGGCGTGATGAATTATTACGACCTGCTGAGCCAACAGTTCGGCCCGATTGTCATCTCCTGTCTGACCAGCACCTTTTTCGTCATGCTCGTCGTCGGTTTCAGTACGCAACTTATGCAGCGTGAACACGCTATCGGCGGCGAAACCGAACTGCCTAAGGACAAAGGATAATGCTTGCTTATATATGGTGGTCTTTACCGCTCACGCTGCTGGTCTTTTTTGCCGCCCGCAAGCTGGCCGCCTGGACGAAAATCTCGTTGCTGAATCCCCTGCTGGTGTCGATGGCGATTATTATTCCTTTGTTGCTGCTGCTGAACATCCCTTATGACCACTATTTCAAGGGCAGCGAAGTGCTCAACAACTTGCTGCAACCGGCCGTCGTCGCGCTGGCTTTTCCATTGTATGAACAGCTTCATCAAATCCGGGCGCGCTGGAAATCCATTATCAGCGTCTGCTTTATCGGCAGCATCGCGGCGATCGTTTCCGGCACGCTGGTCGCATTGTGGCTGGGCGCGTCAAATGAAATCGCCGCGTCGGTGCTGCCGAAATCCGTGACGACGCCGATTGCGATGGCGGTCGCCAGCTCAATCGGCGGCATTCCGGCGATTAGCGCCGTTTGCGTGATTTTCGTCGGTATCGTGGGCGCCGTCGTCGGACACGGCATGTTCGATCGCGTCGGCATAAAAACCAAAGCCGCGCGCGGTCTGTCGATGGGTACCGCCTCACATGCCCTGGGTACCGCCCGCTGCGCCGAGGTTGATTTTCAGGAAGGCGCGTTCAGTTCGCTGGCGTTGGTTATCTGCGGGATCATGACCTCGCTGCTCGCGCCGTTTATTTTCCCTGTCCTGCTCGCATTCTTTAAATAAGTCCCCCGCTTACGCCGCTTTCTTCACGGGCCAAAGGACAGCATCCTTTGGCCCGTGAAGCCATACCGAATTCGCCTGATGCAGTATTCCCGCTATGGGAATACTGTGGTTGATGACAAAGTGTGTCGAGCGGTGAAAATGGATAGCTCGTAAAGACGCTGCAAGTACGTCCCTGTAAGCTCGAACCGCGCCGTCCCTGGCGCGGACGCTTTACTCTTCTATTCCATTCTCACCGTTCTGGTTCGGTAGATAGGTTTGTCAACTGTCTGAGTATTCCCGCTATGGGAATACTTTTGCACCTCGATTAAATAGTGATTTACATCACATTTTAATATTATTAATTTCATTGATTACATTGATAATGTGACAACTATCACCATTAGCACCCTATCCATTGCCTATTATGGTATTCACTGACGGGGTCAAAAAGGCAGGCCGATATGCACCCACGATTTAATGATGCTTTTCAACAGTTGCCGGCCCGGTTGCAATCCGCGCTGAAACCGATGTTGGACCGGCAGAACTTTGCCGCTATGTTGAGCGCGGATGACGTGAGGATCTTGCGCGATAGCGCCCAACTCGATAGCGACGCATTGGCCTTTGAACTGTTGCCGCTGGCTGCCGCCTGCGCGCTGACGCCGATTTCTCATTTTCAGGTGGGCGCGCTCGCCCAGGGCGTCAGCGGCAACTTTTATTTCGGCGCCAATATGGAATTCACCGGGGGGCAATTACAGCAGACGGTGCATGCCGAACAAAGCGCCATCAGCCACGCCTGGCTGCGCAATGAACCGGGGTTGAAATCGGTGACGGTGAACTACACGCCGTGCGGCCATTGCCGACAGTTTATGAATGAACTGAACACCGCTTCCGCGCTGCGTATTCAATTACCGGGCCGGCAGCCCGCCGCGCTCAGTCATTATCTGCCTGACTCGTTTGGCCCTGCGGATCTGGATATCGCCGCGCGGTTAATGGATGGCGCCCGCCACGCGTATACGCTGGCGGATGACGACGCTCTGACGCTTGCCGCGCTGGACGCCGCCAATCGCAGCCACGCGCCCTATAGTCAGGCAATCAGCGGCGTCGCCCTGCAAACCGCCGGCGGCCATCTCTATACCGGCCGCTATGCCGAAAATGCGGCATTCAACCCCAGTCTGCCGCCCTTGCAGGTGGCGCTTAACCTGCTGAATCTGGCTGGCGAAAAGCACACGGAAATAGAGCGGGCAGTGATTGTCGAACGCCGTCACGCCGCCATCAGCCAATGGGAAACATCCAGATTCATCTTGAACGAACTCGGCTGTAAAAACGTCGCATTACGCTTGCTCGATTAGCCAGGCGGGACGAGCAATGTTAATTAACTGTAGTTGAATCGATACAGCCTGTTTTTATTTTTTATTGCAAGTTATATGTAACTATTTTAATTAACATTTTCTGTACATATTTTGTGGGTAATTTAAGATCGGCAATACCTTAAGTTTTGCCCTATCACTGAATTCGTTTCTGTTACCCAAAGAGTATAAAAGACATGGAATTAGAATACGAAAGTACCCGCCCCCTCTACATCCCCTATGCTGGCCCCATACTTCTTGAATTTCCCTTGCTAAATAAAGGCAGCGCATTTACAGAAGAAGAACGCGCCAACTTTAATCTGCACGGTTTATTACCGGAAGCCGTCGAAACCATTGAAGAACAGGCTGAACGCGCCTGGCGTCAATGTCGGGAGTTCAAAAACGACATTGAAAAGCACGTCTACCTGCGCAACATACAGGATACCAATGAAACCCTGTTCTATCGCCTGCTGGACGCCCACCTCAGCGAGCTGATGCCGATTATCTACACCCCGACCGTGGGTGAAGCCTGCGAGCACTTCTCCGATATCTACCGTCGGGCGCGCGGCTTGTTTATCGCATATCCGAACCGTGCCAATATCGACGATATGCTGCAAAACGCCACCAAACAGAATGTCAAAGTCATCGTGGTTACCGACGGCGAGCGTATTCTGGGTCTGGGCGATCAGGGCATCGGCGGCATGGGCATTCCCATCGGCAAGCTCTCGTTGTATACCGCCTGCGGCGGCATCAGCCCGGCATATACCCTGCCGGTGGTGTTGGATGTCGGCACCAACAACCCGCAGCGCCTGAACGATCCGCTGTATATGGGCTGGCGCCATCCGCGCATCACCGGCGACGAATATTACGAATTCGTCGATGAGTTTATTCAGGCGGTAAAACGCCGCTGGCCGAATGTCCTGTTGCAGTTTGAAGATTTCGCCCAGAAAAACGCCACCCCGCTGCTGAATCGCTACCGTGATGAAATCTGTAGCTTCAACGACGATATTCAGGGTACCGCCGCCGTGACGCTGGGCAGTCTGATTGCCGCCAGCCGCGCCGCCGGCAGCCAGTTGCGCGACCAAACCGTGGTGTTCCTCGGCGCGGGCTCGGCCGGATGCGGTATCGCGGAACAAATCATCGCCCAGATGAAATCCGAAGGCCTGAGCGAGGAAGAAGCTCGCGCCCGCGTCTTTATGGTTGATCGTTTCGGCCTGTTGACCGACAAACTGCCGAACCTGCTCGACTTCCAAAGTAAGCTGGTGCAGAAAAGCGAATCCTTGACCCGCTGGGACGTGACCAGCGACGCGATCTCTCTGCTGGAAGTGGTGCGTAACGCCAAGCCGACCATTATGATCGGCGTTTCCGGCCAGCCGGGCCTGTTTACCGAAGAAATCATTCGTGAGATGCACAGCCACTGCGCGCGTCCCATCGTGATGCCGCTATCCAATCCGACGTCTCGCGTCGAAGCCCGCCCGGAAGATATCATCCGCTGGACGGAAGGCGCGGCGCTGGTGGCCACCGGCAGCCCGTTCGAGCCGGTGCAGTTCCAGGATAAGGTTTATCCGATCGCCCAGTGCAATAACTCCTTTATCTTCCCCGGTATTGGTTTAGGCGTGCTGGCATCGGGCGCGAAACGCATTACCGACGGCATGCTGATGGCGGCAAGCCGCGCGTTGGCGGACTGTTCGCCGCTGGCAAAAGACGGGCAAGGCGCATTGCTGCCGGATATCGCAGATATTCAGGAAGTATCGAAATACATTGCGCTGGAAGTCGGCAAGGCCGCGCAGTTGCAGGGCGTTGCGGTGGTGACCTCCGCCGATGCGCTGGCAAAAGCCATCTCGCACAACTTCTGGCAGCCGCAATACCGCAGCTACAAACGCACCTCGTTTTAACTCACGCTATAACCCCAGGCAGCGCGGCGACCGTCGCGCTGTTTTTTGCCCTTGCGCGTACCGCTTTACAACCGTGCTTATCGCCGGATCGGGCGTAAAAATGATATTATCCGCTTCATAACGTTAACTTTCTCCCCGTAACGCTATCCTGCCTCAGTGAGAGATATGCGCATTAAAACACTGCCGCGGTTGGAGAATGCTGACGCCGACTCCATCGGCCTATAGAGTGAAAACTATGGATTCAACATTATCTCTCCTACCTCACCTCCCCGGCGGCTGGGAATATGCCGCAGACCTGAAGCAGCAAGCGCTGCAAAATGAGTATGAAACAGAACTTCCGCAGCAGCACTCGCTGTATGGCGTTGATGTTGCGGTGATCGCCTATCGCGAAGGCAACGACGATATTTTGCTGCGGCACACACAGGCAGCCGACCGCGTTTCCGTTGTCCATCTTACCTGGGCAAAATGCACGGAATTCGCCGACTTTCCGCGGGTAGAATTTACCGGCAGCAGCGATGAATTTATTCGCTGGGAATTCGACTTGTATGGCGTTGGTCTGGATGATGACGACAAGTAATAACTATAGCGAAAAATAAAAGAACGCCCCCTGAAATCGAATAATACAACCGACGCGGCTCCGACTCTCCGGCGTAACGATGATTGCGAGATCGAATGACCCGAGCTGACGGATACCGCGCCAAAAATTCACAACTTACCGCCGACGTGGCCGGGGAGTTGTGATTAAACGACAGCCGGCCCGGGTGCGATCGCCTACCCTGCTACCGCCGCTTCATGCCGCACGGCATCCGGCGTCATCGCCGCCAGCACTTCACGGCGCAGGTCGGTAAAGGCATAGCTGGCGCGATCGCGCGGCGTCGGCAGCGTCACCTCCACCACTTTGGCGATCTGCCCCGGATGCGATTGCAGCACCACCACGCGGTGACTCAAATAAAGCGCTTCCTCGATATCGTGGGTCACCAGAATCATGCTGGTGCGCTCATGCCGCCAGATATGCAGCAGTTCATCCTGCAATCGGGTTCGCGTCAGCGCATCCAGCGCGCCCAGCGGTTCGTCGAGCAACAGCACTTCCGGACGCGCCACCAGCCCGCGGGCGATGGCGGCGCGCTGCGCCATACCGCCGGAAAGCTGGTGGGGAAAAGCCTGTTCGTAGCCCGCCAGCCCGACCAGTTCAATATGTTCACGCACCGTGTCGCGTTTGCGGGCCGCCGGCCAGGAGACATTCTCCACCGCCAGCGCGATGTTCTCTTCCAGCGTCAACCACGGCAGCAGGCGATGGTCCTGAAACACAATGCCGCGCTCCGGGCCAGGGCCGCTAATGCGCCGGCTTCCCAGCGTAATCTCGCCCTGATAATCCTGATCCAGCCCGACAATCAGCCGCAACAGGGTACTTTTTCCGCAGCCGCTCGGCCCGACGATACTGACGAACTCGCCGGGCTCCACCGTTAAATCGATGCCGCGCAACACCTCGTGCGATGCGGCGCCGTCGTGCGAATAACGTTTGGTCACGCCGCGCACATGTAATGTCTCGGTCATGGGTTATCCCTCATAGCCCTGCTTCCACACCAGCGCGCGCTTTTGCAACGCCAGCATTAACCGGTCGATTAGAAAACCGACGATGCCGATGGTCGCCATGCAGACCAGCAGTTGGTCGGTCAGCAGCAGCGACTGGGCGCGAAAGATCAGAAAACCAATGCCCACCTGCCCCGCGATGCCCTCGGCCACCACCACCAGCGCCCAGGCCAGCCCGGCGCTGTAACGCAGGCTGACCATCACGTTGGGCAAGGCCGCGGGGATCACGATGCGCCGCAGGGTTTGCCAGCGCGTCAGGCGCAGCACCTCCCCCAGTTCAATGTAGTTGCGATCGACGTTGCGGATCCCTTGCAGCGTATTGAGAAACACCGGGAAAAACACCGATTTGGCGATCACCAGCGTCTTGGCCGGCGCACCCACGCCCAACCACAGAATGATCAGCGGCAGCCAGGCGATGCCGGGGATATGACGGATCGTGTCGAACGTCGGACCGAAGAAGTTTTCCACCTTGCGGGACATGCCGGCGGCGATCCCCAGCAGCAGCGCGGCCAACGCGCCGAGCAGGAATGACTGCGAAACCAGCATGATACTGATAAAAAAATCCTGCTCGAACGACTGTTTGGTCACCAGGTCCCAGAACGAGGCGAGCGTACGCGCCGGCGACGGCAGAAAGACCGGCGGAACCCACTGATAATAGGACGCGGCCTGCCAGCCGGACAGGATCGCCAGCGGCAGAATAAAGCCGAGCCAGTTCCCCGATCGTCGGCGGCGAACGATCTTTGCCGTCGCCACGCCGCTAAGAATGCTATCACTCATCGTTATCGTCCTTTAAGCGAGATCAGTTATAGGCCGAATAAGCGCCACCTTTGAAAAAACGCGCGTCGACCAGCTTATCAACCTGGGTATCGCTCAGATTGCGCTCGCTCAGGATGTCGTCCCCCTGCGCGATATACCAGGCCTGGAAGGTTTTGATATTGTCGCGCACGCTGTCGGCGTCTGCCTCGCCGCGCATAAAGTAGAACTGCGACGGATCGGTAATTTGGAACTTGGCGATATGTTCCGGCACGCGCGTGGCTTTGGCGACGATCGCCGCCGCCTCATCGGGATTCGTGCGCGCCCATTCTTTGGCGCGGTCGACCGCCAGCAGAAACGCCTGAATGGCCTGCGGATAGTTTTCGGCAAACGAGCGCATCGCGAAGTAGGAAACCCGACCGGCGCCGTTGACGTAGACGCCGTCATCCGGCGTACGGCCGATCACTTTCACCTGCCCGGAGGTATAGAGCGCGGCCGCGCCGGAAGTGCCGAGATGCACCGCCGTCGCATCAATGGAGCCGCTTAACAGGGCGGCGGCGACCGCGGCGCTGTTATCCATCGACTGGTAACGCACCCGCCCCTGCTGCTTGCGGGAGTCGAGCGGCAAGCCCGCCTTGGTCAGGATTTCGGTCGGCGCCGTCCAGTAGCAGCTCACCCGGCTGCTGGCGAATTTGCGTCCGTCCAGATCCTGAATCTGATTAATCTCCTTGTTGTCCGCCCGCGCGATGATCGGCGTACGGTATTTGTCGGAAGGCTCAGATTCCCAGACGATAACGGCATCCAGCCCGTTGGCATGATGCACCACCGCCGGATAAATCATGCGCTGCGCCACCGCGATGCCGCCGTGGTTGAGGTGCGCCGCCTCCGCGCCCAGCAGTTCGGCGCTGCCGGAGGCGATCAGGTTGACCTGTTCGATGCCGATCTTGTCGAACTCTTCCTTAAAGAAACCTTTTTCCTGCGCTACCGCCGTGGCGGGATCGAGTTGCAGCGTAATACTTTTAAGCGGTTTCACGGCGCCGGTTTCGGCAATCGCCGACTGAAACCACAGCATAAGCGTCGCGCTCAGCGCCAGCAGCGCGGCGGCATGCCGCTTGTTGTTTACTGACAGATTAGACATGGAAAGATACCTCGCATTAAATACGTCGAATAACTGTAGGATGGCGGCGGCAGGGGTTATCGCAGGATACGCCTGCCGGACATTGCCGCGAATGCGCTCACGATGCGCCGCAACGGCCCATCAATGACAAGCCGGGATTCGATTGGAACCCTCGACGAACGTTGACGAAGACGGTTTTTCCTGCGGCGGCGGTTCCCGCTGCGGCTCCGTTGCCGCCTGCGCCGCTTGCCATCCGCCCAGTATCGCGCTCAAGCCGCATAGCACAGCGAGCGCCTTTTTTCTGCTTACAGTACTCCTTGACATAGTGCTCCTTTATTAATGCAATGTTGTCTTTAGCTACCAAAGGTGAATTTTTTTAACAAATCGCAAGCACATATTTAAAGTCGCAACTATTTTTATCAACCAACAAATATTTATATGGTTACCCATTCATCAGCAATAGTTGGCCGCGCGTCGCCGTCAGGTAGCCAACTGACGGATATCACGGATATTTCCTCACTCTCATTGCGTGTTACGCCGCGCCGCCGCGCAATCAGCCAGTCCGTTTATTAAATAAAAAAACGCCGGGAGCGTTTTTCAACGTCGCCCGCGACGGCCTGAAAGGTGGCGGCAGGGATAGCCCGCCATAAAAAAACGCCGGGAGCGTTTTTCAACGTCGCCCGCGACGGCCTGCAAGGTGGCGGGCAGGGATAGCCCGCCATAAAAAAACCCGCGAGATATCGCGGGTTGCGTGTTATCGACAGGGATATGGCGGGATGTTCAGCCTTTCAGCTTCGGATCCAATGCATCACGCAATCCATCCCCCAACAGATTGAAGGCCAGCACCGTCAGGAAAATCGCCAAACTGGGGAAAATCGCCACATGCGGCGCGATCACCATATCCGAGCGGGCTTCATTGAGCATCGCGCCCCACTCCGGCGTAGGCGGCTGCGCGCCTAATCCCAGAAAGGAGAGGCTGGCCGCCGTAATGATCGACATGCCGATACGCATAGAAAAGTACACGACGATGGAAGACACCGTGCCAGGCAGGATATGGCGAGAAACAATCGTCCAGTCGGACGCGCCGATGCTGCGCGCCGACTCGATGTAGGTCTGCTGCTTTAACACCAGCGTATTGCCTCTCACCAGCCGGGCAAACGCGGGAACGCTGAAGATAGCCACCGCGACAATCACATTCGCCATCCCGCTGCCCATAATCGCCACCACGGCAATCGCCAACAGAATACCGGGAAAAGCGAACAACACGTCGCAAACGCGCATGATCAGCCGATCCCACCAGCCTTCATAGTAACCGGCCAATAGTCCAAACGCGGTGCCGATCAGCATACCGATGGTGACCGAAAGGATGCCGGCGGCCAGAGAAATTCTCGCCCCCAGCAAGATGCGGCTGAAAATATCCCGTCCCAGCGCATCGACCCCGAGCCAGTGCTCGATCGACGGCCCCTCGTTCAGGCGCTCATAATCAAAGTAATTTTCCGCATCGTAAGGCACCAGATAAGGCGCCAACAGGGCAATGATAATCAGCAGCGCCACAAACAAACCGGCCAACATCGCCACATGCTGCTGCCGGAAACGTCGCCAGAACTCATGCCACGGCGTGCGAATTCGATTCTCCTTAATCACCGGCATAGCCGACAACACCGCTTTACGTCGCCAGTTTCTCATTATCTTTCCTTATTTATAACGAATCGCTGGGTTAATCGCGGCATACAGCATATCGACCAACAGATTGATAAGGATGAACTCCAGCGAGAACAGCAAGACTTCCGCCTGAATCACCGGATAATCACGCATCTCCACCGCGTCGACCAATAATCGCCCCAGCCCCGGCCAGTTAAAAACCTTCTCAACCACAATCGAGCCGCCGAGCAAAAAACCAAACTGCAACCCCATCATGGTGATGACCGGGATCAACGCATTGCGTAACCCATGCTTCACCACCACCAACGACTCGCGCACGCCTTTTGCCCGCGCGGTGCGCATGTAATCTTCCTGCATCACCTCGACAAAAGAGGCGCGGGTAAAACGGGCCATCACGGCGGCGACGGCCGCGCCCAGGGTGATCGAGGGTAAAATATAGTGCCGCCAGGTGTCGGCGCCGACGGTGGGCAGCCAGCCCAGCTCCACGGAAAAAACCTGCATCAACAGCATACCGAGCGCGAAGGCCGGAAAGGAGATGCCGGAAACCGCCAGCGTCATACCGATTCTGTCGGGCCAGCCATTACGCCACACGGCGGAAACTACGCCGATCGCCATGCCGAACACCACCGACCACGCCATACTGCTGATGGTCAACCACAGCGTCGGCATAAAACGGGTGGCGATTTCTTCCGTCACCGGTCGTTTGGATACTATCGATGTCCCCAAATCGCCCTGGAGGACGTTGGTAAAAAAATGCCAGAATTGCTGCGGCAGCGGTTTATCCAGCCCTAAATCCTGACGAACCATCTCTATCACCACGGCATCGGCTTCCCGTCCGGCGGCCAAACGCGCCGGGTCGCCCGGCAGCATATGCACGAACAGAAAAACCAACACCATGACGATCAATAAGGTGGGAATTAATCCCAGCAACCGTTTAATAAAATAATTCAGCATGGATAAGTTTCCACGTACATGCGACTCGCTCTCCTGTGAGTGGAATTGCTGAAAATACGGGGCGACCCGTCATCGCCGCCCCGAATTCACTGACGACCGATTTACTCTTTCAGATCCGCTTCATCGAAGCTGAAGGCGGTATCCGGCATGACATAAAATCCCGACAATTTCTTGTTGTTGGCGGAAACCAGCTTTTCAGTCGCCAGGAAAATCCAGGGCGCGTCGGCCCAGATTTTGTCCTGCGCGTCTTTATACAGTTTCTGCTTTTCCGCCCGGTCGGTGGTTTTCAATGCGCCGCTCAGATCGGCATCCACTTGCGGATTGCTGTAGAACGCGGTGTTAAATAGCGCCGGCGGCCAGGATGCGGTGGCGAACAGCGGCGACAGCGCCCAGTCCGCTTCCCCGGTCGAGGCCGACCAGCCGGTATAGAACAGCCGCACGCCCGTCTCTTTCACGCCCTTGCCTTCGACCTCGGCGGCGCGCTGACCCGCATCCATGGCGGTAACCTGAACCTTGACGCCCACCTGCGCCAGTTGCTGCTGGGTAAACTGCAACACTTTCTGCGCCGTGCTGTGGTTATGCGACGACCAGAGCGTGGTGGTAAAACCATCCGGATAGCCGGCCTCTTTCAGCAATTCGCGGGCTTTTGCCGGATCGTAAGGCCACGGCTGATATTTCACCGCATAATCGATGCTCGGCGGCAACGGGCCTTCCGCCGGCGTCGCATAGCCGGAAAACGCCACTTTGATCAACGCCTCTTTGTTAATGGCGTAGTTAAGCGCCTGCCGCACCTTGGGATTATCAAATGGTTTCTGGGTGACGTTGAGGCTGATATAGCGATGCAGAATGGAGGGCGAGGAAACCAACGCCAGCTCTGCGTTTTTCTCCAGCACTTTGGCCTGTTCGAACGGGATCGGATACGCGAACTGCGCTTCGCCGGTTTGCAGCAGCGCCGCGCGGGTGTTGTTATCCACCACCGGACGCCAGGTGATGCTGTCCAGTTTGGGCAGCCCGGATTTCCAGTAACCGGCAAACTTCTCGACCTTGACGTAGTCGGTCTGATTCCAGGTGACAAAACGGTATGGTCCGGTACCCACCGGATGGAAACCGATCTCTTTGCCGTACTGCTGCAACGCCGCCGGCGAGATGATCACCGCGGCCGGATGCGCCAGATTATTGATAAAAGCGGAGAACGGCGTTTTCAGCGTGATTTTCACCGTCTGCGCGTCGACCACTTCCGTTTTATCGATCATTTTGAACAGGTTGTAGCGCTTCAGACGATTCTGCGGATTGCTGGCGCGATCCAGATTCACTTTTACCGCTTCGGCATTAAAATCGGTGCCGTCGTGAAACTTCACGCCCGGATGCAGTTTAATCGTATAAATCAAACCGTCCGGGCTTGCGGTATAGCTCTCCGCCAGCACATTGACCAGCTTCATATCCTTGTCGAAGCCGAATAGTCCCTGATAGAACGATTTGGCCACGCTTTGGGATAATGAGTCATTGGCGTCGTAGGGATCCAGCGTGGTGAAGTTGGATCCGACGGCGATCACCGCATCCTTGGCCGCCCAGGCCGGCGCCGTTGCCATGGCGGCGGCGATACCGGCGGCAAGTAGCCAGTTGCGTTTCAAATGGATAACATTCATCGTATTACGTTCTCCTTGTCATGCCCTGTCAATAAGCGCCGGCAATCGGATGATGAGCGACGAAATGTCGCTCGCCAACCTGCACTAAAGGCGCGGTGGTAGGTTCATCGCCTATTGCCCGGATCGGGCTGGGTACTTCATCAACCAGTAAAACCTGTTCGCGATGGCGCCGCGCGGGATCGGCAACCGGCACCGCCGCCATCAGTTTGCGGGTATAGGGATGTTGCGGATGTTCAAATACCGCGCTGCGCGGCCCGATCTCCACAATTTGCCCCATATACATTACCGCCACCCGATGGCTGATCCGCTCAACAACCGCCATATCATGGGAAATAAACAGAAAAGCGATGCCGAATTCGCGCTGCAATTCCAGCATCAAATTAACGATTTGCGCCTGAATGGAGACATCCAGCGCGGAAACCGATTCGTCGGCAATCACCACTTTGGGATTCAGCGCCAGCGCCCTGGCGATACAGATACGCTGACGCTGACCGCCGGAAAACTCATGGGGATAACGGCGAGCATGTTCCGGTTCCAGTCCGACGCGGGCCAGCAGCCACGCGACCCGTTTTTCCGCGTCCTGGCGACTCGCCGCGCGGTGGACCAGCAACGGCTCCATAATGGAAAAACCGACCGTCATGCGGGGATCCAGCGAAGCGTAAGGGTCCTGAAAGATAAACTGAATATCCCGCCGCAGATGCTGCAATGCCGCGCCCGCCATATGGTCAATCCGTCGTCCGTTAAAGATGATCGTCCCGCTTTGGCTTTCCACCAATCGCAGTAACGCGCGTCCGGTGGTGGATTTGCCGCAGCCCGACTCCCCCACCAGCGCCAGCGTTTCCCCCGGATAGAGATCGAAACTGACGTTTTCCACCGCATGCACCTGTCGCGTCACCCGGTTCAGAATGCCGCTGCGAATCGGGAAGCGGGTGACCAGATCTTTCACTTGAAGAATCGGTTCAGCACGCGGAGGAATGGTATTTTGCGGTTCGCTGTCGGCGGCCGATGAGGTTTCCTGATTCAGCAAGGGGAATTTAGCCGGATAAGGCTGCCCGCGCATCGATCCCAATTTGGGTACCGCCGCCAACAGCGCTTTGGTATAGGGACGCTGCGGCGCCTTGAAAATGTCCTCGGCCGCCGCCGCCTCAACGCTTTCCCCGTGATACATCACCAGCACCCGGTCGGCGACCTCCGCCACCACCCCCATATCATGGGTAATGAAGATCACCGCCATGTCCATTTCCTGCTGCAATACGCGGATAAGTTGCAGGATTTGCGCCTGAATGGTGACGTCCAGCGCCGTTGTCGGCTCATCGGCAATCAACAGCGACGGCTTACAGGAGAGCGCCATCGCGATCATTACCCGCTGACGCATGCCGCCGGAGAGTTGATGCGGATAACGATCCAGCACATTGCGCGCCTCCGGGATGCGCACCAAATCCAGCATGCGCAACGCTTCACGCCTGGCGGCGCGATGATCCATTCCCTGATGCAGTCGAATGGATTCGGCGATCTGCTCGCCGACGGAAAAGACCGGATTCAGCGACGTCATCGGCTCTTGAAAAATCATCGCCAAATCGGCGCCGCGCAGCTTACGCATCAGCGACGGCCCGGCGGCGCTTAAATCCAGCACCTGGCCGTCACGCTTGCGAAACAGCATTTCGCCCTGATGAATCACGCCGCCGGCCTGTTCGACCAGCCGCATCAGCGCCAGCGACGTCACCGATTTGCCCGACCCGGACTCCCCCACTATCGCCAGCGTCTCCCCTCGATCCACCGAAAAGGTTAAATCACGCACCGCATCCGTCCGCTGGCCCTGTTGTTCAAAATAAACGCCCAGATCGCGAACTGACAGCACCCGGTCATCCGGCAGAAAAAAAACCGGCTCAGGGGCGGAAAGCGGCGCATGATGATGCCGTGTTTGTGTCATGAACAGAGAATCTCCATATAAAACGGGGGAGTCGGAACAGCAAAGCAAGCTGGCCGCCGCTCGTATAACCGCTTGTCATCAAACTCTTTTTTTTGACTATATTTAGCGCCATGCAGTATGTAAAGCAGAAAATGCAGCATAATCCTGAGGAAATATCTTTTATAACATTAAGTTAGTTGACCTAAACCAAACGATATATACACCCGATGGGTTTCAACGCGCCGACATCATCCCTGAAAGATGAAGGGAGTGTGGTTCTCTGACATAATATTGGCATACGATGCGCATTTTTGCCTGCCGGCCGTCGGCAACGACGCAATGAATAACATGATGGAGTTCTGATGGAAAGCGTTAGCCCAGGTTTATTGACTCTCGAACAAGCACAGGAAAAACTGTTTTCCCGGCTTGAAGCGATAGCGGAAACGGAAACCGTCTCACTGTATGATGCCACGGGCCGCATCACCGCCAGCGCGATAACCTCGCCCATAAATGTTCCCCCCTTTGCCAATGCCGCGATGGACGGTTACGCCATTCGCCGCGCCGATTTGTCCGCCGCCCCGCTCCCGATCGCCGGTAAGGCCTTCGCCGGCGCGCCCTTTGACGGCGTGTGGCCGTCAGGAACCTGTATTCGGATTATGACCGGCGCCCCGGTTCCCGCAGGCGCGGATGCGGTTGTCATGCAGGAGCAGACGGAGGTCAGCGCAGCAGGCGTCCGTTTTCTTCACCCAGTAAGCGCCGGGCAGAATATCCGTCTGCCTGGCGAAGATATCCGTGAAGGCGCCTGCGTGCTACCCGCCGGAACCAGGCTGAGCGTGGCGGAGTTGCCCTTGCTGGCATCGTTGGGGATCGCGCAGGTTGATGTGTTCCGTCGCCTGAAGGTCGCCATTTTCTCAACCGGCGATGAGCTTCAACCCGTCGGCCAACCGCTGCAAGCCGGACAAATATACGACACCAACCGCTTCGCCGTGCGTTTAATGCTGGAACAGCTTGGTTGCGATGTCGACGATCTGGGCATCGTCCGAGACGATCCGCGCGCGCTGCGCGACGCGTTCCAACAAGCCGACAGCGGCGCCGATTTGGTGATCAGCAGCGGCGGCGTCTCCGTCGGCGAGGCGGATTACACCAAACAGATATTGGAAGAGCTGGGTAATATCGATTTTTGGCAGCTCGCCATCAAGCCCGGCAAACCGTTCGCCTTCGGCAAACTGCAAAACGCCTGGTTCTGCGGCCTGCCGGGAAACCCGGTTTCTTCCGTCGTCACATTTTATCAACTGGTGCAGCCGTTGCTGGCCCGTCTTTCGGGTCATTCTCAATGGCGCCCGCCAACGCGCCTGCGGGTGAAAACCACCAGCGCGCTGAAAAAAACGCCGGGCCGCATCGATTTTCAGCGGGGTATTGTTAGCCGTAACGCCCAGGGCGAATGGGAAGTCGAAACCACCGGCCATCAGGGTTCTCACGTATTCAGTTCTTTTAGTCAGGCTAACTGCTTTATCGTGCTGGAAGCCGAACGCGGCCGCGTTGCCGCCGGCGAATGGGTCGAGATTGAACCTTTCAATGCGCTGTTGGGGAATTAGCCATGCTGCCGGAACTCAGTGATGAAGAAGCGCTGCGCTATAATCGCCAGATCGTGCTGCGCGGCTTTGATTTTGACGGGCAGGAAAAATTGAAAGCCGCACGCATCCTGGTTGTCGGACTCGGCGGGCTGGGTTGCGCGTCTTCGCAGTATCTGGCGGCGGCCGGCGTCGGCCACCTGACGCTGCTGGACTTCGATACCGTTTCGCTCTCCAATCTTCAGCGACAGATACTGCATCATGATGCCCGGATCGGCATGACCAAGGTTGCATCAGCGCGGATTGCGCTCGCGGAAATTAACCCTCACCTGTCCCTTGATGCCATTAACGCCGATCTGGATGATGAGGCGTTGAGCAAACTGGTGGAGAAACACGATGCGGTGCTCGATTGCACCGATAACGTATCTATCCGCGATCGCCTGAATCGCATCGGCTTTCATCTGAAAAAACCGCTGATTTCCGGCGCCGCCATCCGTATGGAAGGTCAGCTCAGCGTATTCACCTACCAGCAAGATGAGCCTTGCTATCGTTGCCTCAGCCGCCTGTTCGGCGAAAACGCGCTAACCTGCGTGGAAGCCGGCGTGATGGCGCCGCTGGTGGGTACCATCGGCAGTTTGCAGGCGATGGAAGCCATCAAGTTAGTGACGGGATTCGGCAAGGTTATCACCGGCCGTTTGCTGATATTCGACGCCGGCGCCATGCAGTTCCGGGAAATAAAATTACCTAAAAATCCAGGCTGCGAAGTCTGCGGCGCTTGAGTAATAATATCCCCTGAATACCTCAGGTTGCCTGAGCGTTGGCCTTCCCGCGACGCGAAGTATTCAGGGTATATCCACGCGATACAATAAAAAATAAGCAATCAGGTTAGTTTATTAACTTTATTAAATGGCGCGGCGCAATGCGGCGCGGCCTCGGTAATTATCTGTTCAACATCAGACACGCCGGTCCAAATTGAAAGCACGGTCGTCGTGGTCCACCAAAGATCGGATTGAACCTTGTCAATAATTTTCGGCGTCTCTGATTTTAAACATGAAAATACCTGCTGCGCGGTTTCTTTCGACATATTGATAGATTCCGCATAGCGATTTAATTCATTTTCAAGTGGCTCAAACAAAAAGAAAGCCAGTATCGCAGAAATAATAGTTTGCATCGTCAGCACTTATATTAGTTTAATTAACCATCTCGATTTTGGGGGAAAAGACCTGAATGACTTTTTCCCTCAACGTAAATGTCGCCGGCGTTTTTCCAATCAGTTCGCCGTCGGCATTAATATCATGCGGCTTTGCCGTATGCACCGTTAAACCGGTCGCGGAGAAAGCGCGTACTTTGCGCCATCGCCCGTGCGTTCCCCGGCGCAGAAAAGGCAGCAGCGCCAGCATTTCCCACCAATGGGAGATCTCCAGACTATAAACATCCAGTCGGCCATCGTCAGGCGCGGCCGTCTGTTCCACCGTCATGCCGCCGCCGTAAAAACGGCCATTGCCCACGGAAACCTGAACGGTTCTGACGCTTTCCTTGATGCCGTCATGCTCGATTTCGACCCTGAACGGACGACTCTGCTTAAGCAATTTAAACGCCGCAAGCGCGTAGCCCAGCGTTCCCCAACGTTTTTTCGACTTGGCCGATAGCCCGCGCGCCAGCGCAGCCGAAAATCCGATACTGGAGACATTAAAGAACAGATGACCGTTCACTTCCCCCAGATCGATGGTCCTTAAATTTCCAGCCGCGATAATTTGTATCGCCAGCTTCAAATCTTTTGGTATCCCCAGCGTGCGGGCAAAATCATTCGCCGTGCCTAACGGCAGGACGCCCAGCGGCAAGCCGGTATCAACCAGCGCTTGAGCCGCCGAGTTCAACGTGCCATCGCCGCCGCCGATAATAACAAAGTCCACATCATGCGCATGGGCGCGGATAATATCGCCGCAGGAATCGGAATGCTGTTCGCCGGGATCAATAACCTTAATATTATGCGATTGTAATAATTGAACCACAGATGACTTCGATGAATCGCCATTTCTCGCGTTTTGATTAATAAATAACAGCGCCGTCGAGCGCCCCTGTTTATCTTCTCGTCTTTCTGCCGCCATTGTCTATCCGACTTCATTACCGTGACCAACGTTAATTGATACCACTATTTCATCGGTTTTCACAAGTTACATTGAGTAAGACCACAATAAAATACAAATCATTACATTATTGCCGGCGATAGCGCTTATTCACGATAGTCCATTAAAATATCGTCCGCCGGGGCATTATTTTATTTTCCGTTACCGTCAATAACCCGTCCAAAAGTAAACGCGTCCTATCCTTTGATCCGCCGCCTTCTTTCTCCCTCGCCTGCAAGGTTGATTCGAACGCATTCAGGCTGACGTTATGTTGCTGTTTCCGGCTACGCCTGCTTAACTTCAATAAGGAAGTTGACCGGCAGCCGTGATGCTCAGAAATGATTTTCCGTCTGCTACCTCATTGATGACACCGGGAGTACCGTTTTGCTGACTGGATTGATAACAAACTCACGTTGGCTGAATAAAACGCGCGCAATTATAATATTCGCCGTCATGTTGCTCACCGCATTTCTGATTATCAGTTGGACCAGCTATGAAGTAGCCAAAAAATCGCTGGAGGAAGAAATAAAAGAACATACGCTGCCGTTGACCAGCGATAACGTGTACTCCGAAATTCAGCAGGACTTGCTGAAACCGATCTTTATCTCATCGCTAATGGCGCACGACACCTTTGTTCGCGACTGGGTTCTTGCTGATGAACGCGATTCGCAGGCCATGATTCGCTATCTGAAAGAGATTGACCGCCGCTTCGATACCCTGTTTTCCTTTTTTGCCTCGGACAAAACGAAACGTTTTTACGATCCTCAACGCGTTCACCACACTATCTCGGCGCAATCCCTCGACGATCGATGGTTTTTTCAAGCCCGAAATCTGTCGGATGACACCCCTTACTTCATTGATGTCCGCGTCGATCCCGAAGACCGTACCCATCTGGATATTTTTATTAACCATAAAGTCCTGGATTATGACGGCGACTTCATCGGCGTCACCGGTATTGGCATTCCCATCGAGCGGGTCAAACTGCTGATTGAAAAATATGAGCAGCGCTACAACCGCACGATTTACTTCATTGATAAAACCGGCAACGTCGCATTGCACGGAAAAACCTACGATCGTGCTCTGAAAATTCAACAGCAACCCGGACTGGCAACCCTCGCCACCTCGATTCTGACGGTGCCGGGCGGCGCCTATGAATACCACGCTCAGGATACGCAAATCTTTCTCAATACCCGCCTGATCCCCGAGTTTGGCTGGTATTTAATGGTCGAGCAAACCAGCCATCCCAGCGAACGGCGGCTGTTCGCTACGCTGATGAAAAATCTGGGGGTCAGCATCGCCGTCAGCACGCTGTTTCTGTTCCTGCTTTGGCTGACCATCGGCGGCTATCAGCGCCGCCTGGAGCTGATGGCGACAACCGACAAGCTGACCGGGATTATGAACCGGCAGGCGTTCGATTATGCCTTTGAACGGCTGAGCGGCAAACGACAGGCAAAACATCAACCTATCGCCATCGTGCTGCTGGATATCGACCACTTCAAAATAGTCAACGATCGCTACGGACACGGCGCCGGTGATTTGGTGTTGCAGAAAATCGCGCAGATATTGCAACAGTCCATCCGCAACAGCGATCGAATTTGCCGTTGGGGAGGAGAAGAGTTCGTGGTGCTACTGGACAACTGCGATATCGACAATGCGCTGACGCGCGCCGAAACGCTGCGTCATGACGTTGAAGCGATGGTCGTGCCGTTCCGTAACGAGACGATTCAGGTCACCATCAGCTGCGGCGTGGCGGAATATCGGGCAAAGGAAACGCTGGATGCGCTAATCAACCGGGCGGATATCGCGCTATACCAGGCCAAGCAGCAAGGGCGTAATCGGGTCATCAAATCGGACGACTAGCCAGCCGGACAGCGCCGCTTTAATGGCGCTGTCCGACGGCATCAGCCCTGGCGTTTACCATAAGCGTATTTCACTTCCGCAATTCGCAACTCATAATGCTGGTACCACTCGGCAATACCGAACTCCTGCGCGATACGATGTTCTGAATGACGCTTCCACTGTTTGATCGCGTCAAGAGAATCCCAGTAAGAAACGGTTATCCCGAACCCCTGCTGGTCGCGCGCGCTTTCCGCGCCAAGGTATCCGGGTTGCGTCATGGCCAGCTCAGCCATTCTGGATGACATCTCATCATATCCGCGATCCCCTGGCGTACGTTGTGATGAAAAAACCACGGCGAAATACGGCGGTTCAGGCAGTCGGGCAAAACCGGCATGACTCATTCAGCGCTCCATAAAAATATTATTAATAACATCACTGCTATATCGCGCTCTTTTATGATTGCATCAGCGTCAGCAGCGTCGTCATGATGGTAATACTGATGATGACCGATAGCGAATTGGTAAAGCTGGAAACCGAGGCGAACATCCCGCTGAACCTTGAAGTGAACAAAGGCGCCAGCGACGATACCGGCGAAAACACCACCACGGCCAGTACCTGACGGATTTCCAGCGGCAACGGCGTGTAATAATAAAACAACACGGCGAATGCGCAGGCTACGCCGTAGCGAAGCGCCAGTACCTTTAATACATTCGCCAGCGCCGCCCGGTTGATATTGATTTCCAGCATCATGCCGATAATCATCATGGCGAGAAACGGGTTGGCGTTGCCGATGGTCGATGTCACCAAAGTGACCTGACTGGGAAGATGCAGACCGAATAGCGCGGCAATCAGCAACAACATATAGACATCAAACGGCACAGAGGAGAACAGCCGCCGAATCGTGCTTTTCAGACCGGCGCTGCGGCCGGTGGCGTGTGATGCGGCAACGTAGCTGCCGCCGGTACAGATAATGGAGTTTCCGGCATCAAACAGACAGGTCGCAACGATGCCGGCCGGACCAAGAAAACTCTGCACATAAGGCAAGGTAAAGCAACCGATGTTATAGCCCGGCGAATTGATGATATAAAAGGCTTTCATTTCATCCGGGCCTTTGCGGGCAATCAAATACCCCGCCCCCATCAGTAAAAGATTACACCCCAACCCCAGTACCACCAGAATCAATAAAGAGTGATCGACTTTAAAGCTGGCAAACCCGGTGATGACCGCCGCAGGCAGGGTAATATTCATCATGATCCTGGACAGCGCCAGGCTGTCGGATCGTTGTAATACGCCATACTGTTTCAGCAGATATCCGATAATGATGACAAAAATAAATGAGAAGGCTTTGATAAGCACATCAACCATCTTGATTCCCCGATACGACAAAGATAACTGCTACATCCGCATTTTGAACGACCAGACGGCAAGAGATAATCGCCTTATAGATTATGCGGTTATATAATTTAACGTATAAAAGAGCAACTGCTGGCCACCACCAACGGCAAAAGATGAAAATCGATGATGCAACAGGTAGTTTTACGGCATGGAAGATAGAAAAAACGTGTGATCAGAATAACATTTTTGCTTGCAGACTGAACAGTCGCAAACGTGTTATATCCGGCAGAAAGATGCAGGGTGTACGGGTGACGCCGCCGGCGTCGCCCGTTTAACTAAATACAACTGCGCTGAAGAAGCGGCGTCGATATCATCCGGCTCAGATACCGTCGTTTTTCGTCTGTACCCAAAATGCGTGAATCAGGCCGGGGAAATACCCCAACAGCGTCAGAATGATATTCAGGATAAACGCCCAACCAATCCCTTTCCCAAGCAACACGCCCAGTGGGGGTAAAATAATGGTAAAAACGATGCGCCAAAAACCCATATTTATCTCCGTAACGTAATGATTAACTATCAACCTAGCTCACGCGGAGCAATCCGACAAATTTATCGCCGACTATCGCGCGTCTAGCAGGACAGCAAAACACGCCGTGAGCGATCTTTAACCTGGCTTGCGGCGGCACGGAACATCCGCCATAAAAAATGCCGATCAGCCTTGCCGACCGGCATTCATCCTGAGCATGACTTAACGTAAAATATTATTCATTGGACACAACGGCATAGCCGCCTGTCCCCATAATCAGGCCTGATGTTCTATCGCCTTGCCGCGATTTTCGATCGCGATCTTTTGCGGTTTTTCGCTTTCAGGGATTTCCTGATACAACTCAATGGTCAACAGCCCGTTTTCCAGCGCCGCCCCCTGAACTTTCACATGCTCGGGCAACGCATAGCTGATGCTAAAGTCGGCGCGGCTAATCCCCTGATGCAGCCAACCTTCATCTTCAGCTTCGCTTTTCTCTTCGCGTTTACCGGTTACGCTTAGTCGACCGCCGGTGGTTTTTATTTCCAATTCATCTTCTTTCCAGCCGGGTACGCTCAGCGTGATCCCATAGCGGTTGTCGCCTAATAAACGGATATCGTACGACGGCGTCGCCGACAGCGGCGTGTCGCCGGTCAGTTGGCTAAATAGCCGGTCAATACGGTTAAAACGATCGGAAAACAGCGAACCGGAAATATCGGGGAACAATGACAAGGTTCTCAGTGCCATAATTAACCTCCTGAATATCTTGATACATTCAAAAGCTCAACCTATGAGGCAAGCATCGCTTGTCCGCTTAATAAGATGGTAGCATTGGTGAAAAATTCAAGTGTGTTTCTGTCGGGAAAATCACATTTTTGCTATGTGCAAAAGTTTGAGGCCTACCGATAAAAGAAACCGCCGCGCCCGGTCGTCATCCGGCCATTCGTTGCGACTTTATTCACGCTGACAAGGAAAATCCAGACCATGGAGATCATACTGATGCGGCACGGCAAACCCAGTCTGGGCGTAAGCCGGAAAGTCTCGCCATATGAAATGATATCCTGGATCGAGCGGTACAATCAGGCCGAAATTGGCGATGATTCGCCGCCCGATGCCGGCAGAGAACTGGCGGCGCGCGCGACCCGCATCGTCGCAAGCTCGTCTCCCCGGGCGCTTGCTTCTTTGCAAGCCCTGGGATATCGACCTGACGTCATCGACGCCCTGTTTTGCGAAGCCGAACTACCGGTTACGCATTGGCGTTGGCCGCGGCTTTCTCCGTTTTACTGGGGCTTTATTTTTCGTCTGGCCTGGCTATGCGGCTACAGACGACATGTTGAATCCAAACACCAGGCCAGACAACGGGCATACCTGGCGGCAAATCAGCTCATAGCCCTGGCGGAATCCGGATCCGTACTGCTGCTGGGACATGGAATGATGAATCATCTGATTGCGAAGCAGCTTCAACGACAGGGATGGAGTGAGGAACGCAAACAAGGTCATGGCTACTGGCGCGCCGCGATCTATAAACGCGGATAACAAAGTACGCGATGATGTTATGAGAAAAAGGCTGACGCTATGCAAATCGCGCCATCGCGGCGGCTAAAAGCAACGCATTCCACTGGATAAGGAAGCGATACTGCGATCTTGTGATGATTTTCCCCGACGAGCTAATCGTCACAGAATAGAATCACTGTAAGTGATTGAATAGTGGCGGAGAGAGGGGGATTTGAACCCCCGGTGGAGTTGCCCCCACTCCGGTTTTCGAGACCGGTCCGTTCAGCCGCTCCGGCATCTCTCCGTTTAAGCGGTTGCTATAATGCCCTCTTTTGAGGCATTTTAACAGCCTTAGCTATCGTCTTTGAATTCAAGTGATGACTTAGCGAGCAACAGCGATGATAAAGTGGCCGTGGAAAACAAATGAACCTCAGGTTGATGTGCAGGATCGCTGGCAGTCTGCGATGGCAATCCCCCTGCTCGCGCCGTTAAGCGATCGGGAACGGACGCGGCTGGTGAATATTGCGGATCAGTTCCTGAAGCTAAAACGCGTCCTTCCATTACAAGGACTGGCGCTGACCGACATTATGCAGCAGCGCATCGCACTACTGTTTGCTTTGCCGATCCTGGAACTGGGCATTGAGAACCTGGATGGTTTTCACGACGTGCTGATTTATCCCGCGCCTTTCACGGTAGATGACGAATGGCAGGATGAGTACGGACTGGTTCACACCGGCAAAGTGGTGCAATCCGGACAAAGTTGGGATCAGGGGCCTATCATACTGAACTGGCAGGAGATCCAGGACTCGTTCGATCTATCCGGATTCAACCTCGTTATTCATGAAGTCGCGCATAAGCTGGATCTCCGCGGCGGGGGCATGGCGACCGGGGTTCCGCTGATTGCCCTGCGCGATGTCGCCCTGTGGGAGCAGCGACTCCACGCCGCCATGGAGTCCTTACAGGAAGAAATCGATTTAGTCGGAGAAGACGCAGCCAGTATGGATCCCTACGCGGCCCAGGATCCTGTTGAATGCTTTGCCGTACTTTCCGAGTATTTCTTCAGCGCGCCGGCCCTATTACAGGAGCGATTCCCACTTCTATATCAGTGCTTTACAGGATTCTATCGTCAGGACCCGTTAACCAGACTGAAAGCGTGGCAAAACAGCACGGACTATCAGGCGCCTGTTGCTTATTAGCCCGCGTGAAGAAAGAACTGTACACAGCCTAAACAGTCAGACAATTACTCTCGACTTTGCCATTGACAGTACATCTGACGCCGGATATCATGCGCCCCGTTCACACGATTCCTCTGTAGTTCAGTCGGTAGAACGGCGGACTGTTAATCCGTATGTCACTGGTTCGAGTCCAGTCAGAGGAGCCAGATTTTAGTTTCATGACTTCCCTATAAGTCCTGAAGCGTTTAAAAAACAAGAAGTTATCTTTACCCGGTTATCCTGAGAAGGACTGCCGGGTTTCTTGACATCCATAGTTTTTGGGGGCTTAATCGGGGGCCTCACGGTTCGTTGAGAAAATGGAGCCCCCCGCTATGGCATTAACCGATACCGCTATCCGCAAGATCAAGCCCGCCGATAAATCCTTCAAACTGGCAGACAGTTCAGGACTGTACCTGCTGATCAAACCCAACGGCTCAAAACTCTGGTACATGAAGTACCGCATCTATGGCAAAGAAAAAAAGCTGGCCTTTGGTCCCTACCCGGATGTTTCCCTGTTTAAGGCGCGTCAGCTACGCGATGCCGCACGCGCTAAAGTGCGTGAAGGTGCCGATCCTGCTGTTGATAAGAAAATCGCGCAGCAGAAAAGGAAAAACGGGCAGACATTTCGCCAGATAGCCATGAACTGGCACGTCGATCACAGGCGCTGGTCTGC
This sequence comes from Brenneria sp. g21c3, assembly GCF_040240345.1. Taxonomy (NCBI): domain Bacteria; kingdom Pseudomonadati; phylum Pseudomonadota; class Gammaproteobacteria; order Enterobacterales; family Pectobacteriaceae; genus Brenneria; species Brenneria sp. g21c3. The sequence continues at coordinate 9,426 of NZ_JBEIAB010000004.1, read as the reverse complement.
TCATTACGCAAAAACCATCCAGCGCAGGCTGGAAATGTATGTTTTCCCGGATATCGGGGACAGTCTTATCGATCAGATTACGACAGCGGATCTGTTACTCACGCTGCGTAAGGTGGAGAGTAAAGGCTTTCTGGAAATCACCGCACGGCTAAAAAACTACGTAACGGAGATCATGCGCTATGCGGTGAAAAAGCAGCTAATCAAGTCGAACCCGGCGCTGGATTTGGACGGTGAGTTTACGCCGCCGGAAACCAATCATTACCCTGCCCTGCCGCTTGAGAAGCTGCCTGAATTGTTATCCCGGACGGATAGTTACTCCGGCAGGTTGCTGACCCAATATGCCCTTAAGCTGTCGCTGCTGTTTTTCGTGCGCTCCAGCGAACTGCGCTTTGCCCGCTGGCGTGAAATCGACTGGCAGCAGAAATTATGGATAATCCCGGAAACGCGGGAACCGATCGAAAACGTGCGTTTTTCTCACCGTGGTACAAAAATGAAAACGCAGCACATCGTTCCTTTATCCGAACAGGCCATCAAGCTCTTAAAGCAAATTGAACCGCTTTCCGGTCATCTGGCGTTTATTTTCCCCGGCGAATACGATCAGGATAAATGCATGAGCGACAATACCGTTAACAAGGCGTTGCGCGTAATGGGCTACGACACCCAAAAAGACGTCTGCGGCCACGGTTTCCGGGCGATGGCGTGTGCTGCGCTGAGTGAGTCGGGATTGTGGACGAAAGAAGCCATTGAGAAGCAAATGAGCCATCAGGAAAGAAACAGCGTCCGCGCAGCCTATGTTCACAAGGCTGAGTATCTGGAAGAGCGGATAAAAATGATGCAGTGGTGGGCGGATTATCTGGATGCGAATCTCGACGGGTATATTGGCTGAGTATCTGGAAGAGCGGATAAAAATGATGCAGTGGTGGGCGGATTATCTGGATGCGAATCTCGACGGGTATATTTCACCTTATCAGTACGCCGCGCCCCTGAAAAACGCATCGTAATAAAGATAGAGTCCTTTGTTTTCCTGATAATAAATGGGAAACCTGCCCTTTGCCCCCGTATAGGGGCAAAGTTAATTACATGACCCATATCACTGTGGTTTCACAAATACAATTGAGCCAGAATGATTCTTTCTGTACTGGTGATATTGAAGGATCATTGTCGCCAAATCATCATCCACAGCGTAAAAGTAAGCCTCTGGTATATCGAGCACTGCCGCAAATTTACACACTAACCCAAAATCTGGTGCATGAACCTCGTTTTCATAGGAACTGATTCGAGAGCTTGCCGATTCTTCATCAAGACCTGCGCGAACGCCCAATTCTGTTTGAGTCAGACCGGCATTGACTCTGGCAATTTTTAGCCTTTTCCCAATCATGATTGGACACCCGCCGTTTTCCTTAGATACGCGAATTATCGCTCTTATGGGCGAAGGCTCTCTTCATGCTTTACCTTAATTAATCATGTAATACTTGAATTTTGTTCTATAAATAATCAATATTAAGGAATTACAGAATTTATCGCGGTTAAATATGGAGAGAGATATTATGCAACTGAAAGAAAAGGGTCTGGACTGGCACCCGGCAGATATCATCGCCGGGTTAAGAAAGAAAGGCACAACGCTTGCCGCCGTTTCCCGTCAGGCGGGGCTGGCGTCATCCACATTGGCAAATGCATTAACAAGACACTGGCCCAAAGGGGAAAAGCTGATCGCCGAAGAGTTGGGCGTTACGCCCGAGCAAATCTGGCCATCCCGTTACCGTAAGCCGGAACATCGCTAAAGCTAAACCGGCTCTCCCGATCTTCCGTCAGCTTTGCTGGCGGAAGATCGGGAGACGACAAGCGAAGCGCGGCAGCGTGATGTTACTTTCTGAGACGTTTTATGCACATATTTAATCCACCCCATCCGGGTGAAGTACTCCGCGATTACCTTGAAGGCGTGAGCATCACACAGGCAGCTTTCGCGCTGCAAATATCACGTTCCCGGTTATCCCGTATCCTCAACGGTCATGCACCCATTACGGCAGATATGGCACTGCGTCTGGGCGCGCTAGTGAATACCTGTGCTGAAATGTGGGCGGATATGCAGTCTGAATATGCCCTCTGGCAGGCTTTGCAGCAGCCCCGTCCTACCATCCGTCCACTGCGCCACCGTCGGGATAACATGCAAAGCGGAGAATAGCTGGCTAATGCGGCAGTCTTTCATTCACAAATTCACGATAACTTCAAGGGGAAACTCTTTTTCCAAAAAAACGAGTTTCCCCTTTCTGCGCCATAAATAACGGCGTAATCTCCCTCCTGCAACTTGTTGTCGTAGACAACGCCCAGCTTCACGGTCTGAAAGAAGCGCCTGTTAACAGGATGACCAACCCTTTTACCGGTACGTACCTCTGCAATACCGGGACGCAAAATCCTCTGCGTCTGAGGCTGAAAGATATACACGAGACAAATTCACAGCCACCACCTCACGCCGCTGGCCTTTACTGGCTGATACCTCAACATTGCCGAAAATATCCGACTAACTCACTCCTGTTGACGATCAGCGCCTTTAACTTTTACGGGCTGCGGCCTGCATTGCCGCCAGGCTTTGCTGCCGCGTGACCGTAAAACTGCGCCAGCATCGCCGATGTTCCAGAGCACTGTAGCCCGCTGGTGCGTCACTTTCGTCGCGCAAAGCGACAAAGTGACGCACAACCACCACACCGCGCCATGCCTGTATTTTCGCGGCTTCTGCGTTCATTCCCCAATCCGACATGCCTTTTTGGGGCCGCTGTCGGCAAGAAAAGAGGAGAAAAAGATCGATACCGAGGGGGGCATGACGCCCCGGAGAATTCCTGCTTCGGCAGGCAGCCCGTACCGCGTACTGGCTGAAACTCCCTATACCTCAACAAGCTGCCACTCCGGCGTGAAGGTATCGTTCTGGCGCAGCCAAAAAGCATACGCCGGAGACCGTTTGTTTTTTAATCATGGGGGATGTATGAGCAAATTAGGCGGAGAGATGAAGGCACTGGCGAAAAACGGCGGCGGTAGCTACAAAACGGTGAACGATCGCATCCAGATCGTGCAACGTTTCAGCTACCATTTACGGGCGCTGAATATCCAGATCCAGCGGGTGGCGCAGATCAAGGTTCGCCACATTGAAAGCTACATTCATGAAAGGCTGGCGCAGGGGATCGGCAAACGCACGCTACAGAATGAAATGGCTTCACTGCGCGCCGTGCTGCAACAGGCCGGGCGCAGACAACTGGCAGAAAATGAACGGTTGACCAATAATTCATTAGGACTGTCCGGCACATCACGCAACGGCACCCGACAGGCCATTACGATGGAGCATTACCGGCAGACGCTGGAAACCGCTCGCGCAAAAGACGCGGGCATGGCGGCGGTTCTGGAACTGGCGCGGGTAATGGGCCTTCGTTCACAGGAAGCGGTGCAAAGCGCTCAGTCGCTGAAAACATGGAAACAGGCCGTTGAACGTGGTGACACGCGCTTAACCGTGGTTTTCGGCACCAAAGGTGGACGCCCCCGTGAAACGGTGATTCTGGATGCTGGCGCAGTCAGAAAAGTGCTGGATAATGCGTTAGCGGTGGCAGAAAGCCGTAACAACAGGCTGATTGACAAACCAGATCTGAAAAGCGCGATGAACTACTGGCACGGTCAGGCGTCACGTATCGGCTTGACCGGCGCATATTCCCCGCATTCTCTACGCTACGCATGGGCGCAGGATGCTATTCGCCATTATCTAGCACAGGGGTTTAGCTGGAAAGAGGCGCTGGCAATGGTGGCGATGGATTTGGGGCATGGCGACGGGCGCGGGCGGTATGTGGCGCAGGTTTATGGACCGCGGAATTAGGGATAGTTTCAGTTGCAGGGGCTGTTTTAACCTGAGTTATTGCGCAACGATCATGAGATTGTTGCACCATAAAAAGGCAAAAGGTAACGACACCAGACTAGAGAGGGCCAAAGGACTTAAAGCGCCAGAACTGGTACAGATTAATGTTGATTTAATTAGTGCCAGTCACAAAGAAAGCAGACCTATAGAATCAAGGATCTGCTCTCTGATTTGACTCTTTAACTGCTTACGACGAAATCGCCTCTGCATTATTTATACATATTCACAATGCCTGTTTCAAATACAGTTAGCTATAACATGGTCTGCAAGCTTGTCATGTTCGGCATCCATCTTATCCATTAAGTCAATTTGGTTTTTAGCCCATTGTCCGCGAACTAAAACTTGCCGCGTTGGGCGTACAGTTTTGAGATATTTAAGTGGAACACTTTGAATAATACTGTCAGGTGCCATCACGTTTAAATCCTCAACCTTAGCGATAGGGTCATTAGTTACAAAGTTAGATACTGCGCTATACGAAGTAATTGTGCTAAGACTTGGAATCAATGAATCCCTCACGGCATTGCTAATGATATTTCTATGTGCAAGGTCTGCCCCTACCTCTGTTGCAACAGCCGCACCTTGCTTTTTTCTCATATCGAAACCATTGAATACCCATCCTGCAAACTTAGGTTGTCCTTTTGTGGGAAGCAAAGCATCATGCGGATTTCCCCCTAAGTATCTAGCAACCCCTTGCTGCCAGTCAGTAGCAAATTTAGGAAGCATTTCACCAATTAAGCCAATACAGTAGGCTGAAAACATATCGGCGGTACAAGGGACGATAAAATAATCAGAACAATAAAGGGCAGATCGAACTAGCGTATTAAATGACGGAGGAAGGTCAATCAGTACATAGTCATAACGTTTATCAGTGTCCTTCTCCGCAGTAGCTGAAATTAAATACGGCATAAGGAAGCGATAGATACTTGTACCAGCTATGAGATCTGTACCAACGTTTAAAGTATCCGAAAGGTTGTTAAGCCAAAAATCCCCAGCAACTATGTCAAGGTGGCCTGATCCTTGGGGCATGGAGAATTTTGGTTTACTAACAACTACTTCCGGTGGCCTATTTTGCTGAATGTAAGGCTGGCCATATGCTCTAATTGTTTTTCCGAAAGGAATTTGTGCGCTGATTTGTAGCAGGCGAGCAAATCGTGAATCACCTAGTGTTGCTATTGATAAATTGCACTGAGGATCGAAGTCAATCAGTAAAACTGACTTACCTTTAGCTGCCAACGAGACACTAAGATTCCAAGTTAAGGTAGTTTTGCCTACACCACCTTTGTTATTAAAAAGTGATAAAGTAACCATAACTATCTGCCATCCTAGGTTATTTTGTTTAGGAATAATTTTATCATAAGGGAAGGTCACATGTGCCAAGGTAGTAATGATAAATAATCATTATAAATTTGATCCAGAAAGTAACTTTATTATATCTCTTTGTTTTGTATGCTATTTTTAAAATTCTTGATATCAAACTATTGGATATAACAATACATTCTTGGTTACTGTTTTCAGCTTCCTTCAGTGAGTAGCCCTACAAAACGATGATTTTGGATGCTGATGCAGTCAGAAAGATGCAATACATTAACTATCGTAAAACAGGGTATAGATCACATTTTTAACTAACAATAGCGATTGGGGCCTTAATGAGGGCCTTGTTTTAAATTTAAAAAATAAATTGAATAGAATTCAAACAGATAGGTAATGTTATGCATCCAGTCAGAGGAGCCATTTACTTGTTTTCATGCATCCTTGCGAACCCCAATTTGTACATTGATTCAACAGGTTAGCGTGAAAACCCTTCCCGATGCGTTTCTAGTTTTCCCTCCGCATCGGGGAAAAATGGTGGTCAGATTTGGGGTCAGGTTGGTTCGATAATGAAGTGACCCCCAAATGTCTCTTAACGACTCAAAAATCCGCAACTTAAAATCATCCGCTAATCCCTTCAACGTTTCCGATTCGCTGATATAGAACTCATATTAGAAAAACAGACTACCGTTATCGTTGGACGAAACAATAGTGGAAAAACGTCGCGCACAGAGATAATACGTAGATTTTTGCGACTCATACGACAACGCGATGGCGGAAAAGCATCAACGGGCTTTACAAAGCGAGGTGATGCACCGTAAAAGCGGAAAATCCGGTCAGCGGTGGAACTGGCTACGCTGGCGCAGGTGGACCAGACGGAGTCTCTCAATTACATAATCTTTTGAGAAAAAACCGGATGAGCTAATCTTCTTCCTGGGACAATTGCGATAAATACTCAACCATACGGTGAATGTGACGCCCGGCCAATAAAGCAAACACAAAGACGGCCAATACTCCACAAGTAAGCCCGCTTAACATCAAAGAGTACCCTCCTGTATCTAACAATAATCCAGCCCCGAGGGGAAACGTCAGGCGAGTTATGACAAAAAGGCTTGCCTGCAAACCGTAATCCGAGGCTCTGCGCTGATGGCGGGTAAAAAACATCATTAAACCAAACATCAGAGAGGAGATAGCCCCCATCGAAATCGCCACTAATAAGATGCTGATAATAACCCATGTCTGGTCCAGCTTAAGTGAAACAGATAGCGTCAAAGCAATAAGCGTCAGCAATGCGCAAAATAAATAGCAGGGAATGGCTTTAGCCACGCCCAGATATTGGACAAGTCGACCACTCAACAGACTGGAAACTGCGCCAACCATCCCCCCACCGACGCCGACGATCCAGGCGACGTGCTGAGCCGCTACACCTAAATCGAGTAGCATTGGTTTGAGATATAGCCATGCAGCGCCAATAAAAGGAAAACTGGTCATCAGCAAGCAAGTCCAAAGTTTAGCGGCTGGTTGGCGAAAATAACCGGACAAATCCATTATTGGCTGTTTACTGGGTTGAAGCGCAGATTTACTATTCTGACTCTCTTCCTTAAGCATCCTCATGAGTAGCAGACCAATCAATAAGCTGACCAACATAATATAGAATGGAGCCTGCCAGCCCCACAGTCCCTGAAGAACCAACATAAAACCACTGCCGACAATCGCGCCCAGGAACAACGCCATTGCCCGGATACTACCGGCTCGCATCTGTTCTGAACGAGGAAGCAGTTTAATCGTAAGCGCATTAAGCGGAATATCCGCCCAGGTCGAGAGAAAGCTGATAGCCAACGCGAGCAGGAATAACGGCATTCGGCGCGCCAGCATACCCGGATCGCTAATCAGATAGAGTAATCCTGCTAATGCCAGCACCAGCAGTGATACCCAATAGCTATAATGACGAGTTCCGAGACGAAAACGTTGAACCGGCAGAGCGAGCAATAATTTAAATACGGCCGGTAATCCCGCCAACTGGAAAAAGCCGATGTCAGTGCCAGACCAACCGTATTCGCGCATAGTCAATGGCAGTCCGAGTAACAAATAAATACCAGGAACAACTAAAACAAAATTCATCCAGCCGAAAATCACTTGATATAGACCAAATCGTTGGGAAGGGATCTGATTCATACGGCCTCTTTTCTGCCAACGATAACGGAAACCGGCGCAACGGGAAATGCGATATCGTCATATTGTTCGATATGAACAAAGCCGGATGCGGCCATAGCCAAAGACAGCTCGCCCTTCTGTGTGACATGGCACTGTTTCATCTGTATTGAGAGGTAATAGGGAAGGACTTTTCTTGCCTCTGCGGCGGTTAAAGGCACCTCCGCATGTGCGCTAATGAGCACGCCGCCAGGTTTTAACGCTGTCCATATTTTGGCTAAAATGGCATTGATATCCGGTACAAAGTGCAATACGGAAGAGCACCAAATTAAATCAAAGTTTTTACCAATCGGGTCAATAACCAGATCGCCACCTTTGACCTTTAAACGATCGCTCAACCCTGCCTGACTAATGTTGCCTTGCGCCACCTTTACCGTCTCAGGAAAATCAAACAATTCACCAGAAAGCGCCGGGCAGGCCTGAAGCATGGCAATCGCGATCAATCCCGGCCCGCAACCTAAATCCAGCAACCGGCCACCAGACTCAAATTCTGGAATATTCGGCATTAACGCCGTCACGACATCCGCCGTGACGGCCCGTTGCTCCTGCGCAATTTGTAAACCGGCGGCTTTCGCCCAATTTTCTTGCATCGTGCGCGCATCCACCGCCGGGCTGTGAATCATGCCGGATCGAACCTGCTCCCCAAGCTGGTTGCCAACGCGGCGTAACCCCTTCAGTCGAAAAAGGAAAGCATCCCCCAGATACTGAGCCGCGTCGGAGCAAAAATATCTACGTGCGATCTCTTGATTGGCATAACGGGGGGGATTGCCTGCTTCGCGGGACAATAACGCCATACTCCAGAGCATATCCAAGAGATAACCCGTATTAACCGGATCTAATTGAAGCTGCATTGCGATATCGGCAGCGTCCCTTGGCCTATCAAGATGACGAAATAAATCCCATTCGATTGCCACACGCATTGCGTCAGCACTGACATTCGCCAGGACTAAATCCCAATAAGGTTGTAGTGCCGTCCTATGTTCAGAATTCATAGCTTACCCTCATTCCCAATTCTCGAGGCGGGTTGTAGACCGTTACATTGCCATTCATATATCCAACCGCGTCGTAATGCTTGTCGGTCACATTTTGGCCATAAGCGCTCAATGTGAGGTGTTGGTTAACCGGATAGCTTGCTGAAAGATTCAGGAGTTGATAGCTTGCGCGGCGATACTGATTAGCAGGGTCCAGATAGATATCCCCTACGCCATCCAGAGAGGCATCGGCATACCAGCTATCCGCGTCATAGCGAACGCCAATATGCCAGGTCAGGTCCGGCGCATAAGGATTTTTATTACCATCGTAATTATTATCGCCGTCCTGATAGTGTTTAAAGCGAGTTCTATTCAGGCCGACTGCGCCATCAACGCTCCACTGTTCATTCAGCCAATAATCAAAGGAGGCTTCAAGGCCGCTGGAATATGCCGTTGCGGCATTCGTAATGGAGGTCACGCCCGGCCCGATATATTGCTGAACCTGCATATCATTAATCTGCATGTAATAAGCCGCGACCGAATATCGCAGATTTTTGACAGATCCTTTAACACCCGCCTCGTAAGAACGTACTTTTTCTGGTGAATAAGCAGGATAGTTAACCGAGGGTAAAAACGGATTGAATCCCCCGGCTCTAACGCCTTCCGAATAGCTCAGATACAGATTTTGTTCCGGGCGCCATTGGTACTGAAGCGAGGCTTTTGGGGAGAATTGCTGCCAATGCCGACTCTGTGTCGAGGCGTTTTCCGGTTTAATTTCAGCCCGATCCTGCTCAATACGCCCCCCTAATGTGAAAGACCACTGAGAGGGTAATCCCCCCATTTTTAACGGATGCCATAAGTAGAGTTATGCAGCACGTAACACATGCTGTTTTGGGGTATATCCGCCCAACGCCATATTCGGCCTTTCGTGATTATAAAACCACTGCCATTCTGTTGCGTACCGTTGTAATTCGTCCAGTGAGGAAAATATATATTGCCCCAGCCAGTCATAACGCACTGTCCGGTTATAACGCTCGATATAGG
>NZ_JBEIAB010000039.1:0-2485 GCF_040240345.1 Brenneria sp. g21c3 | reverse complement strand
TTACAACGAACATCATCCGCATAGTGCACTGGGATATCGCTCACCACGGGAATATATACGCAGGAAGTTATCGCAACCATAAGAGAGCAAAAACGTCTGGATATATAGGGTCAAATCCATTATGACACCAAAACGGATGTCTGCGGCCACGGATTCCGGGCGATGGCTTGTAGCGCTTTGATGGAATCGGAGTTGTGGTCGCAGGATGCCGTTGAGCGCCAGATGAGCCATCAGGAGCGCAATAGCGTGCGGGCGGCCTATATCCACAAAGCCGCCCATCTTGAAGCCCGTAAAGCGATGATGCAGTGGTGGTCGGATTATCTGGATGCGTGCCGAGAAGTCTATGTCCCCCCCTATATCTGGGGCAAACAGGATGCCAGAGCCCACGATGAGGTAATTAACGGATAAAACGAAAGCAGATCCGGACGGTTCAGGATCTGCTTTTTCTATTTTTAACCAGTTTTATATCTGTTTTTTCGATTCCTCAGTTAATGGTCCAAGTCTAGCAACACCTTCTTTTTTATACTTTCTTATTAAGGAGTTAGGTGTTGCCCGGCATTAACGCATGGATATCTCATTTGAGCTTGATGACGTCGCGACCTCGGTTGTAACCCAAAATCACCCAGTTTTGACCTGAGATACCCACAGGAATTAATGGTGCAGATAAATAACTACAAAGGTCGGGTGCTGATCCTTCTGACACAGAAATTGGATCTGCACTTTTTTCTACGTCCCAGAGAACTAAGCCTCAGCTGTTAGGGTGAATTCAAACCGAAAGCGTATACTGGGGAGCGAAAAATGGTAAAAAACTCATTTATATGGTGATTTGTCATTATATCACCAAGCCGCAAAGACTTCTCGACCATGGCTGACCTCCAGTCTTCGGACACGAAAGGAAATCCTTGGTGCGATCACGGATACCTCTATCAGGGGTTATATCGTGCAGACGTCCAAGTTCTGCTTCTCGCTAAGCAGTGATAAACATCTTCATAGCTGGCGAGCTATGACCTCCTGACAGCATAAAATCAAGCATCGTCAATGATCCCGAGTGGTATAGATACATAATTTTTCATGATAATTACGTAAAAAAAGACTGATCCAAAAAAATAATATAGGTAATCATCATAAAAGTTATTTCTCTCGTAATAAATAATCGATATAGACTGAACTCACGGAATGATTGACCGAAGTGAAATTAAAACTCAGCAATTCAATTAGCGGGGAATGCCTGTATGGAAATCCACAACCGGACTCCAGATGTATATGATTTGCTTGAAATAAACAAGATCCTTCTTTCGACTTCAAATAATGGTGAGTCATTTGAAAAAGACTTACATCTCAATGGATTCATAGAAAAACCATGGGGACATGAATATAGGGTTTATTGTGATTCTATTTTTGATGTATGGCGCCTTCATATATTAAAAAATCAATCCACTTCTATGCACTGTCATATACAAAAAGATACCGTCCTTATATGCCTACATGGCGATGGAGAAACCAGGTTTCTTGATGGCACACATCAAGCATTAAAATCTGGTGACAGCATATATATTGCAAAAGGTGTATTCCATCAAACTATCGCCGGAAAATCAGGTATTGAGTTAATTGAAGTAGAAAACCCAAGAAACAAATTCGACTTACTTAGACTTAAAGATAATTACGGTCGACAAAATATGGCATATGAAAGAAGATCCCAGGAACATGATCTTTTACTCCCATTCCATCAGATAGCTCCCGGCACATTTATTAGGGAATATGATCTACATAAATTAGCAAAATTTTCTGTCAAAATTCTTGATAGGAATATGTTAAATGATGAGGATAACTTTATTTTTATTTCCTTAGATGTAAAGAGTCATTTAATGGGAAAAATTCATATCCTAAGGATCAAAGATGCCATCGCAGAAATGTACTGCGGTCAGAAGGTACTTTTAATTAATGTTCCGTAACGTAACATAGAAGGAAAATAACATGTCCAAACCAACACGAGTTGTGATAATCACCGGTTGTAGTGGTCAACAAAAACTGGCCACCGCGTTAGAGTTTTTCCAGTATCGGTTTTCCGATTCGTTTGGTGGTAACCCACCATTATATTCGTGCGGTCTTAGTACACTGTAATATCCAACGATATAGTCCGTTATGGCGTGAGCTGCATCGCTGAAGCTTACGTAACCCGTCACCGGCACCCATTCGTTCTTCAGACTCCTGAAGAAGCGCTCCATTGGGCTGTTATCCCAGCAGTTTACGCGCCGGCTCATACTCTGTCTGATCCTGTATCGCCACAGTAACTGCCGGAACTGCCTGCTTGTATAATGACTACCCTGGTCGCTGTGGAACATCACCCCGACGGGCTTACCGCGAGTTTCCCATGCCATTTCCAGCGCTTTCATGGTGAGTCTGCTGTCCGGCGAGAACGACATTGCCCAACCCACTGGTTTTCTTGCGAACAGGTCGAGAACAACGGCGAGGTACGCCCAGCGTT
>NZ_JBEIAB010000038.1:0-4652 GCF_040240345.1 Brenneria sp. g21c3 | reverse complement strand
TGGGGGCTGAACTCGACGCACCAGGTGGTCAGCCAGTCGGTGCGGGTGAAGGATTACAACTACCGGCAGGCGGGAGAGGGCTTGCAGACCGAGGCGGACGTGACCGGCGGCGGAGAGGGCGCTTACGGTCAGGTGTACCGTTACGGCGACCACTACCTGACGCTGGACGGGGAAAGCGGCGAGGATTCGTCAGGCGAGACGGCGGAAGGGGGAAATTTCTACGCGCGGCTGCGGCATGAACGGCTGCTGAACCAGCAACACCAGCTGCGCGGAGAGAGCAATGCCATGACGCTGACGCCGGGGCAGATGCTGGAAATCGACGGCGCGGCGCCGGACAGCTTCGCCAGCGGGGTGCTCATCACCACGGTCAGCGCCGGGGCGCGGCGGGACAGCAGCTATACGCTGACATTTACCGGCATACCGTACAGCGAGACGGTGGGTTTTCGTCCCACCCCCGAACCCCGGCCGACGATAGCGGGAACGCTGCCGGCGCGGGTGACGAGCATCACGCAGGGCGACGCTTACGCGCATCTGGACAAGCAGGGGCGCTACCGGGTGAAGTTCGACTTCGACCTGGACAACTGGAAGACGGGGTACGAGAGCCTGTGGGTGCGGCTGGCGAAGCCGTACAGCGGGGATACCTATGGTATGCACCTGCCGCTGATAGCGGGAACGGAGGTGGCGATAGCGTTCGGGGAGGGCAACCCGGACCGGCCGTACATTGCGTATGCGCTGCACGACTCCAGGCACCCGGACCACGTAACGCAGGCGAACAACAAGCGCAACGTCATCCGCACGCCGGCGAACAACAAGCTGCGGATGGAGGACGAGCGGGGCAAAGAGCATATCAAGCTGTCGACCGAGTACGGCGGCAAGTCGCAGCTGAACCTGGGGCATCTGGTGGACGGCAGCCGTCAGCGGCGTGGAGAAGGGTTTGAGCTGCGCACCGACCAGTGGGGCGCGATACGGGCGGGGAAAGGGCTGTTCATCAGCGCGGACGAACAGAGTAAAGCCGGTGATAAGACGCTGGAGATGGGCGCGGCGCTTAGTCTGATAAAAGGTGCGATGAGTCAGGTTACGGAATGGCGGCGTATCACGCAGACCCATCGTAATCTACAGCCGGATGCCGATTCGTTAAAAGAATATCAGTGCAATGCGGATGGTTTGAAAGCGGCGGCGCTGTTATTAAGCGCGCCGGCAGGTATCGGCGTCGTCAGTCCGCATGTCGTCATGCTACAGAGCGGTAAAGCGCTGTATGCGCAGAGCGCGGGGGAGGTACATATCGGCAGCGCGGAACGGATAGGCATTAATGCCCGTCAGGCGGTGTCGGTGTTGTCGCAAAATGAAGGCATGCGTCTGGTTTCGGCAAAAGGCGCCTTATCCATTGAGTCGCATGCGGATGTGATGGATGCCATCGCCTTGCAGGATATTACGGTGAACTCCACGCAGGGACATATTCAGATCACCGCGAAACAAGGGATCACCTTGGCCTGCGGCGGCGCTTATATCCGTTTGTCCCCTAAGGGGGAAATTGAAATTCATGGCCCCAGCCAGCTGAGTTTAAAGGGCCGGCATAAAATGGATGCCCCATCCGGCGCCGATTTCCCGTTGCCTGAATTGCCTGCTTCGGTATGTGAAGACTGTCTCAAAAAAGCGCAGGCGGCGGCTCAGGGTTTTGTCTTCAGAGGATAATACAATGACTACTCAGCAACCGGCAGGTTGGTTCTCTTTACTTGAAACCGCGGTGAAAAACGCCGAAAGCGATCACCTCGATCTTATTGTCGATCAAAGCGGCGCGAATACGCCCTTAATTCCGGCGTTGGAAACTTTTTCACCGGCAATCCCCTGGTGTTCATTATTCGCCGGATTGCCGGAGGAAAGTGAAGTCGATGCGGCGCCGCTCTTGATTCGTATCAACTTAGGCCTGCTCGAACAGCGTCAATGGGCCGAGCAACTGATTCAACATTTAGCGAAGCAACCTCGGCTGTTGACGCTGTGTTCCGCCTGGTCGTTCAACATGCTGTCAGAATATTTCACGGCGTGCCTGGATGCGACTCATTGTGGTCAGCCCGGTATTCTGCGTTTTTTCGATCCGCGCATCTTCCCGCATTTATTTACCCATATTCTTCTTGATTCGCAGCAGAAACATTTATTACGCCCCGCGATGTTCTGGAGCTGGTTAGACAGAGAGGGCGAGCCGGTCTGGTTAACCGGCGATAACGCATCACCATCAGAAGAAAAGCCGGAAAAAATAGACCTTGACGATCAACAGCTTGAACAATTGTTGATCGTCAGCGATGCGGAGATGTTGATGTGTTCTTTCATGCGGCAAAACGGCCTTACCCGTGCGAGTGAGGCGCTGTTCCATGCCAGCTATCGCGCGATGCGGGAAGCCACCGCCGCAAATATTTTTTTGGATCAGGAACGTGAAGCGTTCGCCTGGCAACGGCTTCAGCAGTTACAGACCGACCCTTATGTCGTCGCCAACGACCCTCTTTAAAAAGGAGTTTATATCTTGAAAATACCGTTAATCCCCCTGGCGCTGTGCGGCCTGCTGCTGTCGGCCGCCGCTCAGGCGGATACGCTTATCGTCATCAATCATACCCACTGGGCAATCAACCGCTTCAGCGTGGACGGCATATCGGGCATCGACAGCGTCGGCGCCTATCAGGGCGGCGGCGGCGGTTGCTGTTACCGCGCCCCGGCACGGTGGCGGCCGGGCATGACGGTGCGGATCGACTGGGAAACCGGGGTGGCGGATATGATTGGCTTTCCCGGCTTTGCCGACTGGGATAACTATCTGGCCTGGCAAAAGAAAATGGACGACCAGAAACGCCGGCACAGCAAGGTGGTGCCGCTGCCGCCTTATACCTCGGAAGATAACTGCGGCATCACGGTGCATTTTCTGCCCTGCGATGAGGTGAAGGTCACCACCTCCTGTTTCTCGCCCACCCATGAGCGATACCCGATCAAAGAGCCGTTAAGGATGCCGGAGCCGAAATCATGTCCAAAATAAAACCGCAGGATACCGCCTGGCTGCCGCCGGCCTTTCCGCTCAACGGGCGGTTGCCCGACCATCCCTATCCGGTGGCGATGAACGAACGCCGGCAGAACAGCCTGGAACAACGTTATTATGACGAATGCTGTCTGGCCGCCGGCAAACGGGTGTGGCGCCCCTGCTGCAAGACGCTGCACGTCAGCCTGTTCTTTGACGGCACCGGCAACAACCTGCATAACGACGTCTATGTGGATGAACATCCGCATCCCAGCAATATCGCCCGCCTGTTCCGCGCCGCCATCGGCAGCGGTTACGCCGGCGGCGCGGCGCTGGAGAACGCGCTGCTGGATGTGCCGCCTGCCGGGAGCGAGACCTACTTCAAGTTCTATATGCCCGGCGTGGGTACGCCGTTCCCTGAAATCGGCGAGCTGGATTACAGCAACCTGGGACTGGCGACCGCCAGCGGCGGGGAAAACCGTATCAACTGGGGACTGGTCAAGCTGCTGGATGTGCTTAATTTCGTTTTCCGACGCGTTTGGCTGAATAACAGCGAGAGCTGGGATGCGGTTCAGTCCATGTCCACGCCTACCGCCTGGGCGGCGCTGGGGCTGGGCGGCGCGCATAACCGCTATGAGACCTTCTATCGGCACTTCAACAGGTTGCAGAACAACATCTGGCAGGCGATGAACCCGACCGGCCGGGGCAAGGCAAAGCTGATGGGCATGAAACTGTACGTGTACGGTTTTTCACGCGGCGCGGCGCAGGCCCGGACCTTCGTCAACTGGCTGACCGAGCTGTTCCCTAAGCCGGATAGCGCGGACGGCGTGCCGGCCCAGGTGTTGCAGGGCAGCAACCCGGCCTGCCGCCTGCCGGTCAGCGTGGAGTTTCTCGGGCTGCTGGATACGGTGGCGTCGGTGGGGGTGGCGAACATTGCGCCGTTCGCCGCCGGGCATATGGCCTGGGCGGACGGGACGCAGGCGTTGCCGGACGACGCGCGTTTCGGCGGGCTGGTTAAGCAGTGCGTACATCTGGTGGCGTCGCACGAGCAGCGGCTGTGTTTTCCGCTCGATTCGCTGCGGCGCGGCAACGGGCAGTACCCGCGCAACAGCGTGGAGGTGGTCTACCCCGGCATGCATTCGGATATCGGCGGCGGCTACCCGCCCGGCGACCAGGGCAAGGGGCGGGGGGATAATGATGGTTTTTTACTGTCGCAGATTGCGCTGCAAGAACTGTATGCGACGGCCTTCGCCGCCGGCGCGCCGCTCAAGGTGCCGAAAGAAGCCCTGCCCCGGCATCAGGCGCTGGATAGCTGGCGAAGTATGCCAATCGATATAGGTAAAGAGTTCGCTCTGGCCCCGGATGTCATCCACCGCTTTAACGCCTGGCGCGAGGCGACGCTGGGACTGTCCCCATCGGCGCAGCCGGCCGGGGAAGAGACCAATAACAGTCATTACCAGCCCGGCCGGGCAGGGCTGGCGCTGGAGGCGCTGATAGCAAACCAGATGGCCTGGCTGACCGCCTGGCGGATAGACCGCTATGCCAGAGGGTCGGCGCTGAACTGCGCGTTTTACCGGGCGGCCACCGATAGCCACGCCAACGCCGGCAGCCGGAAGGCGGCGGAAGCGGCGCGCGATGAAAGGCAGAAAAGCGCGGA
>NZ_JBEIAB010000037.1:0-5244 GCF_040240345.1 Brenneria sp. g21c3 | reverse complement strand
TCGAGTATATCGAGATAGACTACAATCGGCACCGACGGCATAGTGCCAACGGCGGGCTAAGCCCGGTGCAATTTGAGGAAAGAAACCTCGCTTAAGGCAGTGTCCACCGTCGCTGGGCAAGATCACAATACGCTCGGTCGACGGATCAAGTTCAGAGGCGACGATGATTATCTGATGCGCTTGATTGAGCGATTCCTCTTCCAGCACGTTGTTGAAGCGCTGTTTGAAGGCTTCGCCCAGATTACCGCCCTGAGAGAAGCGTTCATAAATTTGCGATAGGCGTTCCGGGGTTAACCCCGCCACCCAAGAGGCATAATCCAGAGCCTGTGCCACCACCTCACGCGGTGTGCGGTCACGTTTTAACTCAATAAGGATCAGTGAGGCATCCGGTGCTATCGCCAGCAGATCGATGCGTCCGCCGTCCAGCGTGCGCTCCTGATGACCGATCAACATCCATTCGTTAGACAGAATAGAAGGATCGCGCAGAATCATTTTTTCCAGCAGTTGCTCGCTCGCCAAACGGCTGATGGAAAGTGGTTCAGGGTTTTCACCCACGCGCCAGATAGCATGATGAACTGGCATATTTTCTCCTTAGTTTAGCGCTGCGTCAGTAAGCGCATCCGTTAGATAAAGCCGGGGTTGCTGCGGGATTTTATGGTGTCGCAAATAATCATAAATTTTTCTCACTGAGTAAGTATTGCAACTTAATTCACTGAGATAGAGAAATGGCATTTAAAACCAGCCGGACGAGATACTCTCTTATCTTCATTAATGAAGGGAACTCTCAGTTTCGGAGCATGATAAACCGCCACTTTCCATAAGTTATCTCCCATAAAATTAAAATCAACTGAATCAGAGGATGCGACTCTTATATTTTTGAAAATCCCTGTGTTATACATTGCTCCAATAGTGGCAGAATCGACAACCGCGCTATTAGAACCCAAGCGGACAAGAAATATGTTCAGTGATTCCTCAAAAATAACATCATCAGTCAAAAACAGAAGATAAAGTTCATCATCCACCTTAACCGCCGCTTCCAGCACTTTACCTGACACCTTAACGCCGGTGGATTTACCATTCAGCAGAACTTCACACACTGATTCCTTAAATTGTGTAGCCTCATGGATAATCTGTAATGAGATTGCGTTAGTGACTTCCATTTTCACCTCCACATCTTACCCATTTGCCACGCAGCAAGCGCACCGCCAACAAAAGCGCCCAACACCACGCACGCTGGGGCCGCAGGACCACATATTAAACCGGCAACAGCGCCACCGCCACCGCAAACACGACATGGCACCGAATACATTGTTCCTTTGTATATCAGATAAGGTATTGAAATTGGCTTTAGCGCCATAGAGTTGGAGGGTTTTTCTGGCAACAAGATCATTGAAGGTCTTCCCTGTCAGCTTCATTTTTTGCGCTAACGCCCTCCCCACAGTAGACTTTGCTCGAAGCATTTCCATAGTCATGTTGCGCGCATCCATCGCTTCTTTTGCCGCTTGTTCCCATGTCAGGAGCCCTCGGTTGACACGCTCCGAAGCTCATCTGACATAGCTTTGATCAGCCTTGAATATTCAAGTCGTAATCGGGGATCTATAGAGAGTTGCGCAGCAATAGCAGCCATGTCTCCCTGAAAAGCAGAAATAACCTGCTCAAACTGCTCTTTTCCTCTTTTATCTAAAGGACTCAAAAGTGCCGTATTCATACAACTCCCGTTGAAAAATGATTATTTTCACCCAAATCTGAAACTATGACCTGACTATATACCGAATATCACAACACTATGCTGTTTCGTCAGGAATATACATATCAGAAATGTCCTCACGCATAAAGATTTTCATATAAGGAAATAGATTACCTTGCAAGGATATAGTTATGTGTTTAATAATTTTCATGCTATGTGTGTTTTATTAATTATTAGTATAGAAAAATCGTTCTTAAGCTGGGGGGAGTTGAATAGGTTGTCTATTATTTTGATTAGTTGGCTTATTCCTGATTCAATTTTTGTTTTATGGGCCTAAGTATGGGCCTAAAGATTTTGTTTGCCTGATTAAGGTGGAGGCTGTGGGATTTTTTTGCGAAATGAGTAGCAAAAAGATTTTTAGCCGAGGAATCGAATTACGTGTTTTATAGCCATAGTGACCTGCTCCGCATTGATTAACATACGGTAGTGTTTGTAATATCTGCTTCTGGCACTCAGTTGCCCGCAAGAGTTCCATCAGGCGGCTATGAGCGAACAGCGGACATTGCCTGAACTGGGGGGAAGCCCTAAAATTGAGTGACACAATTTGCAGGAATACTTATAGCATCCCTAATCTGTAGCGTAGGCAAAACTGCACCGGTCTTCGTCCTCCTGATACCTCTGGTCTTTACATAAATCACCATGCCGTATATGTTTATCAAGCCAATAGCCTTCACATGATCGTAAAATGTTTAGGTAATCGTTCAATTGCCCAGACCTTCAGAATTTTACTGAGCAGCGGCCGACTTAGCGCCGTTGCGTGCAAGGATGACCCGCTATGATCGAATCAATTAGTCTCTCCAACATCGCCACCTACCGTCCTGACAAATCAGAAGTTATTAATCTAAAAAAGATCAATTTCATTTATGGAGCAAATGGAGCGGGCAAGACCACAATCAGTCGACTTATTGAGAAACCTAGCCTCTCAACAGACTCTAGCATTACCTGGCTCAGAAATATGCCAGTGCCAGCAATGATCTATAACAACGACTTCATCACTGCCAACTTCTCAGAATCCAAAGAGTTTCAGGGAGTATTTACACTCGGCAAGGCCGAGAAAGTTCAGCTCGACCGCCTCAAAGATCTTAAAGATGAAAGAAAGCGCCATGAACAGTTGAGGGCCAAGTTAATCATCTCTCTTGATGGTGAAGATGGAAAATCCGGAAAGCATGCTGAGTTGATTTCTTTGGAAGCAAAGTTAGTTGGCCGATGCTGGGAACAGAAAGTGAAGCATGATGAATATTTCAAGGGGGCATTTACTGGTTTAAGGAATAATAAGGAAGCATTCAAAGCAAGGGTTCTTCAAGAACATGAGAACAACAAATCCACCTTGGTTGATTTGGTTGATCTCAAGGCTAGAGCGGCGGTTTTATATGGCGACCAACCTTCGAAAATAGATCTTGTTTCGACCTTGGATTTATCACGGTTGATAGCATTCGAGAAAAGCCCGATTCTGGTTAAAAAGGTGGTAGGCAAAGACGATGTCAGTATATCCGCGATTATTCAGCGGCTAGGTAATAGCGACTGGGTTAGGCAAGGTATGATATTTCTGGAGCATACGGATGAACAATGTCCGTTTTGTCAGCAGACTCTGCCCCACGACTTCGAGAAGGAACTTACTGACTACTTCGATGAGACTTTTGAGGCGGATTCGAAGGCGGTCTCTACCCTGCGTAATAATTATTTCCAAATTGCTGAGGATCTTTTGGCTCAGGCACATGTTCTTTTAGCTTTGGATTGCACAGAACTGGACAAGGAAAAACTTAATCCTAAGATTCAAGCACTGGATGCTGTTGTTCTTGTCAATAAAGGGCGGATGGACAATAAAGTTACCACTCCAAGTGCTGAGGTGTTTCTTGAGGGACTGGAGGATATTCAGGCGGATATTGCCGCTATTGTTAATGCGGCAAATGCAAAAATAACCGAACAAAATCGCCTAGTTGCAAGCTTCACTGCTGAGCAGCGCAGGCTCACCGGAGAAGTGTGGAAATATATTGTCGATGCCGAGCTAAAGAATACCTTGGCTGATTACAGCTCTGAGAAGAATAAACTACAGAAATCTATTTCGGGTATCGCATTGAGCCGGGATAAAGCCACGGAAAATATTAATGCTACAGACGTCGAGATCGATAAGATTGAGACGGAACTTACAAGCGTAAAGCCTACAGTAATTGCTATAAATAAAATTTTGAAAAATTTTGGATTTCTCAGCTTTTCTCTAGATCCTGCATGTGCGGATAACTCCTATAGAATTATCCGAGCGGATGGGAGAGATGCCAAGCAAACATTGAGCGAGGGCGAGAAGACCTTCGTAACGTTCCTTTATTTCTACCACCTGTTGAGAGGGAGTATTACGACGTCCGGTATCACCGCCGATCGGATTGTGGTCATCGATGACCCCGTTTCTAGCCTTGATAGTGATGTGTTGTTTATCGTGAGTAGTTTGATCAAGGAGCTTTTCGCCGAAGTTAGAAAGAGTGGTAGCCATCTTAAACAAGTTGTGGTGCTTACACACAACGTGCATTTCCATAAAGAGGTCACGTACGATCAGCGCCGGAAGGCCAATACATCTCTTGCTGACGAGACATTTTGGATTGTCCGCAAACCTAATGAGTATTCGGTAATTGAGTTCCATTCAAGTAATCCAATCAGGAATTCTTATCAATTACTCTGGGCAGAGCTGAAAAGGACACCGGTACCAGTCCTTACGTTGCAGAACACCATGCGACGGATTTTGGAGAACTATTTCAAAATTTTGGGTGGTGTCGATACGTACCACTTGGTCGACAAGTTTGAGGGTATTGAAAAGACACAGTGCCAGTCTTTGATGAGTTGGGTAAATGATGGATCGCATTACGCTCCGGATGAGCTCTATGTGGCCATTAGTGACAATATGGCAGCAAGCTACCTGAAAATTTTCTTCAAGATATTCAAGGCGGCTAAGCATGATGCGCATTACAGAATGATGATGGGCGATTCATATGTTGATCTAGATCCGGAAGAGATCTCAGAGCAGCTGGCGATGACTGATGTTGACGAAGAGGGGAGCGTTGTATTTGATGATGCCGGTGTAGTAGAGGAATCAGCCCCCGTACCGACTGTACTAAAGTCTGAGATTGATCAGCCCGGATTCGATCAGGATATGCCGTTTTGAAGCCTTCCGCTTGCGAGCGCATCCATGAGAAAATCCATCGACTAGGTCAGGTTCGAAGCATCCGAACGAACAAGCGGAATGAGCACTCACCTTTAATTAATACCTGTATTAGCAACGTCTGCGTCTGGCACGGAGCGGACAGAAAGCAAGGTCATAAGGTCAGCTGAGAGCTAGGAACGGACATTGGCAATTGCACTCTGCAACTGATGAATGGATTACTTGTAGTGGTCAACAAAAACTGGCCACCGCGTTAGAGTTTTTCCAGTATCGGTTTTCCGATTCGTTTGGTGGTAACCCACCATTATATTCGTGCGGTCTTAGTGCACTGTAATATCCAACGATATAG
>NZ_JBEIAB010000036.1:0-5788 GCF_040240345.1 Brenneria sp. g21c3 | reverse complement strand
GGTCACAACGGTACCACGACCGGAGATGGAGAATACGTCTTCGATAGGCAGCAGGAACGGTTTGTCAATCGCACGCTCCGGTTCCGGGATATAAGAATCCAGCGCTTCAGCCAGTTCGACGATTTTCGCTTCCCACTCAGCTTCGCCTTCCAGCGCTTTCAGCGCGGAACCACGAATGATTGGCGTATCATCGCCCGGGAAATCGTACTGAGACAGCAGCTCGCGCACTTCCATCTCAACCAGTTCCAGCAGCTCTTCATCATCAACCATGTCGCATTTGTTCAGGAACACGATGATGTAAGGAACGCCAACCTGGCGACCCAGCAGGATGTGCTCACGGGTCTGCGGCATCGGGCCGTCAGTCGCGGCAACAACCAGGATCGCGCCGTCCATCTGCGCGGCGCCGGTGATCATGTTTTTCACATAGTCGGCGTGTCCCGGGCAGTCAACGTGCGCGTAGTGGCGAGTCGGGGTATCGTATTCAACGTGAGAGGTGTTGATGGTGATACCACGGGCTTTCTCTTCCGGCGCATTATCGATCTGATCGAATGCACGGGCGGCGCCGCCGTAGGTTTTAGCCAGAACGGTAGTAATGGCGGCAGTCAGCGTTGTTTTACCATGGTCAACGTGGCCGATAGTACCGACGTTAACGTGCGGTTTTGTACGTTCAAATTTTTCTTTAGACATCGATTGTCCCTCTAAGACACGGATAAATCGGTGGTATCACCACATCAACCAAGCGTTTGCTTGCTGAATTTTTTAACAGAAAGAAAATCAGGAGGAGGAATTAAAGAAGTGGTGCTGATAGGCAGATTCGAACTGCCGACCTCACCCTTACCAAGGGTGCGCTCTACCAACTGAGCTATATCAGCACATCTTTGGAGCGGGCAGTGGGAATCGAACCCACATCATCAGCTTGGAAGGCTGAGGTAATAGCCATTATACGATGCCCGCATCCTGGAACTCGGCTACCTGATTTTTCTGTAGACTTTGAAATTGGAGAATAAAGCATCCTCCGCATTCTTCGATCCGGCTTAGTATTGCATACCGTATCGATTTTATCCTGTCGCCAGGATTGAATTTGGTGGTGGGGGAAGGATTCGAACCTTCGAAGTCTGTGACGGCAGATTTACAGTCTGCTCCCTTTGGCCGCTCGGGAACCCCACCTGATTGTCTACTTGATGGTGCCGGCTGCCGGAATCGAACTGGCGACCTACTGATTACAAGTCAGTTGCTCTACCTACTGAGCTAAGCCGGCATCAAGTGCTGCGCATTCTAGGTAGACCGAACGGCCTATGCAACAAAAAAATCGTATAAAATGCGCTATCGCTTAGATTTTATCCAAATTTGAACATGAATCCACGGCGACGGTCATGATCCGCACAAAGAAGCATCAAATCCACCGAGTAGCAAATGCCCGATCGGTGAAAGAGCAAGCAGCGTTAATTGCACCAAAAACGTGATGCTTGCCCCGTTAAAAAGCATTTTTGCATCACTCAATCTGGCTATTGCGCAGCCACCAGCAGTCATAACCTGGAACGAATCTTGCTTAGGTATGAATATGCCCCACCAAGCCAGGAGACCCGCCATGAAAATCGTATCCCTTAACGTCGCCACTTTACCGGTCTATCGCGGCGAACTTGCTAATCTATTGAGCGATGCAGTCGCCAAGGGCGCTTCCGTTGGATATCAGGCTCCTTTGGCGCACGAAGAAGCGGAAAGTTATTTCCATAGCTTACGCCCGTCATTAGCGAAGGGAGAACGTCTGTTATGGATTGCCCGCGACATTGAAGGCGTCATTGGCAGTGTACAGCTTGAACTCTGTCAAAAAACAAACGGGCAGAACAGAGCCGAAGTTCAAAAGCTGCTGGTACATAGCCGGGCGAGAAGGATGGGAGTCGGCAGACAATTAATGCAAGCGCTGGAAAAAGCCGCTTTGCAGCAACAGCGTGGATTGCTTTATCTGGATACTCAGGCCGGTTCGCCTGCTGAAATGTTTTATCGTTCACTGGGCTATCGGTATTTAGGCGAACTTCCCGATTACGCCAGTACGCCCGATGGCTATTATCATCCTACCGCCATTTATTACAAACGCCTCTTCGCCGTGAATCACGTAGGTCGAGCGATTGCCAGCTAATTTCTATCCTGGTGCCTCTGGTTTCAGATCGGCACCGGGTATCAAATTGTTTTTCTCCTCTTATTTCCACCAGCAAAGTGTTAACCTGCTCATAAACCAAATTATTATACAAAGAAAAGGTTCTATGCCCTGAGCCTGGCTGATTATACTATGTAGCGCGTTTAGCTTAGGTGGGCTAGAGTCCCCTTTCTTACCTGTACAAGCAGGCAGAATTAGACTTATGAGAAATAGAGAACAATCTTTGGCTACACCATATCTACAATTTGATCGCCGCCAATGGGCCGCCTTACGCGATTCAGTTCCATTAACGCTGACTGAAGAGGAGATAGTTAAACTCAAAGGGATTAATGAAGATTTATCCCTGGATGAAGTTGCTGAGATTTATCTGCCTTTATCCCGCCTGCTTAACTTCTACATCAGCTCAAATCTGCGTCGTCAGGCTGTTTTAGAGCAGTTTCTAGGAACGGATGGTCAAAAGATCCCTTATATCATTAGTATTGCCGGCAGCGTAGCGGTGGGTAAAAGCACCACAGCCCGCGTATTGCAGGCGTTACTCAGTCGCTGGCCGGAACATCGCAGCGTAGAGTTGATCACCACTGACGGCTTCCTTCATCCGAATAAAGTGCTGAAAGACCGTGATCTGATGAAGAAGAAGGGTTTCCCGCAGTCTTATGACATACATAGCCTGGTGAAATTCGTTTCTGATATTAAGTCAGGCGCATCAAAAGTGACCGCGCCGACTTATTCACACCTCATTTATGACATTGTTCCCAATCATCATAAGGTACTCAAGCAGCCCGATATTTTAATATTGGAAGGTTTGAATGTATTACAAAGCGGCATGGATTATCCTCATGATCCGCACAGAGTTTTCGTCTCTGACTTTGTTGATTTTTCTATTTATGTCGATGCGCCGGAAGACTTACTAAAAACTTGGTATATCAATAGGTTTTTGAAGTTCCGGCAAGGTGCGTTTTCAGATCCCAGCTCATATTTTCACAACTACGCAAAGCTATCGGAACAAGAGGCGATCGATATCGCCTCACAGCTTTGGCTGGAAATAAACGGTCTCAATTTAAAGCAGAATATTCTGCCGACGCGTGAGCGAGCCAGCCTTGTTATGACGAAAAGCGCCAATCACGCTGTAGAATACGTTCGATTGAGAAAATAGGTATTCACCCAGAATAAAGGGGGGTGATATTCCCCCCTACTTTTATAACCCTCTTAACGAAATTTCCCCACCAATATAGGGAGTTATTTCGCCATCAGTTTCCAGCAACAGTGCGCCTTGCTGATCGATGCCTCGATCAATCCCATGTATCTCTCTATTGCCGATAATCAGCTTAACAGGACGATTAAAATAATTATCCAACTGTTGCCAGCGGGAAATAAATGGGGATAACCCTTGCTGTTCAAACATAGTCAGCGCGCGTCTTAGCTCTGAAATAAGCGTAGCCGCCAATATATTACGATCGACAGAGATCCCTGCTTCCTGAAGATTTATCCATCCTTGATTGATGATATTATCTGTCGGTTCACGCATCCGTAAATTAATACCGATTCCGATCACCAAGTGGGCCGCATCACCCGTTTTCCCCGTCAACTCAACCAGAATACCAGCCAGTTTGCGGTCGTTCAGATACAGGTCATTCGGCCATTTGACGCGAACGCCCTCCGCCCCCAGATTATGCAGCACCTCAGACATGACTATCCCGATAATCAGACTTACGCCAACCGCCGCTGCCGGGCCTTGTTCTAAACGCCAATATAACGACAGATAAAGATTGGCGCCAAAAGGAGAAAACCACTGACGCCCCCGACGCCCTCTTCCCGATTGCTGATATTCGGCAATACAGGCATCGCCGGAGGATAACGCGTTAAACCGATCTAAAATATATTGATTCGTCGAATCAACTACCGGTAAAACAGTAACGCCGCCCTCCGGCAGGTTGGCGAGGATCTTTTCCTCGTCCAGCAATTGCATTGGTGCCGGCAAACAATACCCTTTGCCGGTAACGGTAAAAACATCGATCCCCCATTCCCGGATCGTCTGAATATGCTTATTGATCGCCGCCCGACTCATTCCCATCATTTCACCCAGAACTTCCCCTGAGTAAAAACCGCCATCAGACAGGACATTGATTAATTTGAGAGGAACTTTAATATCCCTCATGATAATACCTCGACAGCATTGACTTCTCCCCGAGCGGCGATAAAACGGACCTCTGGCTCCAACCAAACGCCAAATCGCTCAGCGACCTGGTTTCGGACATGACGCGCCAAATTAACAACATCAAGACTCGTGGCATGATCTTGATTAATTAAAACTAATGCCTGCTGGCTATGTACTGCCGCGCCTCCCACCTGGAAGCCCTTTAGTTGGCACTGGTCTATTAACCATCCTGCGGCCAGTTTAACCTGACC
Organism: Brenneria sp. g21c3; assembly: GCF_040240345.1. Taxonomy (NCBI): domain Bacteria; kingdom Pseudomonadati; phylum Pseudomonadota; class Gammaproteobacteria; order Enterobacterales; family Pectobacteriaceae; genus Brenneria; species Brenneria sp. g21c3. Next base: position 1,227 of record NZ_JBEIAB010000036.1, on the reverse strand, counting down.
ATCAGGTTGCGGGTAATGCGGGGCGTTGGGGTATGTCTTCAAAATAGGGGCCGCACTATCGGCCTTAATGACCGGGTTCTTGAAGAAACTTCCGGCATTCCCGGTCACCGCTGGATCAGGCAGTTTACTGCGCCGCATGTGACATACCATGTCGAATATTTGCTGCGGCGTTACCGTTGCCGGATCCAATTTGTGCAAATCACCATAACCTAATACGGGGCGCCAATCTTTATCTAAATATAACCCAACGGCAACAATGACAAATCCGTCCCGGTATCGATGTTTAAATATGCTTTCCCGATAGCCAAACTGACATTCAGAAGCAGTGAGACGTTTTATTGTTCCGTGGGCCAAATCCAACAAATCAACATACTCACATACGTTCCTCAACTCTACGCCATAAGCACCGATGTTCTGAATAGGCGCTGAGCCGACGCATCCAGGGATCAAAGCGAGATTCTCTAAACCTGCGATTCCCAAGGTGAGCGAGTGCTGAACCAGATGATGCCAATTTTCGCCAGCTCCGATATGAAGATGCCAACCATTGTCATCCTCTTTAACCTCGATACCTTTCACACGATTAAGCAGGATTGTGCCGACAAAATCTTCGAGGAAAAGAACGTTACTGCCTTCGCCCAACAGCAAGACCGGGCTTTGCGATGAACAAGCCGCTCTCCATCCAGCAATGAGTTGATCCGGTGTATCCGCTACGGTGATTTGCGACGCAAAAACAGGTAATGCGAAAGTATGATGTGATTTTAAGGATATGACACTATTCGTCATAGCATGAATACTCTTTAGCTCAGATATTCCATAGTCTACCTGATCCAGAACGGATATTAGCGTGGTTTTATCTTAATAACGACCGCGGATCACCGCCATTCCATAACGCAAAAAGCCCCATGCTTGCGCATGAGGCTTTTTACTTTATTTGATGCCTGGCAGTTCCCTACTCTCACATGGGGAGACCCCACACTACCATCGGCGCTACGGCGTTTCACTGCTGAGTTCGGCATGGGGTCAGGTGGGACCACCGCGCTATCGCCGCCAGGCAAATTCGTTTTATTCCAACCGTTGCTTATCACACAACCATCAGAACCAATCCATGAACAAGCTAAAATTCTTCGTCTCTCTCACCAAAACACCTTCGGTGTTGTAAGGTTAAGCCTCTCGGGTCATTAGTACTGGTTAGCTCAATGCATCGCTGCACTTACACACCCAGCCTAT
>NZ_JBEIAB010000035.1:0-10730 GCF_040240345.1 Brenneria sp. g21c3 | reverse complement strand
TGGATATTACAGTGCACTAAGACCGCACGAATATAATGGTGGGTTACCACCAAACGAATCGGAAAACCGATACTGGAAAAACTCTAACGCGGTGGCCAGTTTTTGTTGACCACTACAGTTTGATGCGAATGCCATAAAGAAATATGCCGGTAGCGTAAGCAATTTCTTACACTATGACGACGTTATGAAGGTTACTTACTATAAGAACCGGTAGTACGACCCTAATATCGGATGGAGTGTTGCACTTGGTCCGATAGGGCTTAGGTGGTCTTAACCTTTATGCGTATGTCAAAAATCCACTCACTTGGATTGACCCTCTGGGGCTCGCAGGTTGCCATTTTGATCAAAAACCGAGACGGTGGCGTGATAGCGAAACAGGTCGTTTCACTCGGCGTCCTACTGACCCTTCTGAATTAGTGAATAATGGCAGAATAAACCATGCAGATATAGAAGCGTGGGCCAACCAAAATGGGGTGCCTAATACATAGAGAAATGATCCATGGAGAAAATCCGGCAGCAGCAGCTAAATTCCCAACATCAAATGCCGCGCAAGGTCCAACGCCCAGCATTAGAAATATCTCTACAAAAGAGGTGGTTAGAACGGATGGTTCATGGGGAACGTTCAAGTCTGCTCCAAATGGTGCTCACATTCCTCTTGATGGTTCTCCATTCTAAGGAGATGAAATGAAAATCAGTGAGATAGAGTCAAGACTCTCTGATATGCCAACAATAATGAATATATCAGATGAATTATTTTTAATAAAAATGTTAATGCAGGTTGAAAAGAATGATCTGATCGAAAATAAAAAGATATTTTTTAATCTTATAGAATCATTAGAATTATCTCATATGGATAATGGATTTATGGAAGTGACAAAAGACAATGAAGGATATTTTTTGGACTTTTATAAATGGTTAATTAAATTAAATAGTGATTATGATTTGAATATAAAAAATAATACTATAGAAATTTTTAATCTAACCAGTGATGAAGTTAATAATCTGATGAATAAATAGATAAAAACCGGTAAAGCGATCGGCACCAATTAAGCGAGGCGGAAACGCAACGCAACAACATGCGACAGCGCGCGACTTACGGCTACGACGCTTTCGGGCGGCGGGTGGAGGAAAGACGCGAGACGCCGGTACACCAGCCGCTGCGCTATCAGGGGCGGTATTTTGATGCGGAAACCGGGTTGCACTATAACCTGTTTCGCTACTATGATGCGGATGCGGGGAGGTTTGTTAGTCAGGATCCGATAGGGCTGGAAGGTGGTATTAACCTCTATGCTTGCGGTCCGAATCCACTCAGTTGGATCGACCCTCTCGGTCTGAAATGCATCCAGAAGAATATTCCATTTTTATTTCCTTATGGGGATTAACTCAAAAATCCGCTTGCTAATAACGGGATGATAACTGAGGATTAAAATGAAAATAACCGGAACGAATTCTTATATCATCCTGGATGATGACGGTAAAAAAGTTAAGGTAGAAGGAGAAATGGTGATCGGTGAATTTATAGTCAATGTTAAGTCCATGAAAAATTTTGAACCACCGTATGAAAAAGAAGAGTTAACGGAGGAGGTAAAAAAAGAATATATAGATAAAACAATACAAAAACAGCAGGAACATATATGGAAATCAAGTTTGAATGATCTTTATTCTTTAATCAAAAGAGACCCTGCTCTGCCAGGACATTGTCAACCAACAAAACTGCATGGAAACTAAAACATTATGGCATGGCTGGGATTTATCACTTTCTGGGCAATTACATTAGTCTATATCTGGAATGGAAAAGACAATTTTAATAAAAGAGAATGGTTACATTTTATGTTAAAACTCTTTAGAATATTTATAGTTACTGCTGCATTCAGTCTGGTGTTAAAAAGCATTCTGACTGTATGGCCAGTCATATCCCTACCCACTGCAAAATATGTAACGCTTATCCTCTCAACGTCTCTTCTAGCTGTATGGGCAATGAAGTTCCTCGTGGTAATGCTTTGCACCATGTTCAGCAGAATGCTGGACTTCCATCAGCAGCATAATACCGCTGAAAATTATGCAAAATTATCATCCCTTTCAAACAATTTTGGCCCGGCGCTTTTGATACTTGCAAAATGTTTTGTCTCCGCGGGGAGCATACTGATTTTTTACGGCATATGGCTGGGTACAACTTACTAAGTTTACGGGATTTTTATGGACGTTAATAATAGCTATGATTTTCCGGTGACGTCAGTATTTACTCAAGATAAGAGAGTCTGGTTTGTAAGCATGTATCCATACTTACGTCGCCAAGTTTTTTTCACCCGGCCTTTTCGTGGTCAGCTAACGTTGGCCACAGTATCTGACCCATCAAGCCTGTTTACCATTTATTAAACATAAAAAACACAAGGGAATCTGGATTTTCCTAATTTCTTTTTCAATGTGTTGTATCAACCAAGTAGAACGCCGACATTCTCCACTTACATGGATTGAACACTATGCTCAACCGTATCACCGCACAGTTGCCCGTGGAGGGCCTGCTTTTCTGGAAGCTCGACGGCAGCGAAGCGTTGTCCGAATCCTTTTCTTTTGCCCTCCCCCTCCTCGGCACCGACGCCCGTATCGACCGCAGCCAGTTGCTCGGCCAGCCCGTTACCTTCACTCTGCCCACCCAGCCCCTGCTCGCCAACCGCTACCTCACGGCAAGGTCACCCTCTGGCCGCGCACCTACGGGCCGCAGACGGCAAAAGTGGTGGGGCCCGAAGGCGAATCCATCTGGACCGACAAATACGGCCGGGTCAAGGTCAAATTCCACTGGGACCGGCTGGCCAAGGGCGACGACACCAGCGCCTGCTGGGTGCGGGTCTCCAGCGCCTGGGCGGGCCAGGGATTTGGCGGCGTACAGATACCGCGCGTCGGCAATGAAGTGGTGACTGACTTTATCAACGGCGACCCCGACCGCCCGATTATCACCGGCCGCGTCTATAACGAAGCCAGCATGCCGCCGTGGGCGCTGCCGGCCGCCGCTACGCAGATGGGCTTTATGAGCCGTTCGAAAGACGGCTCGCCGGACAACGCCAACGCCCTGCGCTTTGAGGACAAGGCTGGCGAAGAATAGGTGTGGCTGCATGCCGAGCGGAATATGGACGTGAGCGTGAAAAATGACGCTACCCGCTCCATCGGCAGCAACCACAGCCATTACGTGCGCAAAAACGAGTGCCACCGCGTGGAAGCCAATCAGTTGCAGGCGGTAAAAGGCGGCACGGAAATTCTCACCGGCCAAGGGAAGCTTGACGCGGTGGTGCTGGCCTCCGGCACCATGCGGCTGCTGGTGTGCGGCAAAAGCGCCATCGAACTTCAGGCGAGCAAACAGATCAATCTGGTGGGCACCGGCTTTAACCTGTATGTGGAAGGCGACGGCCATATCTCCACCAGCAGCGGCAAGCTGCATCTGAATACGTCCGGCGCACAACCGGGAACTTCCGCACCGGGACCGGATCATAAGTCGAATATCAATGCGGCGGTGGAGGCGCTCTTCTCGCCGGAAAAGGAGAATAATAAAGGCGCCGCCGCACCAGCGGTCAGGCAACAGGCGCAGAGTGGGAAAAAGGCAAAGCCAGCCTAAACAAGCGCATCAGCGCAAACCAAGACTAGAATCATTGATGATAATATCTTGAAATATATAGTGAAACCTGAAGGCATTGAAGAAGAACAAGGCAATCGTCCTGAAGTTTATGGTTTTAGAAAAGGAAATGGCCCTGCTTATGGCGAAATTCTTGCAGCAAGAAATACGTATGGAGTAAGAAGCGAGCAAGAATTCGCGCTCGTAAAAAAATACATGAGCGAAAGCGCAAGCAACGCGGGAGCGCTTAACTTTACCGATCCAGGAAAGCAAGCGGCCGTAATGTCCCTTGCTCATATGCGTGGTGTGGGTGGCGCGCAAGCCATCTTAAATTCCATGGAATCTGGAAATATTGTAAAATCAGCTAAACTTACACCACAAGCAATTAACTATATTGAATCTATGGATGCTAAGGATTTTCAGGAGTCGCTAAAAGAAGCCCGAGTTGCATATGATATAAAAATATATGGAGATTCAAGTACCAGCAAGGGAGGAAAAACATATAACTGGTGGGATCATTATGGTGATGGCTTACAGAAAAGACATGCCAAAGAAGCAAAAGAGTTTTTAAAACTATCTAATTGAGTTATAGGATGGCTAGCAAGTTATGAAAAAATTTATTTATGCTATTTTATTTTTCTTCCTCACGTGCAATACACCAATTTTCGCACAGGAAATTGATAAATTATCAAAATACGACACGTTAGATGAAGTTTCAAAAATATCAGAAAATAGTGAAATTAAAATTCTATTAAAAAACTTACTTAAAGAAGATTACAATGCATTTATATCTAACTTTGATGTTTATGGGGAACCCCATAAATTGGCAGATCACGGCCTATTTGTTGAAGGATGGTTGAAAGATCTTTATTTATATAATGCTTCTGCATTTGTAATTTATCCCGATGGTAGACTATATACTGCATGGGTAACCCCACGTAACGAAACAATTCAATATCGAACTAATGTTGCTAGTTCTGAAGCCATTCAAAATGATATCAAGAATTGGGCATCAAGATTTGAGGATATGAGTTTTGTAAAAAAAATAGAAATCAAACCTCCCCCCTCGAACACGTTTCATATTTTGAAACAGATAAGTACCTGGTAAAAATATCACCAGATTGCAATAACAATATTTACACTTGTAATAGTTTTACATATGAAGGGAAAAGAAAATCAGATGGTTCAACATTGAATTTATCAGGAATTTCCATAAGAGAAAGCTGTAATAATAATTGTGAAATTTTAAGCTATAGATTTGAAAACAAAGAAACAAAATACTTGCTAAGCAAAATAGACAACAGCTTAATGATAATATCTAACAATAAAATTATTTTGCATGCAAAAGGAGTATGGTCTCAGCAATAAAAGTTTATCTATCTGAAAATTAGTGAATAGAATGACGCTACCCGCTCCATCGGCAGCAACCACAGCCATTACGTGCGCAAAAACGAGCGCCACCGCGTGGAAGCCAATCAGTTACAGGCGGTAAAAGGCGGCACGGAAATTCTCACCGGCCAAGGGAAACTTGACGCGGTGGTGGAAAAGTACGAACTGGCCTCCGGCACCATGCTGCGGCTGGTGTGCGGCAAAAGCGCCATCGAACTTCAGGCGAGCGGACAGATCAATCTGGTGGGTACCGGCTTTAACCTGTTTGTGGAAGGCGACGGCCATATCTCCACCAGCGGTCAAGCAACAGGCGCAGAGAGGGAAAAAGTCTGCTGGCCCCAAAACCAAATCCTCCACTGCCGATAAGAAAATGACACTTTAAAACCTCGACCTGCACATATTCAGAAATTTATTGGTTCTAATTTAGAATCTGCAAAAAAGGTAAATCAGGACTGGGGGATTCCTGTTTCTGTAACATTGGCGCAATCTGCTCAAGAAACAGGATGGGGACAACATGTAAAAAACAACGCCTGGCTTGGGATTAAAGGAAAATCCACTTCGGAAACTAGTGTGTCATTTAAAACATCAGAAGTAATAAATGGCAAAAGGATATCAATCACCGATAGTTTTCGTTCATACAATGATTTCGCTGAATCCACAGATGATTATGGGCGTTTTTTAAAAACCAACCCGCGATATAAAGCAGCATTTGATTCCGTTGATAGCCCTAATGATTTTATCGATAAAATTGCCAAAGCAGGGTATGCTACAGATTCTAACTATGCAAAAAGTCTGAAAAAAATAATCACTTCTCAAAACTTAACAGAATTCGATTAAAGGCGATGAAATATGTTATGTAAGATTAAATTTACCGTATTGACATGCATTATGTTTTTGAGTATTAACACGCTGAGTTACAGCGCTATTGTCGAATCTGAGTCGCCTATAGGCATACATGCATCAGAAAAAACACAAGACATTGAAAATAAATCTATTTTATCTGTAAATAGAGCCATTCGTGATAATAAGCTAACAACATTACGAGACCACTGCCTAGCTTATGATTACGATGAAACATCAGATAATGAATATTATATTGTTACTGTCAGGGAAAATAAACGCTATGCAATTTGCGGAGGAGACCCTAACACATCAATAACTTTATTTAGATTTAAAATCAGCAGAGATGATTTTTCTCTATATACCGACGCTGGCGCAGAAGATGGGAGCTTTCATCCCATAAATAATAATTTTTATAGAGCAACTGATTTTCCAAGAAAGTAATCTATCGGGATAGTCAATCAGTTGCAGGCGGTAAAAGGCGGCACGGAAATTCTCACCGACCAAGGGAAGCTTTACGCGGTGGTGCTGGCCTCCGGCACCACAATGCGCCGCAGGTTCACGTCAGCTTCCGCTATGACTCGCTGGAGCGGCGCATCAGCAAGACCCGCTGGCAGACGCAGCACGGGGAGCCGCAGGGAAAACCAGTCACCCCCCGTTTTATCTGGGAGGGCTTCCGGCTGTTGCAGGAAATCCGGGGCGGCCTACCGCTGACGTATTGTGCGGCCCCGTCACGGGTTGACGTAATAAAAACAGGTAATGCCAGCGGTACGGCGTGTTGTTATGATGCGGGACGTGCAGACAGGAAAAGTCACGGTGCGGCGGTAGCGTGTACGGGCCAAAAGTGCGCGTCGGGGCCTGTGGGTTAAGATGCGGTTAATACTGTAAAAAACGTTCTTTAAAAAGCTATCTATATCAGAGAGCTAGACGCGTTAAAAAAGATGACGGTGTAGGGATCGTCCCTATGACCCGATAGGACTGACGGGGGGTTGAACCCGTACGCTTATGCGCCGAATCCGCTCAGTTGGATCGTTCCGTAGGGTTGCCGAAATGTATGGTAGTTGGTGAATCAGGGTACCACGTTCTTGCAGTAAGAAAGTCCAAAGGAAGGCTCTTTGTAGGGGTCAACAAAAACTGACCACAGCTTTAGAGTTTTTCAAGAAAATTGTTCTGATCCATTCGGCGTCAAACTGCCATTATATTGATGGGGGCTGAGTTGGCTATAATATCCCGTGGTGTAATTCGTTATCGCGCTTATAGCTTCGTTAGAATTTGCGAATCAACAATCCATTATGCATTCCATTTTAAGGCTTCGGAAGAACCAGCAATTTCCCACCGACTCAGGTTTTACTTTACCGAATATCTTCACAGTAACGGCCTGAAATTTCTTCTGGTATAATGGCCACACCTTCTGCCCGTAAGCCGACGGGTACAAACTTAATATCATTTTGACGGTTTTAATATGGGATTAGAATTGGATTACATTAGTGATAATGCATGGAATGACCTTGTTAAATCCTTTGATGGGGTATATTCCAATACAGATGTGGATATTTTAACAGAAAAAATGAACGGTGCACGCGACATGGCTATTGTTATAAATGGGAAAATAGGGTTAAAAGGAGGGCTTGAATGGATGGAGCGAAAAGTAAAAACGCTTGAAAATATCCGTCCTTTAGATTGCCTAGATGATCCCGAGTTAATTAAACGACTCCGTCAATATTTAATAGAATTGCCATGCTAAAATATTTTATTAGAAATTTTGTCATACCGAAACAGGTAATGCGTCCAATTAGTAGAACATGAATTTTTCGATCAAGATGCCAATGACCTTTTCGTGTAGTTCTACAGAGCGCGAGAAGCAGAGGGTTCGCCGGGCGAGCCTTTTATTCGGGTTCTCAGCGTCAGGTTGTTACGTTCAATGCGCTGAGTAAATATTTTGCCGGTCAGATGGTTCTCCTTCGGCACCTCTCTGGCATAACTGCCCCAGTCATCTCTCGTTATCATACCGATTTTCAGGGTTCTGGCTGTATCACGAACGCCAGCGCCGTTGAAGGCCATATCGACGATTTGCTCTTTGACTCCCGGCTTTCGCGCTTCATAGCGGTAGGTAAGCTGAAACACGCGATGGCAATCACGACAGCGGAATCTGTCGTGTCCCTTAGGGGTCTGAACATGGCGATAAACCTAAGCGGGCTGATACCGGGGCAACGAACATGAACACTGGCCATTCGAGAATCTCAAAAAGCGAGCATTATACATCAGATTCAACTAATTAGAGGCACCGCCCTGAACCAGTATGCGCCGAACATTTTATATTGATGGCGCATTAATGTAAGTTAAAGGTTCCTTATAACAGGATATAGTTTATATGGGGGTTAATATATCGAAACTTCATGAAGGCTTCAAATTGGAAGTTGAAAATCCAGGTTCTTCGGATGAAGAAATAAAAAAATGCGAGATTTTTTCTCAGAAAAAGATATTCCTGAAGAGTACATTTTTTATATCTCAAGTTTCAGAAGCTAAAATTTTAGTACAAAGCGAGTCATATATTAGAATATGGGCGCTGAAGGATGTATTGAGATGAATGAATCTTACCATATTCAAAAATATATTCCTGATGCAATAGCCATAGGTGATGACGAAAGGGGTCAGGTAATATTTTATGCAACAGAAGGTGATGGTTATGGTCTATATAAAGTAGGATTCAAAAATCTTGATATTGAGGATGCTGTTTTCATCTCTAATAGTCTTTATGATTTACTAATGAAAGGTAATGGTGCTGATGATTTAATTTCATAGATGACTCGTATTAGATATTTATCAACTCATATCATTTAGTACGGTCTGACACTGATATGTTTTTTTAGTATGTCTGGTTATGTTCGACCAGAGTCCACACCATACACGCTATCTAGTTGGAGGTTATTTTGTTAGATTTGCATACAGATGTTTCCTCTTTAAAAAATTTTATTCATGAGAATTACCCATACGTAATACCTGATGGTTATCATCAGGCTTTTCAGGAAGAATGTGGTCTGCACCTGGATTATAATCGGTGGCTTAGCGAACCGTCCGATTTACCAGACTGGCTACATTCCGTCGGGCCGCAGCTGAGTGAAGAAAAATTACTGGACAGAGCGAAAGGCTCTCTTGTCGGCCTTGCGGCAGGTGATGCAGTTGGCACCACGCTTGAGTTTTTACCTCGCGACCAAAAATACGTCGATGATATGATTGGCGGTGGTCCATTCCAACTTAAAGCGGGGGAATGGACAGATGATACGTCTATGGCGCTTTGCCTGGCCGAAACTTACGTATACTGCCATGATCTAAACGTGACCGATTTTAGAAATCGTTTAGTGAACTGGTATCACTATGGTACAAACAGTTCGAATGGCATTTGTTTTGATATCGGCAATGCAACTCGTCACGCGCTGGACGCTTACCTGCAACATGGGGATGAGTGGTTCGGCAATAATGATGCGCACACAGCTGGAAACGCGGCAATAATACGTCTGGCTCCTGCTGCTATTTTTCATCGTCATTCTTTACTACATACCCTGGCACAATCTGAATTACAAGGTAAGGCCACTCATGGAGCGATAGAGTCTATGGACTGCTGCCGTCTGCTGGGAATGATACTGCATCATTTACTTAATGGCGCGGAAAAATCTGAGGCCCTGGCAACAAAAACTTGCCCTTTGAATGCCAGAACAGCGCTAATTAATGCGGGAATTTACAAAAATAAAACCCGGGAACATATTCGCTCTAGCGGATATGTGATTGACACGCTTGAAGCAGCGTTGTGGGCTGTTTGGAATACATCGAATTTTCATGATGCTATTTTATTGGCTGCAAATCTGGCTGACGATGCCGATAGCGTCGCAGCCACGGCTGGACAAATTGCAGGGGCTCTGTATGGCTACTCTGGAATCCCGAAAGTATGGCGGGATAGACTGGTTGAGGAAGAACGTATTTCCGGGTTAGCTGAACAACTATGGGATGGTTCCAAACCCTATAAAAAATAACATTAATTCTGGACTTCCCGTGTAACACATTATGGTAGCTTGAACCTTTGAGATTAATTAATTAGCGACCTATTATTTCCCTCATGCGGGTAATGCAAAAGAAATCACAATAACCAGAGCGAGAGCCAGGGCTATTGAGAGGGATATGGGACTTAATAAAGATTCATTATCAGGAGGGTTTAAAGTTTGAAGAATAACTGGCGTCAAGGAACTTGAACCTCGTAGTCCTTTAGGTGGAAATGATTTCTTTAAAGGCCCTGAGTACGATCCCGAGGATGGGCAGATTGCTTATCCTGATCCGATTGGGCTACTTGGTGGATTAAACCTTTACCAGTATGCGCCGAATGCGCTGACTTGGATCGACCCGTTGGGGTTGTCATGTAAGAACAGTTGGAATGATTTCCAGGCAAAATCAAATAAACGGCAGTTTGCTTCCAGAACTGAAGCAGCCAAGGCATACGCTTTATGGAAAAAGCAAGATTGGGCCGCGTTAGAGAAATTCATGGGAAATGGTGCTTGGCCGCCTAATCGTGGTTTTGTTATTTCAACTAAAAAAACTCTCATGCCTGGAACTAAGGTGAATCGTTATGGTGGGTGGACTGATGGAAGTGGTTTCCGTGATACAGGGACTTTCTTGTCACCAGCAGGATCCTCGTTTGAAGGGCGAGCCCTTCCAAATCATACGTTAGAAAAACCACTATCTACTTATGAAGTATTGAAACCTTATAAGGTTGCAGTTGGACCGGCTATACTGTAGTGGTCAACAAAAACTGGCCACCGCGTTAGAGTTTTTCCAGTATCGGTTTTCCGATTCGTTTGGTGGTAACCCACCATTATATTCGTGCGGTCTTAGTGCACTGTAATATCCA